>CAZCKO010000001.1:0-135360 GCA_964499275.1 uncultured Rhodospirillaceae bacterium
AGGTTTTTCTTCACCCGGTGAATTCTCTGATCACCTGCAGAGCCAGGGTCTTGGCTGCCTGATCACCAGCGACCTGGATCACCGGCTCATCGAGCCCGGTCGCGACATAGGCGTCAAGACATTTTTTACAGTCTGCGACGGTACCCGCAACGCCGAAGGCTTCAATGGCTTCATCGGGTACGTAGGTCGCCGCCTTGTCGAGATCACGTGCTGACACTGCGTCAACAATGGCGTCTTGATCAATAGAGATTCCAGAAGAGGCGATATTCTCGGCCATCAACCGATTACGGAACAGAAAGGCCAGCTTACGACGGACATCTTCACGCGCCGACATACCATCTTCCGATACGGAAAAATGAATAAAGGCGGCGGTGCGTAAAGCAGAGGTATCGCGCCCGGCCTTCACCGCGCCTTCTCGAAATTTTTTCAGACAGTTTTGGACGAACGGGACCGAAAACCCTGCGGACATCAACATGCCGTCGGCAATCTCTCCAGCCTTAGACGCAACCTCGCTGCCAAGTGCCATAACATAGATTGGAATCTTTTGCTCAGTCTTGAAGGACATCCGTGCCCCAGCCAGGCTGTACGCCTCAGTCTCGCTTCGAACCGGCTCAGACGTCCACATAGCACGGAGATCGCGGACATAATTTTCCACTAACTGCACAGCATCTTCTGGTTCCTTACCAGATTCTTTGAGGTCCAGCGCATTGCCAATGGCGACAGACACACCCACCCGGCCCGGGAATGCCTCCGCCATCGTTGCCAGGGACATGGCCGTAGGTGTCGGGTGAAACAGATAAGGTGTTACCGCTGCCGGGATGACTGTTGCTCCTTTGGTCCTCATAGCAAAAGCCATGCAGGAGACCAGTGATTCTCTATAGCCAATATGTTCGGTCATCCACAGCCCAGTGGCACCGGCCTCTTCGGCCAGCGCGGCGACTCGGAAAGTTTCCGGCGCATCCTCAAACCCGTCAAATCGAATGCCAATTTTAGGCATGGTTACCTCCTGTTTGGACCTACCGGCCCGCCGTAAACTCGTATATAACTTCCAGCGCTAATGCTTTTTCTTCTTCGGTACCACTGACTTCAATCACCGGTTCATCGACGCCTGCATCGATATAGGCCTGCAACTGTTCACGACATTGTTCAGGTGTCCCGGCCACAGTAAACTTTGGGACTGCCTCGGGCGGAATCATACGCGCCGCTTCATCAAGTTTTCGTTCTCTGACCAGCGACATAATAGCTTCGTGATCTATCTCTATATCTATGGAGGCAATATTGGCTGCCTGCGCAGAGTTCCGGAAAAGAAAAGCGATCTTACGACGATTAGCTTCAATAGCGTCTTTACCATTTCTTGAACAAGCAAAGTAAACAAAGCCTGCCTTACGCACTTCCGAAGAATCGCGACCGGCTTTAGCAATGCCGGCCTCAGCGTTAGCAGCACATTTTTGAATAGAGGCAAGCGACAAACCTCCAGAATAGAGTACACCATCAGCAATCCGGCCAGCGAGACCAAGGACCTGCGGACCTGTTGAAGCAATGAATATGGGAATAGGTGCGGGTGGTTGAAATGCCAAGCGTGCACCACGCAATTGCCAGACTAAACCCTCCTGTTCGACAGTTTCCCCTGCCCACAAAGACCGGAGAGCTTCAACATACTCACGTATAACACGAACCGGCTTTTCCGGATGTGGGACACCGGATTCACGCAGGTTGAGCAGATTACCGACAGAAACACAGATACCCACCCGACCTGGTGCGGCCTCTGACATAGTGGCAAACTGCATTGCGGTAGGAACCGGATGCCACAAATAGGGCATTACAGCGGTCGGTACCACCATGGCTCGATTAGTTTTTAGAGCAAATGCCATGCAGGACACGGCCGCTTCGCGGTAACCTAGATGTTCCGCCATCCATATCGTATCTGCTCCAGCCTCTTCCGCTTGAGCGGCTACTTCTATTGTTTCACCAACAGGGTCGAACCCGTCAAATCGCATACCTAACCTTATCGCCATGTCATTTTCTCCCTAATCTTCAAACCCAATTTCGAGCATCCTCAAAAATTTTTCTTTTGTCACTCCGGCTAGACCCATCCTCTCCAAAGTCAATGCGTCTGCTTTGAGGTCTCGGCCCAGAGCAACAGAGGCAAGGAAGATAATGTGATTAATTGTGGGCGTGGGAATACCGGCGAGCCGTCCCAATTCAGCATAAATTATATGACCGTAGGGTACATCTTCCAAAAAATAACGGTGATCAAGTTGAGTTGGTGCTGGTATCCATTTGTCTGGCTCACTTTGATGAAAAGCTTCATACGCGATACCGGAAATCCGAGCGGCCTCCGTCGTATACCCCATTCGGTAAAATAGTTCTACAAATGGCATTGTCTTAGCGCCAAGCGCCGAGGCTACTGCCAAACGTTCTACATCCACAGCGTCAATCAGCCTTCCCACGGATGGTGTGATACCATCGTAATAGTGGCGAAAATCGCCACCTGTTGCTTCAACCCGGCCCGCATTACACAGAAGAGCTGGCGGATGATGAATGGCATTACCATATGGAAACAGCGTCTCAAGAATGTTGGAAAACAATTTAACTGAGGGATAAACGGTCTTCACTATGTCGTACTGGCGCTCACTATCTACACCTGGAAATCCTCCAAAAACCATAAAGTCGGACACCCTTGAGATACGGCACTTCGTTGGTCCTGTCCGGCGGCAAAGGTACGGTAAAGTTGCCGTTTCACAGAATACTGGGGTTTTTATCCCATTGGATCTTAATATATGAGGTATCAACATCAACGTATGACCAGGCGATACGAAGAGAGTATGTTCATCAGTTAAATGAGGGGCCGCAGCAGAAATCCATTTTTCGTGCAAATGCGCGGGGCTGACCACCATCACTAATTCCGCTTGATCCATCGCGAGGGCGGCATCACTGGTAATCATTGAAAACTTTGCCAAGCCTTTTCCGAAGGGTGCATCATATTCAATGCCCCCAATTTCCTGTAGAGGCTTAAGGGCACTTTCATCCTGACTATAAAGCCTAACCTCAAAACCTAGGGTTGTAAGGTGAGCTGCAGCCGACGTTCCGCCGCCTCCTGCCCCAAAAATTGCAATTTTCGTTACAGTTTTAGACATCACTCCCCTAACTCGACAAATTTTTTTACCTGATCCAAGCCCAGTTCACCAAGGCCCATCGCCTCAAGTGTCAATCCAGTAGTTGCATATCGGATACCCATCATCTCAGAGATTAGATGGATAATACCGTCAATCGTGGGGGTAAAAATACCAGCTAACCGGCCAAAATCTGAAATTGGCACAAGCCCATAGCCGATATCTTCATGAACGTACCGGTGATCAAGCGTGGAGGGGCTCTTTATTTTAGCATTAGGCTCACTTTCAAAACAGGCACGCGAAATATCAGCAGATTGTTTAGCATTTAAAGTTGTGAGGCCTGCCTGATAAAAATTATCGAGGAAACTGGCAGTTGGCACACCAAGCCCTCGAGCGACAGCCATTCTTTCAGCATCAACCTGGGCTATGACCCTTCCAATAGAGGGTGTAATTCCATCACGATAAAACAAAAAATCTCCGCCCGTATCTTCTATCCACCCGGCATTCATCAACATTGCGGGTGCGTGAAACACCGCATTTATATTGGTAAGCGCGGTCTCCAAAACGCTACTCACTAGAGTGATTTCAGGGAAAAGCGGTTTTACAAGATTAAACATTTCGTGTGCATTTTTCCCCGGGAAGGCCGCAAATTTGAGTTTTTTAGTATAGGAAAATATCTCTACGTCCGCCGGAGCGGTCTTACGACAAATATATGTTAAAGTTACGGTTTCACAGGTTTTTATGGGCTGAGAATAACCGGCTCTTCGAAGCTCGCTGACAAAATGTAAAGCACCACCCGTGTGCCCTGGATTTACAAATACTGGGGTCTCTGGCGTTAATAATGGGGCGAGTAATTGAGCATAGGTCTCATGCGCAACTGACGGCACCACCATCATTATCAAATCTGCACCGGTAACCGCTTCCCCAATACTTGTTGTCAATACAGCAATAGGAATGGCTCCCTCCTGAACCCCGCTTACATTGATTAAGCCTTTCTCTCTTAAGGGATCAAGGGTTTCCGAACGCCTCGCATGCAACCGTACCTCAAATCCACGGGCGGTAAGGTCAGCTGCCGCCGCATACCCTCCATGTCCTGCTCCTAAAACGGCGATTCTTTTAACAGTCATTCATCAACAGGGCCTCGCTACCCATCTTTTCCTCTTAGTCGATCAGCAGTATGGTCATATTATTAGTCCACGTCATCCGAATTGGAACGGGCCCATTGGGAAAAAATTTTACTATAGACAGCCTTCTTAACGCCTCACTCATTGAATTGATGAACGAGGCTGCGACTCTGCGCGACAAAGGTCACGCTGATCGGCTTTCCTATTCCCGCAAAGTTTTCATTCCTCTTACGAGGTTGTGTCGGGACAGCTGTAGTTATTGCACCTTCGCCACAACCCCGAGCAAGGTGAAGTCACCCTATTTGTTACCCGATGAAATAATGGAAATTGCCTGTCAGGGCCAGGAGATGGGCTGCAAGGAAGCGTTATTCACCCTAGGAGACAAACCGGAACTCCGGTATCGAGCAGCTTTAGACGCTCTGAAGGCCCTAGGCTACGGTTCCACTATTGAATACCTGGCTGCTTGCTGTGGGACAGTATTTGAGAAAACAGGACTGCTTCCTCATGTAAACCCCGGCACCATGACCTCCGTCGAAATAGCGATACTGCGCCCGGTAAGTGTATCTATGGGTATGATGTTAGAGTCGACAGCACCAGCCCTGTCCCAACCCGGGGGAGCACATTTTGGATCACCGGATAAGGAATCTCATGTTCGTCTGGAAACACTGCGACAAGCAGGCCAGGCCAGGGTCCCATTTACAACGGGCATTTTAATTGGGATCGGCGAAACCCGAGCAGATAGATTGCAGGCATTACTCGAAATTAAAAAAATTCACCAAAAATTCGGTCATATTCAAGAAGTTATCATTCAGAACTTTCGTGCTAAGCCAACCACTCGTATGGCCAAAACACCCGAACCAGATCGCAATGACCTCCTTTGGACTATTGCTTGTGCCCGCATAATTTTTGGTAAGAAGATGAATATTCAGGCGCCGCCGAACCTGAGCCCAGACGTCTACCCAGAACTTATCGGTGCCGGTCTAAACGACTGGGGCGGTATTTCACCTGTAACACCTGACCATGTAAACCCGGAAGCAGCCTGGCCGGAAATAAAACAGCTCACCTATCAATCCGCCGAATACGGCAAAACATTGGTGGAACGGCTCGCGATTTATCCTACCTTCATTCAAGACGCAACGAATTGGTTATCACCCGAAATGGCAACGGCAGCCATACGCAACAGCGACACCGACGGATTTGCGCGCACCGACGGTTGGGCGCCGGGTAAAAATAGCGATCCACCAGAATTTATATCAAAACGAGTTATGCCAACTCCAGATATAAAACATATTTTAGACAGGGTGTTGTCAGGGCATTCACTTTATGTAGATGAAATTTCTCGACTTTTTGAAGCCCGGGACATCGACTTCAATTACATTTGTACAACAGCAAATACAATCCGAGAAAAGGTAGTCGGCGACGATGTTACTTATGTCGTTAACCGCAATATAAACTATACAAACATCTGTTCCTATCACTGTAAATTTTGCGCATTTTCGAAAGGTAAAACATTTGAAAACTTGCGGGGCAAACCATACCTACTCGATATCGCTGAAATAAGCAGACGAGTAAGTGAAGCATGGAGCCGCGGGGCAACCGAAGTATGCTTACAGGGAGGAATCCACCCTGACTATACAGGAGACACTTATCTGGAAATTTGCGAAGTCGTTAAACAAACCGCCCCTGATATTCATATTCATGCTTTCTCACCGCTAGAGATCAAACAGGGCGCTCAAACCCTAGGTCTGTCAATCGAACAGTTTCTTTTGCTTCTAAAAAAGGCTGGCTTGAACACTCTCCCAGGAACTGCGGCGGAAATTCTTGATGATCGCGTTCGCGCAATTTTATGCCCTGATAAACTTAATACCGGTGAATGGCTTTCAGTTATGGAAACAGCCCATCGGTTGGGCCTCCGCACCACCGCCACGATAATGTATGGCCACCTTGACAATCCCCGGCATTGGGCACAGCACCTCCTTCACATTCGCAAATTACAGCAGAAAACCGGTGGGTTTACGGAATTCGTACCCCTACCCTTCATCCACATGGAATCCCCAATTTTTTTAAGAGGCTTCGCTCGCCGTGGACCCACATTTCGTGAAGCTGTTTTAATGCACGCGATAGCCCGAATAGTATTACACCCAGTCATTCAGAACATACAGGTATCCTGGGTTAAAATGGGTGACGGCGGGCTTCGGGCCTGCCTTAACTCCGGTGCAAATGATGTAGGGGGCACACTTATGAATGAAAGTATTTCTCGTGCTGCGGGAACAATACATGGACAGGAACGCCAACCTAAGGAAATGGAAAAAATTATTAAAATATCTGGCCGCCAGGCTATCCAGAGAACTACCCTGTACCAAACTGTGTCTCTGGAAAGAAAAGAAGCGTCCTTTCTTGCAAAACCGTTAGCCGTAATCGCTTGAGGAGAATTCATTGTCAGAACAAAAACCTACTATCGGTATTATAGGCGGCACAGGCAAACAGGGTTCTGGGCTGGCGATGCGTTGGTTCAGGTCGGGTTATTCGGTCATTATTGGATCACGGGATCCAGAGCGAGCGAGACAAACCTCCCAACAGATCCGCAATGAAATATCACCCAAAGGAAACACGGCCACTATTGAAGGTGCTAATAGTTTAGACGCAGCTTTGCGGGGCAACGTCATCGTACTGACTGTTCCATACGCCAATCAGCTTGATACATTGGGGATCATCTCTCACGCCGTAAAAAATAAAATTGTGATAGATGTCACAGCGCCGCTAGTTCCACCAAAGGTCGGAACAGTGCAACTACCAGAAGGAGGGTCTGCAGCTATTGCAGCACAAAAAATGCTCGGCGAAGATGTGTCAGTCGTCTCAGCCTTCCAAAATATCGCAGCACAACATTTGGCGGACTTAGATTATAACATCGATTGCGATGTGCTTGTTTGCGGCAACACCAAGGCGGATCGCGAAATGGCAATAAAACTTGCCAATGCTGCAGGCATGAAAGGCTGGCATGCAGGGCCATTAGCTAATGCCGCTGCCTCTGAGGCGATGACGTCTGTCCTAATCTTTATAAACCGGGCCCATAAGATCCCTGGCTCAGGTATTCGGATAACGGGTAACCCTGGGAAACATGAGGATTAAAGCTTGAACGCTATCGAGGAAAATCGGGATGTCGGTACTGGGATAGTATCTACTCAAGCGGTTACCGTTACTGCACTCCCAGATATACCCCTTATCAAGCCCGGTGATAATTTAATACAAATAATAATCGATGGATTAGAGCGCTGCGAATTGGTACTTCAAAGCGGCGATATTCTCGTTTTAGCACAAAAAATCGTCTCCAAATCAGAAAATCGTTACGCGACTTTAGAAGCCGTATCTCCATCCCGGGCCGCAATAGAGCTTGCGGGAGAGGTTGAAAAGGACCCAAGGCTCGTTGAACTAATTCTTTCTGAATCAAAATGCGTAATTAGAAAACGAAGAGGTGTTTTGATTGTGGAGCATAACCTCGGCATAGTGATGGCTAACGCCGGCATAGACTCTTCAAACATAGAACCCCTTCCAAACCGTACTAATAGCGATACGCCTCAAAGGGTTTTATTATTACCCAAGAACCCCGATGATAGTTGCAAGAGATTTAAGCAGGCCTTTGCAAAAGTATTTGATACAGATATAGCAGTTATTATCAATGACAGCGTTGGACGGGCTTGGCGTAATGGCACAGTAGGAATCGCTATAGGTACGGATGGGATTGATGCTTTGCTCGACCTCAATGGACATCCTGATCTCTACAATCGACCCTTACGCACAACACAGATCGGCTTAGCGGATGAGTTGGCAGCTGCGGCCTCCATAGTAATGGGGGCAGCCGACGAAGGCCGACCAATTATCCATATCCGGGGTTATGCCGGTGGCTTAGGTCAAGGAAAAGCAAACGACCTAATCCGTGCTCAACAACAAGACTTATTTCGCTAATTAAAAGGCTACCATTATGATTCTTGCCCTATCAGGCGGTGTTGGCGGCGCTAAATTAGCCCATGGACTCGCGCGCATCCTTGACCCAGAAGAGCTCACAATAGCGGTAAATACCGGCGATGACTTTGTACATCTCAATTATTACATATGCCCGGATCTGGATTCAGCAATCTATAAGTTAGCGGGGATAAACGACCGGGAGCGGGGATGGGGTATATGTTCAGAAACATGGAATTTTATGGCGTCCCTGAGAAGATTTGGTGGTGAGGATTGGTTCCGGCTTGGCGATAAAGATCTTGCCACACACATCGAGCGCACCCGCCGCCTTTCTGAAGGGCAAACACTTTCAGAAGTCACGGAAGCTCTATGCCGGCAATACAATGTTAAGCATTATATTGTTCCTATGACTGATCACCGCGTCGGCACCATCGTTGACACACAAGAAGGAGACTTCTTTTTTCAGGATTATTTTGTTCGCTTACGTTGCCAACCAATTTTTACAGGGGTTCACTACAAGGGCATGGAGACCGCAACACCTTCCCCCAAACTGAAAAAGGCCCTAATTGACCCACAACTCAGTGCAATCATTATTTGTCCGTCTAATCCATTTGTCAGTATTGATCCTATTTTAAATATCCCTGGTGTTAGGGAGTCTCTCAAAGCAGCAAAAGTTCGAATCGTTGCCGTTAGCCCTATAGTAGGGGGAAAAGCAATAAAGGGTCCCGCCGCAAAAATGATGGATGAAATCGGATTACCGTCATCCGCCTTAGGAATTGCAAAACATTACGGTAACCTGATTGACGGACTGATTATTGACAAAAAAGATTCAGAATTAGTTGACGCTGTTGCAGCAACCGGAATAAATGTAAAAGTTAGCCAAACTTTGATGAAATCGGATGAAGATGAAAAAGAACTTGCATTTGAAGCCATAAAATTCGCTGAGTTATTGTTCTAAAATTATACAAATCAAGATGCCCATTGTCGCCGTCATTCCTGTCAAGCCCTTCTCCGAAGGGAAAAGTCGCCTCTCGGCTGCCCTAACCGATGAAGAACGTTTAGCACTAAATAAAATCATGTTCAGTCATGTTCTGAGAGTAGCGATCAGCACGCCCAAAATTGATGAGGTCATAGTCATAAGTCGTGATTCCAATGCCCTAGATATGGCTGAAAAAACTGGAGCCCATGCCATTCTAGAAGAAGATAAATCAACCCTAAATGGAGCATTGGAGACAGCCCGTAAAGCAGCGAGTATCCTGGAAGCAAGTGCTTTGTTAGTATTACCCTCAGATCTTGCTAAAATAGGATCAAAAGACCTAGAGATTATCATACGGTCTAATTTGCCGGACACTTCTTCTGTTGTAATTGCTCCAGATACCAAGTTATCCGGCACTAACGTACTCCTGCTGCAACCTCCAAATACAATTCCATTTTCATTTGGCAAGAATAGTTTCCTTAAACACCAAGAGGACGCCAACAAAGCAGGTTGTAAAGTAACAATTTTAGAACGGACTAACCTTACTTTTGATGTGGATGAGCCCGACGATTTGAAAGTTTTAAGTAAATCGATGAGGGCCAATTATTCTAGATTTTGATGTTTTACAATCTGGTCTTCAATTTGATTTTTCTTTAAATAAGAGAATATAAAAACGACTAGGCAAACGACCCCACATGCAGTAATCGGTTGGGTTAGTCCAAAAAATTCAGAGAGGGCACCGATAACCACCGAGCCAACGGCTGCTCCGCCTATCCAAATCATGCCATAGAGTGCCAATACCCGGCCACGCATAGTCTCTTCAGAGACCGCCTGAATGATCGACTGAATGCAAGTCCCAACCAGAGAATACTGAATCCCGAAAAGGACCATACAAAAAATTGCGACCCCAAAGTGATTCGTATTTGTTATGATAACCAGCACGATAGCCCCTATCAAAACTGCGTAGGTAGTAATTGTAGACAGCCCTTCAAATTTACCACGCTGGGCGATGGTGATGCCCGCTAAAACTGCGCCTACTCCCATAGCGGAAGTTAAAATAGCGAGGCCTCCGGGGCCTTGATTAAACACACCGGATGAGATGCCGGGCAACAACTCAACAAGAGGTCGGGTTAAAAAAGACGACCCAAAAAGAATTATGAGTGATGGTCCAATCAAAGGGTGTGAGGCCGCATAGCGATATCCAGCGACTATATCCCCTAGCACCGATAATCCCGACGGCTTTCGTTCTGGTAAAGGGGGTGCTTTAACTATCCACAGAGCCGCAAAAAACCAAAGATATAGAAAAGTATTTATTAAAAATACCGCTTCAACATTAAAGAATTTTAAAATTATTGCCCCCAGCGCAGGGCCAATAAGTCTTGCTGAGTTCCATGTAAAACCCCCAAATGCAATTGCAGCGGGTAAATCTTCTCGAGGAACCAATGCTGGTGGCAATGAACTTCGAATTGGTTGAAAAAAAGCGTGGTCCATTCCCGTAATGAATGCAAAAAGTAAAAGAAGTTCGACATTCAACCACCCAACAAAGGCTGTCACTGTTAATACAGCAGTTACTATGACATTCATGCATTGGATAATTCTTGCCAACTTGATCCGCTCGAAACGATCCGCCAGATAACCGGCAAATGGACTAAGGAGGACGACAGGAACTAGATCGGCAAACCCCATGAGTCCAAGCCACCAAGGCGATTTGGTTAACTCCCAAGTTAACCAGCCAATAGCGAGGCGCTGGGCCCAAACACCACACTGTGATGGAAAATTTCCAATAGCAAAGATCGCAAAGTTACGGTGTGAGAAGGCGCCTGCCAAGCCTCCCGGTCTGGGCTTTTTTCTACTCACTTACTACACCACAAAATTTGAGATTTTTAATATCCAACTTCTAATCTATGTATTTTGCCAAGAAGTCTTGCGTACGCTCCCAAGCCAAGGCTGATGCACTTGCATTGTAACGTTCTGGCCTCACGTAACTATCAAAGCCGTGCTTCACGCCCTTATATATATGCCAGGACACTTCCGGCCGATAGATTTTGAAATTAGCAATATCCTCCGGCGGTACAGCAGTATCAAGGGTTCCAACGTGGCTAATAACGGGACATTTTGGCTCTTCGCTAGGAAAATCACACATATTAGAACCGTAATAAACTATCGATGCATCAAACCGGCCTCTGCATGCCGCCAACCAACTAATGGTTCCGCCAAAGCAGTAACCTGAAATCGCTACCTTACCAGCAAAGGAAATATATTCTGCTGCGGCCATTACGTCTTTTAAAACACTATCGTAATTCACGTTATGGCTTATCTCCTTTCCACGACGCATACCCTCAATATCATAGGATAGAACAAGACCTTTTTCTTCCCGATCAAATAATGCGGGTGCAATCGCTGTAAACCCCTCACCGGCAAATTTTTCACAAACATGTTTAAGATATGAGTTAACACCGTACATCTCCATACCAACAACAATACCGCCCCTTGGGTTGTCAATTGGCTCCGCAAGATAAGCACTAAAGCCATGACCGTCAGATGCCATCAATTCAACATTAGTTCCCATTGTAACCCTCGATAGTCACCGTATAGTTTCCAGCATAATAGCTTTATAGTCTTTCTTCCAAATGTAGTGATTTTTAGGAATTATATTATGCTCAAAATTCGCTTTGCAGCCGGCGGATACGACAGATTGGACGCCCTAAAGTACGGTTTAATAAAACCAGAAGGAATTGAACTCGAATTCATCGAAATCAATGAGCCTCGTCGTATCTTCGATGGAATGTTGGGTGATGAACTTTTTGATGTCTCTGAATTTTCCAGCTCCGAATTTATTACCCGAACGCTAAACGGCAATTTTCCGTTTGTCGGAATTCCAATTTTCCCGTCCAAAGCCTTCCGTCATGGTTTCATTTTTATCAATAACACTTGCGGAATTTCCGATCCCAAGGACCTAGAGGGGAGAGTAATCGGTGTACCTCAGCATTCACAAACGGCTGCCGTCTGGATCCGCGGACATCTGCAACACGACTATGGAGTGGACTGGTCAACTGTAAAATGGATTGAAGGAGCAATTGAGCAGACAGGTACCCATGCAAAAATAGAAACAACATCCCCATCGATATCTCCAACCATTGTCCCAAACAACTCAGGAAAATCTATTAGTAATTTACTCGCGGATGGTGAAATCGATGGTATCATTGGATCGCGGCGGCCAGATTCTATGGGTAAACATCCAGACGTTAAGCGCCTTTTCTCCGATTATCGCTCTGTAGAACGTGAATATTTTAAACGCACAGGTATTCATCCGATCATGCATGTCATTGCTATTAGACAGGATGTTTATGAACAAAATAGGTGGATTGCTAAGAGCCTCTACAATGCATTTGAGGCTTCAAAGGACTGGGCCCTGAAAAAACTGCGGGTTTCAGCTGCCCAACACTGTATGTTGCCTTTTATGTTCTCGGATATGGATGAGGTTGATGAACTTTTTGACGGGGACCCTTGGCCTTATGGCATAGAACCCAATCGCCCAACTCTAGAAGCCCTGCTAAAGCATTTGCATGAACAACATTTCATCACTGAGACTGTCCCTATTGAAGAGCTATTTGTTCCTATTTAGAACTCACTTATCAGTCAGTGCCTCAGGTCCATCAATAAATTTATTAGGCTTGAGAAACATAGCCAGCAATAAGCATCCACTCGGTGACCACGCTTCATGTTTGCTTCCTGCCGGACGCCAGGCGTAGTCTCCTGCCACGCATTCACCTTCGAAATCACAAAGGCTACCTTCGAGTACATAACTTTGTTCAATATCAGTATGCTCATGCATCGGTAGCTTCGCTCCTGGCTGCCAGCGAAACAGAGCCGTCATTACGCCACGTTGTTCATCCTTAAATAAAATCTTCATCTCTATGCCATCATAAACGGTGTTTACCCAGGGAAGATCAACAACATCGACATATCGAGTGCTCGATAGTGACAAGTCAGAGTCATTAAAATTTGGTGTATGAGGTCCTTTTGAAGCGATGAATTCAGACATTACAATCCGTCCCTCTACCTATCTTTACTTGAAAAAACGTCAGTCAAAAGTGTCCGGAAACTAATTTTTTTAGTGCAGAACACGTCACAGCCGTTGTTTTTCAATATCAACTGACCATGGTTATAAATTTTACCAAGGATAAGAAGCACATATTATGAGCTAAGAATCAAGTTTTGCCTTGGCTCCAACGTCTTTAATGGCTAACCAGCCAAGAACCAATAAGATCGCACCACCCACAATAAAGAATGACATTTCAAGGCCAAAAACTTTCGCCACAGCCCCCATCAAAATCGGAAGGAATACGGCGGCCACCCTGCCAGCTGTTACTCGGAGACCGGCTCCCTTCCCCTGGGCTTCCCCAGCTGCTTGCGCAACAATAGAAATTTCCATAGCCTGTGCGACACCAGAGGTGGCCCCTCTTATGGCAATAGCTATCACGAAAAGTACGTAAAGCCCAAAGACCCCCGCTACAGGTAGCCAATCGATTTTAATCCCAAGAAATTCAAAAATCGAAGAAATTGGTGAAGGATCCAGTTGGAATCCAGTCCAAGCAATAATTGGTGTAATTGAAATCATGAAGACACCCAGCGCTATGGAAGAAATAAGAATACGACGATTTGAAAATCGGTTGGCAAGCCACCCTGTACTAATAGCCCCCAAACCACCGACTAGGCCGAGCACAGAAAATAATATACCGATTAACGTTCCGGATATTCCAATACCATTGAGGTAGATGACGTAGAAATTTGATTGGATTGCAACCCCGGAGTGCCGCAAGATAGTAACCATAAATACCAATCCAATTGCAGGTATAGCAATCAGTCGGAGAGCAGCGAGATAATCACTAAGCTTGGGCAACACGTCACTGAAATTTTGTTTTGGTTTTTGGAGGATTAACTGTTTTTTAGATGTTAGCTTTTCCGGACGAGGTACCAGCCAAGTGGATAAAAACGTCATCCCTGCCCAACCACTCAAGAAACAAAATGCCCACCACGGACCAGCCAAATCCCAAATTGCACCAACGACAGGCGGACCAAATATTGTGCCGACACGCGTCGCCAACGTTAATCGGCCGGTATATACAGGTTCACCTCGCATGAGACTACCGGTAAGAGACTGTGCTCCTATCCAGGTGGTCATTACGGCCAGGCCTCCGAACATTTGAAATAAAATTAAGGCAGGTATCAGCGGCATCGATGGATACAACAGAGGAACGATAATTGCGGCACCAGCAAATATCAGCATTACTCGGCGGGTTCCAAACCTATCCATCATTGCACCACCATGAATCAAGAATAACATCGGCAAAACGTGCCTTGCTCCCAAAACAATACCAATTATCAAGGGGTTATTCGTCAGGGTTGCTGTCCATAGAGGAACAACAACGTTATAGAGATGGAGAGAACTGTTCGAAAACAACGCCGTCCCGTAGACGGCCAATTGGACACGCCAAGGAATTGGAGTTGAAATTTCGGGTGGAAGGCCAGACATAAACTCAGCCTACACCCCTATATAGTCCACAAAAAGGGTGAGTATTTGAAATACTTAAAAACCTAATGACCCTGTGCTAAACTATACAGGGAGGAAAAAGAATGACGGAAACAAATGCAAAATTTCTAAAAAATGCTTGGTATGCGGCGATTTGGGCACCCGACCTCCCACCCGCCACTCCAATCGCTAAAATCTTCCTTAACGAACCAGTTGTCCTTTTCCGAACGGAAGATGGAGAGCCGGTTGCTTTGGAAGATAAATGCTGTCATCGCGCAGCACCACTATCGGTCGGCGAATGCATAGGTGACACAATCCAGTGTGGCTATCACGGCTTAAGGTTCAATCCTGCGGGGGCTTGTGTGGAAATTCCCGGTCAATCAAAAATTCCACGGAACGCAATGGTCCGATCCTACCCCGTAATTGAACGCTGGAACATGGTATGGATATGGATGGGTGCCTCAGAAAAGGCAGACGAAGCAACTATACCTGAATATTTTTGGCTAAAAGATGATGGCTGGAAATCCGCCACCGGCTATATTCCAATGAAAGGTAATTACCAGTTGCTGGTCGACAATCTCCTCGATTTCACTCACGTGACTTATCTCCACAAAAATACTTTATCCGCCGATCCAGAGGAAGCTAAGGTCCCCGTAAAAGTGGTACGAGACGAAAAATCGGTCTCTGTTTCTCGGTGGATATTTGGACATAACGCCCCACCGTTATTTGCAAAAGCGGGCGGTTTTAACGGAAAGGTAGACCGTTGGCAAACAACCACCTGGTTGGCCCCCTCTACACTCGCTTTTGATGTTGGTTGTGCAAAGGCTAATACCGGTGCAGTCGACGGCGACCGCTCGCAAGGTATCTCGATCTGGTCTACTCACTTAATTACACCAGAGACTGATACTACGACCCATTATAATTGGGCCTATGTAAGAAATTTTTCTTTGGAAGACGATCATATGACCGAAACACTGCATAAAGGCGCCAAGGCAACATTTGAGGAAGATGTTGTAATGATAGAAGCACAGCAGAACAGACTAGGTGGTGTAAGCTTCGATGGTTTGATTGATATAAACGCCGATAACCCACCCCTCCAGATGCGCAGGATTATGGATGAGTTAATTACAGCGGAGTTGGCGGGTGGATAGTCAAAATTTTTTAACTGAGTTTTTGGCGTTAAGTAATGCCCAACCATTAATTATGGTTTTGTTTTGAAGTTTCGAATGTATAATCTCCAACTGATGGTTCCCCATCGGGATTAAAAGGGAACGCGGTGAGTCTTTGGCCTATAAAAAATTAGTCCTCACAATGCCGTGGCTGCCCTCGCAACTGTAAGTGGGAAATTGATGTCCATATATGTCACTGCTTAAGCGGGAAGGCGGATGTCAGTATAGATCCACGAGCCAGGAAACCTGCCGTCGCAATTGTCACCTATCCGTTGGGCGAGGAGACCAAGGGGGGCGGGCTCTCCGTTTTTGGTGACACAGGTATTTACCTTGTGGAAAGAACCAAAATGGATCTAATAGCTGATCAATCCCTTCGTTCAAAACATCGTCCTTCAGCGCGTTGTATAATCCGCGAGTGCAGATACCTGTCTTTACCATTCGTCAAAGACGGAATCAGGAATGCACAAAATAATAAACTTCTTAACAATTAGACGGGTTTGCTTTCTTGCAGTTATAATCTGGTGTTTTTGCTCTTTGGGCGGAGATAGTGTTGGTCAAACTAAACATACTTTGCCGACTGTAGTCGTAACCACATCCCGCATAGCAAATGATGTCGACAGCCTATCTTTGGCTAGTTCGGTTGGTGCCTTCACTACCATCATAACCAACGACAAAATTAAGCAATCCCTGGAAAAAACTTTACCTGAAATTTTATCATTTGAAGCCGGTATCCAATTCCAAGACTTGTATGGCAGCACTAATGGAGCCGGTCAAACTATTGATATGCGTGGATTTGGGGAACCCGCAACCGCCAATACCCTGATCCTCATCAACGGAAGGAGACTTACCGATTTGGATTTGGCAGCAGTCGACTTTTCTTCAATTCCGCGGGAGAGTATCGACCGTATAGAAATTACACGGGGAAATGTTGGGGGTGTCCTTTATGGTGGTGGGGCCGAAGGGGGCGCGATTAACATTATCACAAAATCAAATACAAAGCCTGGCTGGCATAGTAAAGCAAATGGTGGCTTAGGCTCCGATGGATATCGAGAATATAATTTGTCATCAACCCTAAATAAAGATGGCCTTTCCATAAGCAGCTATGGCAATCGGGTCTTCAGCGACGGATATCGTGATAACAACTATTTAAAACAAAAGAATCTGACATTTGAAATTCGTCGCCACCTGACAAAAGGCAGTATATTTTTGAATTTCAACTTAGACGATCAAAAGCTCGGATTACCTGGAGGCAGAATTGTGCAACCGAGTAACGGGACAAATGATCTGAACGACCCACGAGGTGCCCAAACACCGAATGATTACGCCCTGGAAAATGGGATGGCAACGTATCTCGGTGGATCCTACGATCTCAACGATTTTGCCGAGATCATTCTCGATGCGAGCCTCCGCCGAAAAGACCAAGATAGCGATTTTCGCAATCAAGATGAGGCTCGGGATACAGTACTTACCACATGGGGTTTGACGCCACGTATACTCATTGATACCTATCTTGCGGGTAGAATTCTAACGAGTACCACTGGGTTGGATCTTTATTATGTAGACTATAATTCGGACAGAAAAAGAAAACCAAACACCGCACCATTTACTCGGGTCAAAGCGTATCAATACTCAACCGGTGTCTATAACCAATCATCAATAAAATTAACCAATAATTTCTCTACAAGTTTTGGTTTACGCCTTGAGAAGATTAGATTCCAAATTGGGGATACGGCATACCCGGGAAACCCCGGTTCATTTGGATGGCCACAGACCACTTTCAAACCAACCCTTACCGATTCTGAAAACGAATATGCACTTAACGCTGGTTTCGAATTTAAACTCACTGATTTAATAAAATTTTACGGACATATTGGCCGTGGTTATCGAACACCAACATTGGACGAACGGTCGGGGACAGCATACGCTCTTAATAGTTTTGAATTGAAAAATCAGTCATCAAAGGAAGTGCAAGGTGGAACACAGTTTCTATTGGGTAATACCTTTATTGATGCTCGGGCGTATTTCTCTAAAACTCGTGATGAAATTCGTTTCAACCCCGACGACTCCACAAATTTTGGCGCAAACGAAAATGTAGGTCCTGTTTATCGGTATGGACTTGAAAGCACTTTAAGTCGTAAATTTTCAGAGGCTATTAGCATTAAGGGTAACCTAACTTTGCTGAAAGCAGAATTTGCGGATGGTCAGTTTGATGGTCAGGACGTTCCACTTGTACCTAATATTACGGCAAGTGCAGGCATAAACTGGAAAATAAAACCATGGCTAAATCTTAATACGGTAATCACTTACGAAGGAGAACGGCGTTTGGCAAATGACGAGCAAGGCCATTTTAACAAACTCTCCGACTTCACGTTATGGGATTTAGATTTAAAGGGTGGGTATAGGTCATTTACTTGGTCAGCTTCGGTAAACAACTTATTAGACAAAGATCACCAAACCTTTGGAACAGCGAGCGATACTACACCGGGGAAATATTCTGTTCAGACCCTACCCGGACGCACCTATTTTATCAGAGTAGGTCTAAAACTCTAGCGGTAACCTTTTCATGATTGGACAAATACTTCCATTAAAACAACTTAGATTTAGTAGGTTTGAAAGGTGGGTATACCCCCTGTCAATTTCATTAATCGCGCATGTTGCTTTAATCGTCTTAATTTTTTTGAACGATGCGGATATTTCTGAACCAATTTTACCGAAAACATTTAAAGTCGAGATAGTCACAGAGCAAAAGAGCTGGCAACAGGAACCCATTCCAGAAAACTCCAAAAATTCAATCGAATCAACTTCAGCTATCAATTTAATTTCCGACGAAGCTCGGCCCAAGGAAATACTAAAACGAAAGAAAAATTTACACCCTTCGAAACACCCTCCTCAGAAAGCAGAAAATCCTATTTACGCACCGCTTCCCAAGCGTAAGCCTGTACTTGCATCAATGAGGTTAAGCTATCAAAACATCAAAAATCCGCGGTTACAGCAACCATATACCGAAGACAAGTTATTTATTAATTTAGATACTCCAGTTAAGCAGAAAACTTACTCAGAGACAGATAAGTCAACCAAAGTCCCCTTTTTATCAACACCACCAAATCTCAAAGGTGGGGGGGCCAAAACCCCAGTCATACGAACTAAACCTCCAAGACCCGACTCTGAGGCAAACAATCCATACCCGCAGTACCCCAATCGCGCTCGAAGACGAGGACTAGAGGGAGGGCTCATCCTTAGAGTAACGGTAAATATTAAAGGAGCACCGTCTGCTATTGAAGTCATAAAAACGAGTGGTCACGAAATTCTCGACAGGGCTGCTGTCAAAGCAGTGCGTAATTGGCAATTTCAACCCGCCAAAAAGGGAGAAAAGCCGGTGAAAGCTAGCGTTAATCTGCCCGTAGAATTTCGTCTCCGAGAAAAACCAGATGACAATAGTGAGTAACTCACCTCCTTGCATAGCTTACTGATTTCACCTTTAAAACTATTTGGTGTTTCACACCATACTCGGAAACATCAAATAGTTTTAAGTTCCTGCGTTTAGTGCTGCCAGGTCAATGGGCCCAACATTTTGTTCGATATAATTTCAGTTTTTCTAACTAACAGACTATCCGTTATGTCCAAACCCAGGGGTACACCCTCGCCGCTAAAATCGGATGCCGATTCGACAAGAATATGCAGTTTGGATTCGGTCCGTTAACTCACTACCACTTTCCAGCCACGCCTGGCTCATTCTAGCGAAACTACCCTGCCGATACCGGTACCTGCACCTATAATCCACACTATAGCATTTCGTCCGGTCGCATATTGATGGTGCGCCCGGCAGGATTCGAACCTGCGACCCCAGGATTAGGAATCCTGTGCTCTATCCTACTGAGCTACGGGCGCAATTTTTCCTAACAAAATAATTTTAGTTCCTACCCTCTCATATCAGAGAGATAAAGTGAATCTCTAATCAACTAAGGATGCCCTTGGCTTAAATTCATTGTAGGACAACAAGTGCTATTAAACCTTTGGGGCTGGTGTAAATGCCTGAGTACCCATTTTATCGCGTAAAATCTTTTCACGACCACCATGAAATTCAATCATTGCATTTTGGTCATCCTTAGCGTGTCGATCAGCGGCTTCTGGATTTAGGATATTACGCAATAGGCCCTCATATTCTTTACAAATGTTGGCATATGCGGGGTCACTCGCCAGGTCCCTTTCTTCGCCTGGGTCAGCCCGAAGATCAAAAAGCTCCGGCTGATAGCCGACATAATAATTGAATTTGAATTTATCCTTACGGATCATAAATCCACCTGATGGTGACGCACTAGCATGGTACTGGGCAAATATTAATCGCTCTGTATTAGTTTCCCCAGCAGCAATATCAATCAAGCACCGACCGGGGAGATCCTTATCCTCTGGCATAACCTCAGCGCCAGTAGCCTCAACGATTGTTGGATGAACATCAACGAGTGAGACAGGCGTATCACACACCACACCGCGAGCTACGTCGGGGCCAGAAATTAACATCGGAATACCGGCGCTTTCTTCGTATAATACCGATTTCCCCCAAAGCCCACGCGCGCCCGCATTTTCGCCGTGATCACTGGTATAGATAATCCGCGTATTATCTCGTAGTCCGGCAGCTTCGAGACTATCCAACACTCGGCCAATCTGATTATCAATAAACGAGCATAAACCAAGATACGCAGCCAGTGCTGCGCGTGATTTTTCAGGTGTCAAGCAATTAGCATGAGGTTGACGCACCGCTACCACGTCAACCCAAGGATGGCGTTTATAACCAGTCTCTGGGTTGAGTTTTGGATCTGGCATGTCCGTTGGTTTGTACATACTAAAATAAGGTTCCGGCACGGTCAGCGGATAGTGTGGCGATAAAAAACTAACAAACAAACACCACGGTTTACCTTTATCCGCCTTTCCCATGGCTTGTAACCACTGGGTAGAAAGATCACCAACCCTTACATCGTATCTCGTATAGTCGGACTCACCTGAACAAGCTTTAGCAGCAAATCCTGGCTTCTTCTTGGACTCAGGATCAAAAGGCGGCATCGGATCCCTAATCGCTGCGGTAATCGAGCCAACACCATCTTTGATGTACATAGGCACTTGTCGTTGATCAAAGCCGAGCGGGTCATCATCTTTTCGATAATGAAGTTTACCAATAGATTCTACTGGGACACCTGACTCCTGAAGGCGGTGTCCCCATCCAGCAACTCGGCCATCATAAGCGGTGGCATTATCCCAATATCGAATTTCGTTATTATATCGTCCAGTAGCTAGCGATGCCCGCGCCGGCACGCAAATAGGGCAATTCGTATAAGCATTAGTGAACCGAGTGCCCGTCTCCGCCAATGCGTCGAGGTTGGGGGTTTTAACATGGGGATGACCACTACAACCCATCATGGAGCGGTTATGCTCATCGGCCATTATAAAAAGCAAATTGGATGACGTCATATCTATCCTCACGCAGTTTCATTCAACGGGGCAAGTCACCAAGAAAAGGGTATCGAATAGCTAAGACTGAGCACCTCTGTACCGGGGTTGTTATCCGAGAGACTGGCATTAGAAAGATGATAAAACATTAACCCTAAGCGATGAAGGTTTTTAAACTCATATGCTACTTCTAATGCAGAACGAAATTCGATGGCGTGACCCAAGTCTTTACCATCGCCATTTACATAAAGCCCAGCAGCAAAAGAAGGGGTTATGATAAAATCTCTATAAACCCAATCAAGAGCGATACCTCCATAACCATAAAATGCCTTATCTCCTGTACTCATGAGACCCACAAAGGTTTGAAAAAACTGAAATGATTTATCAAGCCGTTGTTCTAATCTCAGTTCAACGGTGCTTTTGTTATCGTTGATATCATAATAGCCAACTCCAAGGCTTAAATAACCTGGATTATTGTTTCGTACACGACTTGGAACTGTTTGTGCAGGTGGGTTTTTATTTATAGGGATTAAGACCCGACCCATAGGCTTTTCTTTTACAAGTGGCTTTATTTTAGTACCCGGCTGGCTTCGTTGATTTTGTCCAACAATTGTTGAGGTATCCCGATTTGAAGTGTTACCGAAAGGATGCGGTTTAAACAACAATTGCTCCAAATCGTAAGACTTGGTACCCGCGGAAAGTGGCTTCACCACAAATAACGCCGCAATCACTATATATGAAGCATAACAAAAATATGTTTTTTTTCTCAAATCGGAGGACCTATTTTTTATATTTATACCTATTTTAATTTTACAAATGAGTGCTCAAGCTGCAAGTAAGAACCTCGATCATCGCCTCAACGCCGATGTTTTAATCGTTCAGTGGCTCTAACTAAAGCAGCACGGATCCCGGGTTCCATTGCTGAATGTCCAGCGTCCGGGACTATCACGTACTCAGCTTCTGGCCAGACTTCGTGCAAAGAATTTGCGGTAGTCACAGGACAAACCATGTCATAACGCCCCTGAATAATTATTCCTGGTAAATGGCGTATTTTATCCACTCCTTTGAGCAGAGACCCTTCTTCCATGAACAAATCATTGACAAAATAATGGGTTTCAATACTCGCAAGTGCATATGCTAAAACGTCGCTACTAAAAGCCGCAACTGTCTCGGGGCTGGGTAGCAAGGTTGAACATGCCCCTTCAAAAGCACTCCAAGCCCTCGCTGCAGGCAGATGTACCGCCGGGTCTTTATTCATTAATCGCCGGTGGTAGGCTGACAGAATATCACGACGCTCTGTTTCAGTAAGCAGTCCGACCAAACGATCCCAGTTTTCTGGAAACACTGTCTTCATTCCATAGAGAAACCAGTCTAACTCTTGCTGCCGGCCAAGAAAAATACCCCGAAGGATAAAGCCTATGCAACGATCGGGATGTGCTTGACCATAGGCCAGCCCGAGAGTACTACCCCAAGAACCACCAAAAATAACCCACCGTTCGATGCCAAGATGTACACGTAAAGCTTCAATATCGTTAATAAGGTGCTGCGTAGTATTGTTGGTTAATTCCCCCTGCGGCTCTGACCGCCCTGCGCCCCTTTGATCATATATTATAATTCGATATGCGCCTGGATCGAAGAACCGTCGATGAACGGGTGTAGCGCCAGCCCCTGGGCCGCCGTGCAAAAACACTACGGGAACACCTTTAGGATTACCCGATTGTTCCCAATACATGTTGTGTAAGCTATCTAGCTCTAGGCCACCGGTAACATAGGGGCTGATGGGCGGAAAAAGTTGCTCGCGGGTCATTAACACAGGCTCTAGCCTCTACTTTACAGTATCCCAATTACAAAAAAGGAATTGGGGACGAAAAGAATTATGACCATTCTATATCCGACTAATTTATCGAAGAAAAGTCATGGACTCTCATTGAAAAATTAAGCTGCTTTAACGAGCATATCTTCGAGTTTCTGTGTTGCAGCATCTAACTCTAATTTTTCAACCAATGCTAATTCTAGCGCTAATCGATTAATTGCCGCCTCATACATTTGGCGTTCGCTATAAGATTGATCTGGTTGATCTGGGGGCCTATGCAAATCGCGAACGACTTCGGCTATAGCAACGGGGTCTCCGCTATTTATTTTGGCTTCATATTCTTGAGCCCGACGGCTCCACATCGTTCTTTTAGCCCGTGCCCGGCCCTTGAGAGTACCCACGGCAACCTGCATTTTATCTTTGCTACTGATTTTTCTTAGTCCAGCTTCCTTCACTTTACCCACAGGAACCCGGAGAGTCATTTTTTCTGCAGCAAACCTTATGACAAACAATTGCAGTTTAAATCCTGCCACCTCTTCTTTCGCAATATCAATCACCTGCCCAACCCCATGTGTTGGGTAAACTACGTAGTCTTTGACCGAAAATGGCAATTTTTTTGCCTTCGGTTTAGCTTTTACCGTCCTCGCCATAAATTTCTCTCACTTAAAAGGCGGATAACTTATAAGTTTTACCGACTTTGGATTTCCAAAAAGCCTATTTTCTTAAACAGAACTTGGCTTAATAACTGCCCCCTCCAAACCAACACTCCTATTTTTATATGGGGCGATATTTTTTAAAATCAAAGAGGAGGCTATGTATCCTGTTAATTCTCAGTAATATAACATAAATTTACTAAAAGGGACAGGAATGTTTACCAAATGAAGGAATAACCCAGAAAAATCTAAAAAATTTTGATTTATTCCCCTGATGCTGGGTTTTCACTGAAATGGTCTTCAAACTTATTCGCGACGTCTTTCCAATCATCCGCATCAGCGGGCTGATCACCTTTGCGAGTAATATTGGGCCATTCTTCAGCGTATTTTGTGTTTATTTCAAGAAACTTCTCTGTACCACTTTCGGTATCAGGCTGAATAGCCTCAGCTGGACATTCCGGCTCGCAAACACCGCAGTCAATACATTCGTCAGGGTGAATGACTAACATATTTTCACCCTCGTAGAAGCAATCTACCGGGCAAACTTCAACGCAATCCATAAATTTACATTTAATACAGTTTTCCGTGACGACGTATGTCATACTTGTCTCCAATCAATACTCGCTGCCCTTCTTTGGAGGGCACAACCTTCAGAATCACCAAATTATTAGTGTAATATGGTTCCTGTACTATTTCAGAGCGATTGGCGCAACGCTATTGTTGCAATAATTTGTATAATTTAGAAAGAGTCATGTAAACCAAACACTTTAAAATCTCAATATTCTAGACTAATTATCCGTCAGTTTCTCTATTGCTCTTTTACGCGCCTCTCCCCGGTCGCGATCCGTCACGTAGATTAATTCCCCAATACGGCGCATTAACTGGTCTTCAAATGGGTCTGCCTCGCCATCGGCATAGGCGACCATCCAAAGGTATTCCATCAACTCGACGCGATCCTTATAATCCAAACCATTTCGTAATGCCTTGGTAACTCCGTATAATTGTACTGACCCCTCCACTTCAGCTTCGGCTTTTGCTATTAATTTTTGGGCGACCTTGTCTTCTAAACAGAACTTTTCCTTTACGTATTCAAGAATCTTTGCACGCTCACCTAATTCGAATTTTTTATCAACCATTGCCACTTCAATAAGCAGTGCTGCTGCTGCATGCCCAATTTGATCTGAGTCATTTATTTCAACCAATTCTTTGTCTTCTAAACCTAAAAAATCTTTGAGTTTTTTTATCACCATACATCCCTATTTCGATCACGTTTATGCCACTTACTTACTGGTTTAGGACTCACCCCCCTTATTTGTGGCACCCGTGTGGTCTCATCGGACATATCCTGATAGAGGCCTGACGCTTCTAACACGGGCCCACGGCGCGACCCAAGTTCCAGAACTTTGACAACTCGAATCCGATGGGCTTGTGGAAAGGTAACAACTTGCCCAACTCTGACATTGTAATGTGCTTTTTCAACCAAAACACCATCGACACGTATACGACCCGAAATACAAACCTTGCCTGCGAGAGAACGCGACCGGAAAAATCTTGCAAACCATAGCCATTTATCAATCCTGATAGCGGAATTGATACTTGTCAAAATTCAAGCTCTTTCAGTTTTGCAAATGGTGAGATACTTCCTTTAGTTTTTGAAAGAGCCCGCGATTTTGGTTGAAGAGCTTTTTGTTCCAAAGTATTTAGTCTCCGAAGAGTTTTGGATATTCTTTTCTTTTTAGCTCTCTCAGGATGAAAGGTATAACCCAACTCTGCGATAACTAGCTCTGTATCTTCCATACTCAAACCTAACATTGATGGAATTTCTTTGGTCAGTTTAGAATTCTCGGATTTTGCGGATTTTATTAAAGTGACTGCTATGCGATCCAAAATATCAATACGAACAAATCGGTTACCAAGCAATGAATAGCCGATCGCGGCAAAAAATTCGGCGTTCGCTTCTTCAGTAGCAAGTAGCGTAGTAATCCCGGGTGGTGGCAACGTCGGAGGCGACAAATCATTCCAAATGGCCCATAGAATGGAACGAACATTAACAACTTTGGGCTTCAACAGAGATTTAACAAAAATTGTTTGAGGTCCGATTTTAATATTCGATAATTTCAGAATTTTCCTATCTGTTTTACTTAACTCACTGATTTGTTCGCGGACTTCACAACGGTCAATAGAACCGAGATTCTCACGAAGTTGAAATATTAAACCTCGCGCCGGACCAGAAAGTTTTTGTAAAGGTAAATTAAAAAGAGGAGTGAAACGACGTTCAATAAACGAGTTGGACCACTTAGTTAGACGCTTCACCACCCTGTCCCTTAGAAGGGCTGGCAAGATCGAACTATTAGGCACTTGAGGTTGGGGCGTCATTATTGTTCTTCCCCTTTTTAAACTCCCCAGCTTTTGAGATCTCCATTGAATAGTTCCGTCTTCAAAAACAATAAAATGGTCATCTGACGCTTTCTCTATTGCAGTAACACGTCGTAAAATTTCAGGGTGCAATCCCCGATGTGCAGCGGCAGACAACAAACGCCTGTCACCTGTTTTTGCTGACATGTCCGGAATGAAGTTCAACCCCATTAATTGACCGACAAGCATACCCTCAACAAAAACCTCGTGATCCCCACTAACATCAGCCTCTAAATTTTTCCCGCGTGAGCGAACGAGTGTGGTACTTCGACGATCTACAAAGCGTTGGGTCAAACGGTCATGCAGGGCATCTGAAAGACGGTCTTCAAGAAGGCGCGCGCGCGCTTGCCAGTCGGCGGCGTCGTCAATCCACTCTGTTCGATGCGATATATAAGTCCAGGTTCTTGTGTGTGCTATTCGTGCCATAAGGGTGTCAATATCGCCATCAACCCGCTCAAGACGTCCCATCTGGCCGGCAACCCAGTCTATAGGTAACCGACCACCCGCTTCTGCTAAATAATGATAAATTGTTCCTAGCAGGCGTGCATGCATATCAGCCAATGTTTTCCTAAAATCTGGGATTTGGCAAACTTCCCACAATAATTTAACCATATCAGGGTTAATCGCTAAATCAGCAACCGATTTATCATGCGATAGCTGCCGGAGTACCGCCTGATCTCCTGCTTCACGGACCCGCTTTAAAACTGGCGATGGGGGGCGTTCGTCAAGACTATCAAGTAAGTTTTTTAAACTCTGAAAGTTAAGCTGATTATTGCGCCACCAAATGCTCTTTTTCTTTTGAAAGCGATGATTCTCTACGGCATCGATAACTGCCGGCTCGAGTGGGCCCGCATCAACCGAGGTTCCAAATGTGCCATCCTGCATGAAACGCCCTGCTCGCCCAGCTATTTGGGCTATTTCTTCAAGTGCTAGAGGCCGTCTTCGAAGACCATCAAATTTATTCAGCTGCCAAAGTGCTACGTGGTCAATGCTCATATTAAGACCCATTCCAATAGCGTCTGTAGCAACGAGATAATCAACTTCGCCTTCCTGATACATTTGAACCTGGGCATTTCGTGTCCGAGGGCTCAAAGCACCAAGCACGACTGCAGCACCTCCAGATGTGCGGCGTATTTGTTCCGCTAACGCATAAACATCACCAGCGGAAAACGCGACTATTGCGCTTCGCCGTTTTATTCGGGTAAGTTTTTGGGGTCCACTATAACTTAAATTCGAAAAACGCGGCCGGGTAATAAAGTCTGCATCTGGCACGAGCTGGCGTAGTACTGGTTTTACACTTTCAGATCCAAGGAACATTGTCTCCGCCTGACCACGCGCACGCAATAACCTGTCTGTAAATAAATGCCCCCGCTCCGGGTCAGCACACAATTGAATTTCATCAACGCATAGAAAATCAACGAGTCTTGTAACCGGCATTGACTCCACTGTGCAAAGAAAATATCGGGCCGTGGAAGGTAAAATCTTTTCTTCGCCGGTTACCAAAGCTACTTTGGGTTTACCAACTAACCCTACCACACGGTCATAATTTTCTCGTGCTAAAAGCCTTAATGGAAAACCCATCATACCGGTGCGGTGACCCAGCATGCGTTCAATAGCAAGGTAGGTTTTTCCCGTATTTGTTGGACCCAAAACAGCCGTTATTTTATTTGAGTACAGCGCCATAGACATGCCTGAAGAATGGCGCTTCCATTAGCCGGAAACAAGAGAATATGGTAATATAAGAACAAAAAAATAATTGCACAGAATACTTGCAGAGTTCGACGACAAGCCACATATTCTGGATTTTGAGTCTAATTGTAACAAAGGTGAGACAACCGCGAATGGCTGAAACTCTTAGCTTTCAAACCGAAGTTGGTAAAATTTTAAAAATCGTTGCCAACTCCCTATATAGTGATCGGCAAATATTTTTGCGAGAGCTTATTTCAAATGCCTCCGATGCCTGCGACCGGCTCCGCTATTTGGCTATAACCGAACCTGCGTTGACTGCTGATGATACGGAATTCAGGGTAGAACTTTCAATAGATAAAAAGGCCAAAACAATTACCGTTGCCGATAATGGAATCGGGATGAACCGGGAGTCCTTGATTGATGATTTAGGTACTATTGCACGATCTGGTTCATCAGCATTCTTGGATGCATTAAATTCTGACAAAGACGACAGTGTTGCCTTGATCGGCCAGTTTGGTGTCGGTTTTTATTCCTGTTTCATGATTGCAGATAAAGTAGAGGTAACAAGCCGGAGGGCAGGAGAGGGACAGGCATGGAAGTGGTCTTCCAATGGCGAAGGCGAATTCACAATCGAAGAGACGGAAAGAGAAGGCCGTGGAACTTCAATAGTAATGAAACTAAAGAAAGACGCGGCAGAGTTTTTAGAACCGTCGAGGCTGCGCCAAATTGTCTCTACTTATTCAGATCATATTTCATTGCCCATCATGATGGAAATTGATGGAAATAAGGAGACATTAAATCAGGCCTCCGCTTTATGGACGCGGCAAAAGAAAGATATCAAGCAGGATCAATATACCGAATTCTACCGTCATATCAGCCACGCCTTCGATGAGCCAGCGATGAATATCCATTGGAGGGCAGAGGGGCGTCTACAATATACCGGCCTTCTTTTTATCCCTTCTACAAGGCCCATGGATATTTTTTCACCAGAACGAAAGCACGGCGTAAAACTTTATGTAAAGCGTGTATTCATAACCGATGAATGCGAAGGGCTTTGCCCCGCATGGCTTCGGTTTGTCAAGGGACTGATTGATTCTGAGGACTTACCCTTAAATGTCAGCCGTGAAATGCTTCAAAATAACCCAGCACTTACACGTATTAAATCGGCCTTGGTAAAGCGCGTCTTGGGTGAACTTAAGAAGTTAGCAGACAAAAAGCCTGATGAATATTCTAAGTTCTGGGAAAATTTTGGCGCCGTTCTGAAAGAAGGTATCTACGAGGACGTTGATAATCGTAGTGCAGTACTAAAACTCGCTCGTTTTCACACCACCCATGAGGATACCTTAACGAGCCTTGATGACTATATTAGCCGGATGAAAGAAGGACAGGAAGCAATTTACTATATTTCCGGCGAGGATGTTGGGGCACTTGCCAAAAGTCCACAGCTAGAAGGATTTCGATCCCGTGGAATTGAAGTTTTATTAATGACTGATCCAGTAGATGAGTTCTGGCTACCTGCAATCGGGGACTATGAAGAAAAACCATTACGTTCCGCAACTCGTTCAGGAACCGATCTGGACGGAATTGGCTCTGACAAAGAAAAAGGGGCTGATAGCGATGATAGTAAAAAGAAAACTTCTGGAGATACACCAGGTCTGGATGCACTCGTTGCGATGGTGAAACTGGAACTTGGAGATAATGTAAAAGACGTGCGCCTATCGAACCGGCTCACAGATAGTCCGGTCTGTCTTAGTGCTGACGAGGGCGACATTGATATTCGGCTGGAGCAACTCCTGCGACAGCACAATCAGCTCAATGAACAAGTCAGCCGGGTATTGGAGGTCAACGGAAAACATCCTTTGATAACAGCATTAGCGGGATTGACTGGCACCGATGGGGCGGGCAGTAAGGTCAGTGATGCCGCTTGGTTATTACTTGACCAGGCCCGTATTTTAGAAGGTGAACCCCTTCCGGACCCGACTGCATTTATCCGGCGAATGGCAGATATAATGACCAAGGGTGTAAACGCTTGATGAAGAGTTGGAACCAAAGCATTGATGCCTGCTCATTTGGATCAATTTCTATCAGCCGGATAATAGATATGGAAGATGCCGCTTTCCCGGCATCAGCGCTTTATGCCAACGCAACACCTGAACATATAAAAAACTTGAGTAAGCGGTTTGGACGTCAATATATCAACCCGGAGTCTCTAGAACTTTACCTCAGCTTCCATTCGTTTATCGTAAAAACCGAGCGGCACACAATCCTGGTAGATGCTTGTATAGGAAATGACAAGGAACGTCCCGGACGCCCTATGTGGACCAAAAGATCTGGTCCATTCCTAGACAACCTACAAAAACAGGGTTTCTCCCCCGAGGACGTAGATTATGTAATGTGTACTCACTTGCATGCAGATCATGTAGGCTGGAATACCAGATGTCTGAATGGTGAGTGGGTCCCCACCTTCCCCAATGCCCAATACCTATTTGGTGAAAGGGAATTCAATTTCTGGAAAGAATCCCAAGCCAAAAGCAAGGACCAAATTATGTATGGTTCGCACGCCGACAGTGTCCTGCCAGTTATGAAGTCGGGACAGGGCTTCCTTATAGGGGAAAATCATGAAATAGTCAGTGGCGTTTTTACTGAGCCAGCCTACGGTCATACCCCTGGAAATTTAGTTCTCAATGTAACCAAAGGGAATAAAACTCATGCTGTAATTTGTGGGGATGTCATGCATCACCCCGTACAGCTTGCACACCCAGAATGGTCGAGTTGTTTTTGCGAAAATCCCCAAATGTCACGAGCGAGCCGGACTGAATTGCTAAATCGGTTTGCAGACAGCGATACTTTTTTATTGCCGGCTCATTTTCAATCGCCGGGGTATGGACCCGTGGAGAGAGACGGAAAAGGTTACCGAATGAAAGATGGCATCGGTGAAAAATAAAACCAGCGAGAATAATTCCTCGCTGGTTTTTATTAATTAGTCAAACTATCTACTTTTTACACGGTAGTGCTGGAAATTTATCCAAAAGATGCCATTGCTTATTTTTCATCGTCATAATATAGGCCGGCAACTGTGCATCACCGGTTTTCTCGAAACAAACATTACCTTGTACCAAATCAAAGTTCGTTTTTAAAAGCACGTCACGAATGGCTGTACGCTCTGCTTTTACATTTTTAGGATTACCGGTAACTTTTGCTACTTCCATCGCCTTCTTAAAAACATATACAATATCGTACGCCGACGCATCTACATGGTGCGGCCATAACTTTTTTATACCCTGTTTGGCAGCGGCCTCTACAAATTTCTTGGCAAAATCACGAGTACGCTTATTAAGGTTATAGTAATAGGATGCGGCGAATACGGCACCATCACCATCCGCCCCCATTCCATGCACTATTTCAGGATCAGCCCAAATTTGAGCGCCAATTATGGGAACGTTAATTTTTTGCCGGCGCATTTCCTTTAAAACCCGAATGGCAATCGGCGTAATTCCTGCAAGACCTACATAATCAATCTTTTTACCTTTAAGCTGTGAAACCTGCGGTGACACATCGAAAGCCTTAGTTGCAAATCCGATCGGACCAGTGATTTTTACTTTTTCTTTGGTAAGGATCGGCTTCATGATGTACATGCCTACGGCTTTGGACACTACATCATCTGTACCATACATAATAGCGACGGACTTTTTTAAAGCACCTCGCTTTTTCATAGTCTTGACAACCCGCATAAACTGCAAGTACTCGCTCTCTGTAAGGCGATAGGCATACGAAAATTTATCAGCTAATTTTGGTGCCGAGGAGGCATTCGGTATTTGAACAATCTTCTCTCGCTCTCCAGCCGCAAAGGCAACACGGGCTTCACTTGAAGAGAATGGCCCTATAACACCAAGGGCCTTGTCATCACGAGCGAATTTACGGACTGCAACCACTGCTTGTTTAGGGTCGCCGGCTGTATCGAATTTTACAACCCGAAGTTTTTTACCATTAACACCACCAGCTGCATTGATTTCATTAACAGCAATATCCACGGCAACCTCAGTGGTTTTATTTATCGTGGAATAAAGTCCTGTTTTGCCAAAACTTAGACCGAGAACGACCTCATCTGCCGCCTGTCCCGGCACAGCTAATGTTAAACCAGCCAAGACAGCAGCCGTAAATCCTATTTTCATTTTCATAATTCAATTCCTCTTCCTTTTATAATTTAACGGTACCGCAATAACGCTTTTAGTCAATCTGAACCAAGATAGGCTTCTCCCAAGCGTTTATCCTCTTGAAGGGTTTTGGCTGTCCCCGATAATACTACATCACCAAGTTCCAGTACATATCCGCGATCAGCAGTTTGCAACGCCATGTGAGTATTTTGTTCTATCAATAATATGGTAAGACCTTTATTGTTCAGATCTTCAATAAGAGAAAATAATTGTTTAACAAGGATTGGGCTTAATCCAAGAGATGGTTCATCCAACATCATCAGTCGCGGCTTTGCAAGCATTGCACGGCTAATCGCAAGCATCTGCTGTTCTCCACCGGAGAGAACGGAAGCGGGCATTTCTCTACGGGCTGCAAGATTAGGAAACCGTTCGTAAATCGCATCAATTTCTTTACCGACATCTTCGTGGCGGCAATATGCGCCCATTTGGAGATTTTCATTAACCGTGAGGCTGACAAAAATCTGTCGACCTTCAGGTACCATCACCAATCCAGCACTTACACGGCGCGGCGCTGACCAACTACTAATATCGACACCATCAAATATTACCGTCCCACTGGATTTCTCACTGCCTTGAATGGCCTTTAACAATGAACTTTTCCCGGCACCGTTAGCGCCGAGCACTGTCACTATCTCACGTTCTTCCAAGGTCAAGTCGACAGATTTAACGGCATGGTTGCGACCATAACGAACATCGATGCTATTAACTTCAAGAAGCACTCTCTGCCTCCGATGGCTTCTCATCTGTACCGAGGTACGCCTCGAGTACGGCCGGATCACGATGTACTTCCTCCGGGGTCCCCTCAAATATCTTTCGACCAAAGTTGAGAACTACAATATGATCACAGAGATCTCGAACAAACTGCATATCGTGTTCCACAACCAAAATTGTAACACCCTGATCAGAAACTTTTTCTAATAGGGCCTGAAGTTTACCAGTTTCTGAAATATTTAGGCCAGCCGCCGGTTCGTCTAACAGTAAAAGTTTTGGATCAGAGACCATCGCTCTCACAACCTCAATCCTTTTCTGAATACCATAAGGTAAGTTAGCGACAACCTCACCCGGATAGGTCCCAATCCCCGCTTTTTCAAGGGCTTCTTCGGCAGACTTCCTCCATTTATTCTCAGGAAACATGCCAAGAGGAAACATCAAATTCCTAAAAGACCGTGCGCGGGCATGCTGGCCCAGCATAACATTTTCAATTGTACTCAAGTGGGGCATTAATCGGATATTTTGAAAGCTGCGCGACATACCTACGGTCACTCTGTCTTCTGGCGCTATATTTGTGATGTCCTGTCCCTCGATTGTTATCATTCCAGCGTCAATCGGATATACACCGGTTAATAAATTAAAAATTGTTGTTTTTCCCGCCCCATTTGGTCCAATCAACGCGGTCCGACTACCCAAACGAACATCAAAGGACACATCATCTATTACCTTCAGCCCACCAAAGCTTTTATGCATGTCAGAAATTTCAAGAAGGGTTTGACTCATCGGCCACTCGCCGTTTCTTTGGAAGAGAAACGTTTATGACCCAATAACCCTCCCCCAATTTTATCCTGCAAAGTTCTTGTAATAACCCCCTCAGGTCGAAAGACCATCAAAAGAACGATGAAAACACCAAACAATATGAAACGGCCTTCTGCGAGCCACTTTAGGCCAGCCGATTCTGCAATTTGACGCAATGCTTCAGGCACTACTACAAAAAAGGCTGCTCCTATGAGAGGTCCCCAGGCTGTCTGTGTGCCTCCCATTAAAACATAAAGAAGAATATAAATACTTAGCAGGACATTAAACGTTTGAGCTTCTATATAGTTATAATGATGTCCATAGAGTGAGCCACCAAGGCCCATCAACATTGCTCCCACGGTAAACGCCACAACCTTAGCCGTTCGAACATTAACACCGAATAGTGTCGATACGCTCTCATCATCATGGATCGAGCGAAGGGCTAAACCCAAACGAGTCGACATAAAGTAAAATGAAAACAGGATAACCAAAATCGTTACCGGAACGATTATACTCACGTCAGTATGACCATCGACTGGAAACCCTGCTGCACCACCCACAAATTCTAAATTGATGGCTATCCCAGAGACCACTTCCGCGAATGCGAAAGTAGCTAATACCATGTAAACACCCCTCGTCCTTAGAATTGGAAACGAGATAACAAAAGCTATGACGCCAGTAAAAACCATTGCCAAAATTATGCACAACCAGATCGGCAAACTTGCGCCGGTTCCAGCATTAAACCAAGCACTCGCATAAGCCCCCAGGGTAATGAAACCGGCGGCCCCTAAATTGAGCTGACCCGATGCTGCGGGGAGATATATGCCATAGGCATAAATTATGCTCAGACATAATATAATAAGCTGCGCTTCAATATAACCGCTCATTAGAATTTACCCTTCCCGATGAGCGTATGACCAAAAAGACCGGTGGGCTTAAATACTAATAAAAGTAGTAACAGACCCCAGATAGGGACTTTGGCAAAATCTGCACCAACAATATATATCGACATAACTTCAAGCATGCCGATAAAAAGTCCTCCTACTATTGCACCCCAAACATTACCCAGCCCGCCTAGCACCATCCCAGCTATCGCTACTGTCGCCACTGTATCGCCGACATAGGCATCTACCGTCGAGTAATTGATAGTAAATAACACACCTGAGATTGCACAAAGAAGTCCTGTAATAACATAAACAATAGGTACTATTCGCCCTACTTCGACACCCATAAGAATAGCGGTATCTGGTTTCTCCGCGATTGATCTCAACGCTCGACCCAGCTTAGTCGCTTTGAGCATAATACTTAGCATTACAACAACAATCAGTGATAGAAACAGGCTTACAATCTGCGGAATGCTAAAAATGATTGTCCCTATACTAAATGTACCCATTCCAAATGGAGACACACCGGTAAGTGGATCAGAGCCCCAGGTGCTTACCACCAAATGCTCAAAAATAATGAGAAACCCAAGCGAACTAACCAAAGGCAACGCATGCTCTGTTGCGTCACCGTATTTGGCCTTCATATAACGATATGTGAAGCGTTCAATAATTAAAGAAACCAGCGCAATTACTACAAGCGCGACGATGACCCCTGCCACCCAACGATATTCCACTCCGAAAATAGAGAGAATAATTTCATTTCCAAAGGGAAGTTGTCCCATCATGGTTGCATACATCAAAACAGCGGCGAACATGAATAATGCCGGAATGGTAAAATTAAGAAAATTCAGCATCCCAATAATGAGCGTGAAAGCCACAGCGACCATTACATAGACGCCGCCCAGCATTAATCCGTTAACGAGTTGTTGGATTACCAGCATTTGTATTCTTTTTTTCTTCCAAGCGACCAAAATACTCGAGTATATCAAAAAGAAACAAGTAAGCCTTGTCGTCAAAATTCTGGAATGGCGAATATCCAGAAGATCGGCAGTAATTTCCACTAATGATGGAAATCATCCTTTTATTCACTCCATTTCTTTATTATTGCTCTCTCACTAAGCACCCAGGCAGTGCCTTGTGTGACAGCTCCCTCCGCTGGTCTCAACCAGTTCAGGTTCGATGGGTTTTGTCTCAGTCCTCTCGGACACCCCAGGTCATCGTGTAGAAGTTAGTCTCTCCATGGCGACTGTCAAGTCTTTGACTTATATTTTCGATTAATTTTCATTAGAGAATATGAGTTGAGTGGTTTTCTAAATACCAGTCAGCAATTTCTTCGCGCGACGCCCACCAAACATCATCAAAGCTCTTGGCATATTTTAGAAATTCGCGGATGGCGCGGATACGAAAAGGATGGCCTGATACATGGGGGTGTAGCCCCACACTCATTATTTTACCTGTTGTGGCACTCTCCTCGTAAAGCTGATCAAACTGCTCCTTAAGCATCTCAAGCGTCTGGGTAGTTGTAAAATTACGCCTTAAAAAAAATCCGAAGTCATTAACTTCAATTGAATAGGGTATAGCAACAATCGGGCCGTTTTCAGTATCCATTAGATAAGGCTGTTCATCGTTCATATAGTCACAAATGAACTTCATACCCTTCTTTGCAATAATTTCTGGGGTGTTTGGTGTGCTACGCAAAGAGGATGATAACCAACCAGGGGATTTTTTCCCAACGACGTCTTCATAAACCTTCAGCGCGCTTTCAATAAGTTCCTCTTCTGCTAATGGATCAGATTGATAGTTAGTTAGCAAATCACCTTGCTCGTAATTATGGCAAACTAATTCCCAGCCTCTTTCTATTGCAGCATCAACGATCTCTCGGCGCTCGAGGCATAATTTGGCATTAAGTGTACAACTAGAGGGAACGCCGACCTCATCAAACGTATCAAATAAACGCCAAATCCCACTTCGTTGTCCGTATTCCCGCCAGCTATAATTTGGAACATCTAAAACATTTCCAGGCATCGGGTCCGGGAGCGCCGGAGGTCCGCCTGCGTAGTAGGGCTGATCACCCTCTTTGAGCATGTCCCAATACTCAAGATTGAGAGTTACCTGAACAACCAAACGCTTTCCGTTTGGCCATACCAACTGCTCACGCATCGGTGGGGGAACAAATTTATATCGCATGGGACCAACCCAAGTTTACAAAAGGTTAAATACTAATATCTCTGAACTTATAAAATTCGTCAGAAACTAACAAAAGATCGATCAAACGACCGCGGCTGATTGATCAGAATAATTTATTGTCACTGTAAAGCTACCCTCATTCATTGACCAATTCCAAATTTCATATTCGCGCAAACCAGCAGCATGGAACGGGTCCGCTTTTGCAATTTCATCTGCTTCTTCGAATGAACTAGCCCGAACAATTATCATACCAGTTCGCACCTTATCCTCATCCCTCGATTCCATTGGTCCGGCAGCAAATAGAACACCTTGTTTTTCTAATTCAACCTGCCGCGCGAGATGTTGTGGAAGCAACTTCATAAGCTCTTCACGGGGCGCAACAGGCCGTGTAAAAATTACATATAGCTCTTTTTGCAACATTTTAACTGTATCAGTGGTACCAGTTACGGCCATTCTAAATCTCCTAAATTAATTTTCCATTATTGCCCTTGTTCCATTTAGCAAAAATTATCACGGGGTTTAACCCTATCGGTTTTCCAAACGATTAAGCCGCAACTAACGGAGCATGAAGAACTGTTCCCTTTTCCTGGATTCCTTGAGCATGATCGCGAATAATATCTTCATGCAGTGGCCTTGCCCCATCAAAGCTCAGCCATAGACGCAGCAAATGACGTTTTCGGTCTTCCTCTGGCCAGTCCTCATAACGAGTCCGTGAATGTAAATTGACATAGTTTTGCACGATGGAAATATCACCAGGCTCAAAACTGACATCCATTGCCATTTCAGAGGCAATCTCATTGTAAACCTTTATTGCCTCTCGCTGCCCATCAGTGAGTTCAGGCACACCGGGCATTCCTTGTGATCGCATAATTGTACTGCTAGCCCCACGCGCTGAAAAATACCCATCAGTAACACTAAAGACCGGTTGACGTGTCCATGGTTCGGCCTCGCCCGCCGGAAGCTCCCCTCGTCGTGAACGATAAAACCGAAATGCAAGTTCCTCAACTAATTCCGGTGACCGTTCGAGCATTTTATTATGGACCGTTACCGAACTACACATCCTATGTTGTCCCCCAGACTTTGAAGTCTTTAAGGCACACAGACTAAAAATATCACAGCTATCAGCATGAAAGCCAAGCTGAGAGGCAGAGTTATAACCACGCCCCGTCGGTGATGTAATTTTTTCTCCTAGGTCTTTCACATGACCTAGCAAGTGCCCCTTACCGTTTTGGGAAACGGCTCGGCCAAAGTGACAACCAAGCCCCCAAAAAGCTAACGCTGTCTGGTAGAGCGAGCGGCCCTCAGTCGGCAACCCACGCAAAAACACAAACCCGCGCCCATTTATTACCTCCCGACGCAGGTCCTCCAATACAGAACCAAAAATTGGTAAATTGAAATCTTCCTGCGTCACTTCGTGTAAGTTGGGGGAATCTCTTTCGATTCTTTCGACGATACCAAATATTTCAGAAATTTCTGCAGCCGATAGCAGGTACAGATAGGATCTCGAAACTTCTAGTTCCTCTCTTGTCCACGCGGAAGAATTATTTATAGGCTCCAACAAATTTGAGGAGATATGTTGCCTATCAGTTGGTTTCCAAGGATTGGCACTCATTTGTTATCCCCTGCATACACCTTTTTTAGACCAGCAAACCAAATTTATAAAGATCTTCAATCTATGCGGCCTCTTTTGCGATATTTCGAAGAACATATTGAAGGATTCCACCGTGCCGATAATATTCGACCTCATCCAGCGTATCGATCCTACACCTGGTAATAATTTCATCACTTTGCCCATCAGCTCTGGTAATCTTCACAGGTATATCCATACCTGGCGTGATACCACCTGAGATGCCGGTAATATCAAAAATTTCGGTCCCATTTAAGTTTAGGGTATCCCGGTTTTGGTCATTGGTGAACTCCAAAGGCATAACACCCATACCAATGAGATTAGACCGGTGAATCCTTTCAAAGCTCTCTACAATTGCTGCACGAATGCCTAGCAAATTTGGGCCCTTAGCCGCCCAATCCCGCGATGATCCCATACCATAATCCTTCCCCGCCACAACAACCAGTGGGATACCGTCCTTTTGGTATAGCATCGAAGCTTCATAAACCGACATTTCCTTCCCATCCGGTAAATGCCGTGTGAAGCCGCCTTCAGTTCCCGGCACCATCTCATTACGGATACGAATATTTGCGAAGGTCCCGCGGGTCATCACCTCAAAATTTCCACGGCGGGCGCCATAGGAATTAAATTCATCTGGCCTAATTTGTCGTTCTAGAAGAAAGTCGCCTGCAGGGCTGGCTTTAGGAAACCCGCCGGCCGGTGAAATATGATCAGTTGTCACAGAGTCCCCCATTTTGAGCAAGACACGTGCATTATTGATATCATTCAAAGGAGCAGGCTCTGGTCCCATTCCCTCAAAGAAGGGGGGATACTGAACATAGGTTGATCCTGAATTCCACGCATAAGTCTCCCCTTGAGGAATGCCCATGCTATTCCAAGCTTCAGAGCCATTACCGACGTTATCATAGCGATCTCGAAACATCTGCGGCGTAATACTCGAGCGGATAGTGTCTTGGATTTCATCATTGCTGGGCCAGATATCTTTAAGATAGACCGGTTTGCCCTCTAAATCTTCCCCTAAAGAATCAGTCGACAAATTGATTTTTAAAGAGCCAGCTAGGGCATAGGCCACCACTAACGGTGGGGAGGCCAAATAATTGGCTTTAACTTGCTGATGAACGCGCCCCTCAAAATTTCGATTTCCAGAAAGAACAGCACCTGCAACCAAATTTCCTTCGTCAATTGCATCTGCTACAGGGCCTATCAACGGCCCAGAATTACCAATACAGGTCGTACAACCGTAACCCACAACATTAAATCCTAACGTATCAAGGTCGTCTTGAAGTCCTGCAGCACTAAGGTAATCCGAAACCACCTGACTGCCAGGCGCTAGTGAGGTCTTCACCCAGGGCTTTACTTTCATCCCCTTACTAACAGCATTTCGCGCAACCAACCCTGCCGCTATTAAAACCGATGGGTTCGAAGTATTGGTGCAACTGGTAATCGCTGCTATAGCGACAGCGCCATCATCCAAGGTGTAATTTTCCCGTTCGACAGCAACTTTTCCTTTACTAACATCCCAGCTTGGTAATTCATTGGCAAAATTATCTGGCATCTCGGAAAGACTGACGCGGTCTTGCGGCCGGCGTGGCCCTGCAAGACTGGGCTCAACCGTCGAAATATCGAGCTCGAGTGTATCTGTGAAAATTGGATCAGCTGACGTCGCGTCGCGCCACATGCCCTGCTCCTTGGCATAACCTTCTACCAATGCCACTTGATCTTCCTCACGTCCCGTCGACTTTAGAAAGTTAATTGTCTCAGAGTCGATTGGGAAAAATCCGCAAGTCGCCCCGTATTCTGGCGCCATATTTCCGATAGTCGCCCGGTCCGGAAGACTCAGATTATCAACGCCAGGACCAAAAAATTCGACAAACTTGGAAACTACTCCCTTAGCCCGCAGCATTTGAGTAACTGTAAGTACTAAATCGGTTGCTGTCGTACCCTCAGTGAGCGCCCCAGTCAGTTTAAATCCTATGACTTGTGGTAATAACATTGAAATAGGCTGACCTAACATTGCCGCTTCCGCCTCGATTCCACCGCAACCCCAGCCTAAAACTGCAAGACCATTGACCATCGTCGTGTGGCTATCTGTTCCAACCAAAGTGTCAGGATATGCGATAACCTTTCCATTTTCTTCGGTAGTCCAAACAGCCCTTGCCAAGTACTCGAGGTTTACCTGATGGCATATTCCCATTCCAGGCGGGACAACTCGGAAGTTTGAAAACGCTTTTTGTCCCCACCGCAGAAATTCATAACGTTCCTGATTGCGTGAAAATTCCAATTCGACATTTTGCTCAAAAGCATCCGGTGTTCCAAAATTATCAATCATCACCGAATGATCAATGACCAAGTCGACAGGGCAAAGAGGATTAATTTTTTGAACATCTCCACCTATTTTAACCATGGCCTCGCGCATAGCGGCAAGGTCAACGATGGCGGGCACTCCTGTGAGGTCTTGGAGTAAAACCCTGGCAGGGCGAAAGGCAATCTCATTAGCCGCGCTCGAAGTACCATCCCATGATGCAGCAGCTTTAATATTTTCGCCGGTGACAGATCGACCGTCTTCATACCGCAAAAGATTTTCTAACAAAACTTTCATTGAATAAGGTAAACGCGAAATATTTCCAACGCCCTTTGCCTCAGCGACTTTAAGGCTAAAATAATCGTAATTATTACCGCCTATAGTAAGCGTGCTGCGCACACCTAAGCTGTCTTTTCCGGTAACCCCCACGGCGCTCTCCCTATGTTATTGGGTTTTATGGATCTATATTATGAATTTGGCGCATAAATAACGTGCAAACGCTATAACTCTCAAGAGAAACGTTCTGTGAATTTCCCTTAAATCATATTAACTACAAGTATTATCATAAAATTGCCTTAATTCCGACCTTGGTTTAACAAAATATTTTTTAGAATAGCATTACCTAACCTCTGATAGGACACATTCTCCATGGCGTCCAACTAGTCATAAATACCGACTGGTAACACTTAAGGTCGTCGGGTAGAATCCGGCGACCTTTTGTTATCCTGAAAACAACGTTATATCCAAACCTGGGTTGCTGCGCCTTTCATCAGGAAAAATGAATAAACTTACGCTAAGTTATATAACAATGCGATTTTTTGGGGAAAATATATCTTGCATACGTGGACAACGGCTAGTTTTTTCTAATCTAGATTTTAGCGTTGAACCGGGGAATGCATTAATTATTACTGGCAATAATGGGTCTGGCAAAACGAGCCTTCTCCGCCTTATGGCAGGCCTGTCGAGGCCAGCTTCTGGCCATATCAATTGGCAAGGTGGAGCCATTTGGGACGATCCAGAAACACATCGCGTCCGTCTCCACTTTATTGGACATCTAAATGCTCTTAAATCAACCCTTTCGGTAAAAGAAAACTTAGAAACCTGGTCACATCTTCACGGCGGTAGAAAGAAAGATATTGTTGAGACGATCAAAAAATTAAAACTAGAGGGTCTGGAAGATACCCATTGTCAGAATTTATCAGCAGGCCAGAAGCAACGGGCATCGTTAGCGCGTTTAGCTACCAATGATGCCCCACTGTGGTTACTAGACGAGCCAACAACCGCACTTGATGCAATGTCAGTCGACCTCCTCAACTCAATGATTAAAACACATATTAAAGGGGGTGGTACCTGTGTAATCGCAACCAATACTGCTCTAAATATGGAGAACTGCCTCGAACTAAATATGCAAAACTTCGCTGCTGAGCCAAAACACCGCAGGGAATTTTTATGATGAATTTCCTGAGATTATTATTACTTCGGGAAGTTTGTATTGCGCATAAGAATTTGGGTGATAACGCAATTATTGTATTATTCTTTTTACTTGCCGCTATCTTATTTCCATTGGGCGTTGGGCCTGAGCCAAAACTCCTGGCGATTATGGGGCCAGGAATTTTATGGGTAATCGCATTATTGGCCAGTTTGCTCTCTTTTGGAAAATTATTTTCCAGTGATTTCGAGGATGGCAGCCTCGAACAACTAGCCCTCACTCCAGCACCACTCGAATTGGTGGCATTAGCAAAGGCAACCGCCCACTGGCTAACCACCGGAATACCGCTAATGATTTTAGCTCCACTAATCGCTGTATTATACCAAATGCCTTACTCAGGTTACGTTACACTCTTTATCACCTTGGCGATGGGTACCCCCACAATCAGCTTAATTGGAACGGTGGGTGCCTCACTAATTTTAGGTTCAAAGAGGGGAAGTGTGTTGATTTCCTTACTTGTGGTTCCGCTTATCATTCCGATTTTGATTTTTGGAACGACGGCAATTGAGGCTTCAATTAACGGATCCGCCACGGGACAACATCTGATGTTCTTAGGGGCTTGTTTTCTTATCGCACTCGTTTTTGGCCCGGTTGCCACTGCTGCTTCACTTCGCCAAGCACTTGAATAAATCGGTTGTTAATACAATTTCTGAATTAATGTTCTGGAAACACAAATTATGATAATTGACAACGTATCTCGATATAATTTTTATGATTGGCAATCGAATTTTAGGTCTATTTTTTATAGAAACTCCCATGATTGATGAGCGTAACAAATTAAACCGGTTTATAGAGAATGATGATAACGCATTACGCCAACCCTGCCCGTTTTAATCGTCTTTCAGCAGGATTAATCCCCTGGCTCGCATGGCCTGCCGGATTGCTGATTTTATTAGGTCTTTATTTTGGCCTGTTCAATTCACCGCCGGATTATCAACAAGGTGAGACCGTCCGAATAATGTACGTGCATGTACCATCGGCTTGGATGGCACTGTTTATTTATACAACAATCGCCATTGCGTGTGCCACAGGACTTATTTGGAGACACCCGCTAGCATTTATTGCTGCCAGGGCCGCCGCGCCTATTGGCGCATGTTTTACATTCATATGTTTGCTGACTGGCTCTCTATGGGGAAAAACAATGTGGGGTGCGTGGTGGGTTTGGGATGCTAGACTGACATCAGTCTTAATTCTTTTCTTTCTCTACATTGGATTTATTGCTCTGCATCAAGCCTTTGACGATCCTGCAAGAGGTGAACGCTCCGCAGCAATCTTAGCAATTATCGGCTTTATCAATATCCCAATCATCAAATTTTCAGTAGATTGGTGGAATACTCTTCATCAACCCGCCAGCATAATCAAAATAGCAGGCCCATCTATCCACTCAACAATGCTTTATCCACTGTTCACGATGGGCCTTGGATTCATACTTTATTTCACCGTATTACTACTATTTAGGATGAGAACTTTAATGCTAGAGCGTCGCTTGCGAATCATGAGAATGAATGAACTTCATCAGAACGGCACGGATTAGGAGTACTTAAATGCAAATTATTTTTGATTTTCTTTCAATGGGTGGTTATTGGGCCTTTGTATGGTCTGCCTATAGTGTGGCCGCTGTCATCCTTGCGGGTCTTTTGTATTTATCTCTTCGAAATTGGCGAATAATCAAGGGTGAGATGATCAAACTAGAAGCAAAATCAACACAAACCAACTCTTCGGGTGGGGTGGGTGAGAGCGGAGTGCAGCTTGAGACCTAAAAAACGCCGTTTTTATTTCTTGATATCGGGCGTAATAATAATAGGCCTAGCTATGGCCTTAGTTTTGACCGCACTCGAAGACAAAGTCATTTTTTTTTACAGTCCCACGGATCTAGCCACGAAAAACAATATTCCGACAGAAAAACAAATACGAATTGGCGGATTAGTAAAAAAAGACACCTGGCAAAAACCGGGATCTGATGTTACCCATAAATTCACTATCACAGATCTGAATCATGACATTTTAACTTCCTTCAAAGGGATTATGCCGGATATTTTTCGGGAAGGTCAGGGTGTAGTAGTTTTGGGCAGAATTGGAGAGAACGGTATTTTCGAGGCGGATGAAGTTCTGGCCAAACATGATGAGAGGTATATGCCACCAGAAGTGGCAGAGGCTTTAAAAAAGTCGGGTAGGTGGGAAGACTATAAGGTTAAGAAAAATGGTCCCTGAAATCGGACATTTTGCACTTATACTCGCTCTGGTGATTAGCGGCATTCAAGCGGCACTGCCACTTGCCGGTATAGAGATGCGTCGCTCTCATTGGATCGCGGTTGCTCAACCAGCCGCTCGGGGTCAGTTTTTGTTTGTTATTATAGCGTTCCTATGTCTCATGTATGCATATGTGACATCCGACTTCTCCGTAGCAAATGTAGCCTACAATTCCCACACGCTTAAGCCTCTTCTCTATAAGGTCTCCGGTGTCTGGGGAAATCATGAGGGCTCAATGTTACTTTGGGTATCGATCCTCTCCCTTTTTGGATTAGCTGTAGCAGAACTAGGAAAAGGGCTACCACCGCCATTACGAGCGCGTGTACTCGCCGTTCAAGGACTGATTGGTGGTGTCTTTTTAGCATTCATAATTTTTACTTCTAACCCGTTTGAGCGGCTCCACCCCGCACCATGGGAGGGGCAGGGCCTCAACCCGGTTCTACAAGATCCTGGCCTCGCCTTTCATCCTCCCTTGCTTTACCTCGGTTATGTCGGGTTCTCCATAGTATTTTCTTTCGCCGTGGCTGCCCTCATGGAAGGACGCGTTGACCCGGCCTGGGCCCGCTGGGTCCGACCTTGGGCATTAACCTCGTGGTGTGCTCTCACCGCCGGTATAGCCCTTGGCAGTTGGTGGGCATATTACGAATTAGGCTGGGGCGGATGGTGGTTCTGGGATCCTGTGGAAAATGCATCCTTTATCCCATGGTTGGTTGGGACTGCATTGCTTCATTCAGCTATAGTTGTCGAAAAACGTAATGCGCTGAAAAGCTGGACTATTTTACTCGCAATTCTAGCATTTTCGATGTCCTTACTGGGTACCTTTTTAGTGCGTTCAGGAATTCTTACATCGGTTCATACATTCGCCAGCGACCCGGAACGGGGTGTCTTTATTCTTTTCCTATTGGTTTTTTTAATAGGCGGCTCACTTACCCTATATGCAATAAGGGCACCAAGTCTCAAGGGAGGGGGGTTGTTCGCGCCAATATCACGGGAAAGCAGTCTTGTCCTCAACAACCTCCTCCTAACAACGAGTGCGGCTGTGGTGTTGTTGGGTACGTTATATCCATTAATTCTAGATGCATTGGGTGGGGGTAAGGTTTCAGTTGGTGCGCCTTTTTTTAATGCTACTTTTATACCGCTAATAGTGCCAGCTATGCTTGCAGCGGTTGTTGGTGCAATGCTGACCTGGAAACGCGCCGATCTTGGCGCTGTCCTTTCTCGTCTAAAAGTTGCCTTGTTAAGTGCTGTAATTGTAACACTATCTAGCGCGTGGATATCTGGTAGTTTGAGTGATATCATCGCCGCGGTGGGTTTAGGAATTTCTGCTTGGCTAATTATTGGTAGTGCCACAGAACTCGCAGAACGAATATATTTATTTCGTTCCCCACTTCCCAAGAGCTTACGCCGAGCAGCAGATTTACCGCGATCATTTTGGGGCATGATTATTGCGCATAGTGCCCTCGGAATAATTGTTGCTGGCATTACCGCTTCATCTGCTTGGAAAGTTGAAAAAATCCAGCTTATGGGATTGGGTGATACCGTTAGCGTGGCCGGGTACGAGGTTAAGTTTGAAGCGACCCGGTTGATTAACGGCCCCAACTACAGAGCCGAACGTGGCATATTCGTTGTTTCCAAGTCGGGAAAGACTTTGATGTCACTTATGCCAGAAAAAAGGGAATATCCTGCAGAACGCGGTCAGACTACCGAAGCTGGAATAAAAACTATGTTCATGGGTGATCTCTATATAGTGCTTGGGGAAAAGAGCACAGCATCAAGTAGGGATGGTGATAAATGGAGTACTCGCATTTATTTCAACCCGCTGGTGGCCTGGATATGGGGTGGTGCCATTTTATTAGCTTTAGGCGGCATAATTTCACTAACCGACCGGCGACATCGTACTGGGATCCCAACAACGGCAAAGAAAATTAAATTAAGACAGGGTCCTGTAGCTGGATCAAAAGGTGGATAATATGGGGTCTAACTTTCGCTGGAGTTATTTTTTACCCGTAGTCATTATCCTCAGCCTAGCCGCCTTATTCTGGTTTTATTTAGATGAAATAAAAAGTGGAAAATCCATACAGGACTTACCCTCGGTACTCATTAATAAACCCATCCCCACCTTCCAGCTTCCGGGGATTGAAAATAAGGACAAGGGATTTAACAGCGAGGCCCTAATAGGAAAGGTTGCGCTAGTAAATATATGGTCTAGTTGGTGTCCTCCTTGTCGCGCAGAACACAGGTTTTTAATGAAGCTCGCTGAGAAAGGAATCCCAATTTATGGTATAAATTATAAAGACAACCCCTACGATGCTAAGAAGTTTTTAACCCAACTCGGGAACCCATATAAATCGATTGGAGCTGACCGTAATGGCAGAGTAACAATTGATTGGGGCGTATACGGATACCCTGAGACCTTTATAATCGACAAGATTGGATATATTCGCTATCGGCATATAGGGCCGATCATGGAAGATGACCTCACTCATAAAATACGCCCAATTATTAAGGCGCTCAGCAAATGAAAATTGGTTCAACCCTTGTAATTATTTTTGTGACGCTTTACTCAATAGCTCCAGTGGCTGCTGTAGAGCCAGAAGAAATTCTGAAGGACCCCAAATTAGAGCAGCGCGCACGATCATTAAGTCAAGGGCTACGCTGCTTGGTATGCCAAAACCAATCTATCGATGACTCAAATGCTGACCTCGCCCGCGATCTGCGTGCAGTCGTGCGTGAACGCCTCAAATTGGGCTATACGGATGCCCAGGTATTAGACTATGTCGTTGCTCGTTATGGAGAGTTTGTTTTATTAAATCCTCGATTAAATTCTCGAACCGCACTGCTCTGGCTTGGTCCCATCCTTATTCTTTCCTTCGGCATAATCGGAATCCTCATATGGTTCCGCCGAAGGAATATAGCGGATACTAATCTTTTGACCATCAAAGAAGAAAAACAGTTTTCAAGCCTGACAACTCAGAATCCTGAAAAAGAGAACGACGGGTGAGGGCCACCTAATGTTGTGGATAATTTTTACGGGCATGGTAACCATTGCGTTGTTCATCATTTTGCTACCGCTATTAAGACCAAAAGGCAAAAATCATGAAAGGGCAGATCACTTTACCCTGTTTTATCAAGGCCAGCTGAAAGAACTGGAAAGTGAAATTACACAGGGGATGATTAGTGAAGACGACGCCCAAATCTCTCGTACAGAAATAGCGCGAAACTTACTCGCGGCCAGTGGGGGTGAGAGCAAAGAGCCGAAAAAGGTTTCAAAACTCTCTATAAAATTTATCACCGCCGTGATTGGATTTACTATTCCGATTTTAAGCTTCGGACTTTATGCGATGATTGGATCACCCAACTTGCCCAGTCAGAAATATGGCACCCCTCAAGAAATTTCTATGGCTAAAACGGGTTCTTTAGAGTCGTCGTCAGGCGCTCTCGTTTCCCAACTTGCCAGCCGCTTACAACGAAACCCAAATGATTTTGAGAATTGGCGGTTATATGCTCGATCTCTAGTGCTCCTGCGCCGTTTTACCGATGCTATTGCCGCCTACAACCAGGCTATACCTTTATCACCAAAAGGAAGCAACCTTTTGTCAGAGTTGGCAGAGGCCCAAATTAATGCTGCTGATGGTGTCGTTAATAGTAACGCACTTAAAACTCTGGAGAGATCCCTACTCATAAACCCAAAAGAACCACGCACCAGGTATTATGTAGGGTTAGCAGCCAAACAAGCCGGCAGACCAAAACACGCCCTAGAAATCTGGTTAAACCTCCAACGCGACTCAACTCCAAATGCCCCCTGGAGTAAAACTCTCAGCGAACAAGTCAGCATACTATCAAAGACGATGGGTATCTCGGCGGGGACCTTAGCTACCATGCGTAAAAAGATTCGGAGCCAAACCCAAAAGTAGATAAGTGGACATGATTTGGGCCCTTAAAACATATTTGGTAGTCAATTACCCACCTTGTATTTTCTTATGGAGCAATGTTTCTCCCATACCTTCGCCAAGGCTCCATTCCGCAAAATTTTCTGGGGTTGATTCCCATTCACGTGGTTCCCAATTATCATCGACTACATCAGAATCAAAATCATATTCTGCCGCTCCACCACATGGGTTTTTAAAGTACCAGAAATAACAGGAAGATATGGGATGACGACCTGGCCCAATCATGGTTTCCCAGCCTTTACGGGTCATATTATTTCCACCCCCGAAAAGCTCATGAATTGATCCAAGCTCAAACGCTAGATGATGGAAACCGCGTTGTCCTTTCCCTGGATCAAGCAAAAAAACGTTGTGATGGTTGTTAGCATCAGCACACCGAAAAAAATAACCGCGCCCTGGATAGGAATCCGTTAATTTAAAACCTAATCCATCAATATAAAAATCTTTGTGCTTTTCCAGAGCGTCGGTCATAAAAACTATATGCGAGATCACTAAGGGTGACGCACAGCTATAAGCTGGCCCACGCTGATTAAGCCTATTGGCATTCCCCGGAACATTGATTTCGACTTCGGGCGCATTAGCTTGCGCACATTGTGTTGGTCTAAAAGCAATCCCAAAGCCCAATGGATCAACGCCGTGGAGTGTCCCGTCTTCGTCTATAATCACTCTTCCCTCAGCGGCCAGAATTGGTTCTAAAGCGTCGATGTCAGTGATTGAGTTTACGCCGAAGGTTACCTCCCGCATTGTGGCAGTCTTATTTGGCCCAACGGGCGGTGGTAAATTAGGAGAATTTGGGGGAACTATCTCAATTTCCGCTCCATTTTGAGCAGAAAATACCGCCTGGTTATCTTTAACGTTTTTTAAAACGAGACCAAAATCTTTCCAGAACTTACATGCACCGTCCAGATCTTCAACGCCATATGTTACTCTCTCAATACCGGTATGGTGCACCCTATACTCTCCCAATCAATTATAGTTTTTATATTTCTTATCTATTTTTTTGGAATGCCTTTAACAATTATTTTGGAAATCACGGATTTGCAATAGTATCCACACCGGCCAGCTCGTCGCCCGGATTAACAATAAATGCCTCTCCACGAGAGAAAAAATCTCGTATAAGCGCGACAAACCTATCCGGTTGGTCAACCTCGATATTGTGTCCTGCATCGTATACATAAAGGAGCTTGGCTCTCGGGATCTCCCGCATCAGAAGCTGTCCACTTTCTGGTGGCATCATACCATCCTTAGTTCCCTGCATGATAAGTGTCTGGCATTTTATGTTCTCAAGGTTTGAGACTAATGTTTCATCGAGCCCTATCGACTGATGATAATAGTTAGCCCATTTACGACTTTCTGAAAGTTGCTTAGATGTTTTCTCACCTTCCGGAATACGCTCTGGATGGGCAAACATACGAGCTTGCATTTCCTCTGGGTTATCTGCCGGCCTATAGGGAATGTTTTTAGGCCGGAAGCCTGAGGGACATTGTGGAACCAAAAAACCTACCTTGTCTGCATGACGTACCGTAAACCACACTGATAGAAAACCCCCAAAAGATTGGCCAATAACATCGACTTTCTCGCCAATAACCTCATCCACAAAATCCGCTGCCAAATCAGCAAGGGCCGGCATGGTATCAATTCCATCATGGGGCTTTGTGTTTTCAAAACCAGGAGCTACAAACATATAAATTCGGTAATTTTCAGCTAATTCATCTAATGCATAAGTAAACCTGATACCTCCAGCACTATGAAAATATAATATTGGCGGTCCATTGCCGGCGGCATAATAGGTCACGGGACCAGAAGAAAGATCGGCAATACATTTTTTAAAGACTCCGCCGGCCGGCCCTTCAATAATCATTTTGCTCCTTCCTTCTCCCAAGTGGTCCCGTTACCTCTTTCCTTTACTTCTTTTTCTTCTTTTTACCACGCAGGACTGAACGGAATTTCTTACCCAATCGCGCTTCATTCTTCATCCGCCAATCATAGGGCACGTCGATTACTTTCTTACCCTGTACGTATTTATACATATCACCCGACTTAGTACTGATAAGAGAATAGCCCCTAACATCATGGATAGTCTTTTGGCCGGGCTGTGATACTACCCAATAGCCCCAAAGTTTAGCTATATTTGGAGATTTAGAGTCTTTTACAATATAGGCACCCCTAGCAGCTAAGATTACCATATCCATATCAGGATGTTTAACTGGTGCGCCTTTGCGGATTTCGGCCCAGGCATCTGTACCCAAACCTATGGCATATTCGCCCGCTATAATTCTAGAACGTACGTCAGGGTAACGCGGTAAGGTCTTAATCTTTTGTTTTTTGAGTAGCGCCTGCAAATACTGCTCAGCCTTCTTTTCCCCAAATGCATAAGAATAATAGATCCAAGGCGACGGTGAGCGTGGCATCGCCAACTTACCTTTCCATTTAGGTTTTAGTAAATCACTGTAACTCTTAGGTGCATCAGCCGACTTTACTAATTTGGTATTAATGGTCACCATGGTAAGGTAACTGTCATGAGTTTTGATGCCATACTCCCCCTGCATCAAGCTTTTAGATAATCCAAATTCCTTGGACCAATTAAATTTCACTATTGCATTATTTTTAATCAAATAACGGGGGCTGGAAGTCCAAAATAGGTCAAGGCCTGTAGGTACATTATTCTTAAGGGCTCGAACAACCTCAACACGCTTACGGGTATGACGGCCTCCAACCTGATTCAGTTTAATTTTGGTACCATAAAATGAGTTGAACCCGTCATTCATCATCTTAACTTGCCGAGGATTCATTGTAGTGCCAAAGACTGTAGCTTCACCTTCCTTCACGGCAGCTGGAACCAATTTTTTTACCGAGTTGGGAAGTTCAGCCGCAACTGCAAAGGTTACTGTGCTGGTTAGAAGGGTTAACCCTCCTAAAACGGTAGATATTTTGATATTAATATTCTTCATCTTTTTCCTCCTGTTTCATAAAATTTGCCATTTCCAGACCCGGTCTCTCGCCAGGCTTAACTTATTCTCCTAAACCATGCCTTTGTTTTCGGGTGGAACCGATTAGGGTGATAGCTGAGGACCCAATATCAGAGAGCCATTGGCGAGTAGAGCGACGTCGCCTAACGTCCACGCCTCTTATCTCCTGCATTCCGGTAATTCGTCTTGCAAAAAGAGCAAGAAGAACCAAAACAAAAATCATATAAATTGCTACCGCAGCCGCTGCATTTTGTTCTCCATTTGTTTGTAGGTTAAAAATTAGCGTAGCAACGACCTCTGAATTTCCTGTGTTCATCACCAGCGGTAGCGTAAGATCACGTGCTGCCAACATTCCTACCATTAATGCCGAATAGAAGATAGCAGGTGCCATGAGGGGCAAAAAAATTCGGCGAAAAGTGTCCAGCTTTGAAACTCCAGATACATAGGCAGCTTCGTCGAGTTCAAACTGAATTTGTAACGACGTTGCATTCATAGTTCGTGTACAATAGGCCAACATTCGTGTGCCCATGGCTATGGCAACGAGCCAAATGGTTCCGAACAATGGGAGCCAATGATAAATAGCGATCCCCATAAACTGAAAAGCGACACCAGTAACAATTGTGGGAACTGCCGGTGCAAGAAAAACAATACTGTCCGCCCAATGTGCGGCTTTGTGTCGGCTGCGTGTGACCAACCATGTAATACTGGTAGCCAAACTAGATGCGATAATGACCGAACCCGCCATTAAAATTAGAGTGTTTTTAAGTGGTTCGCCTATCCAGTCAAGGGCGTCATAAAAACTGTTAAGATTGACCGAACTTAGTGCCTGAATTGACGGTGGCTGGAAAAAGGGTACCAACGCGACCCAAATGATGGTGATAACTGGAATAATGATACTGGCAAGAAGCCACACCCCTACACAGGCATAAGCCGCCCATTTCCAGCGCCCGAGTGGCTGAGGTGCTGAAGCGCGAACCTTCCCACCCACTACAGCATACTTTTTAGCCTGCTTTAAAAACCGCGCATAAAATGCGATAGCGCCACTACAAATTGCGAAGAGAACAACACCCGCAGCACCTGCAAATCCGAGGTTAGGCGGGCCATCGGATTCAGCGATTGCGTCATAAATCCAAAGTACCAAGACATCTCCGGGCATTCCGATAATTGCAACGAAATCAAACATCTCAACCCCGATTACAAAATAGAAAATCGAAACAGCGACCATACTGGGTCCGAGGAGAGGAAGTACAATACGTCCAACGGTATGCGACTTCGAAACACCACTTACCCATGCTGCTTCCTCAAGTGAAGCATCAAGATTACGAAAGGCTGGGAGCATCATGAAAACACCCCCGGGCACGAGAACAATACCCTGTAAAAAACATATCCAGGATAGCTGATAGACATCAAATAGTGCCCCACCGCTAAATTTGGTCATATCGAAAAGCTGATTAACCAAACCTGATGTTGGATTGAACAACCAAACATAAGACATTGCTGTAATAAATCCAGGGATAGCGAGTTTGGCAGTAAGCAAAGAAAACAGTCCGGTCCTGTAACGAAAATCGGTGCGGGCCAACAACCAAGCGAATGGAAAGGAAAAGACAAACATCCAGAATACGGTACCCACGCCTAACACTATAGTTCGACCGGTCACCCCACCTAATGTATCCTGAGAAAATAATTCGAAGTAATTTGCCAGCGAATATCGATCAATATCGCCTTCTTCACTGAAACTGGTGACAACATTACCAAAAACAGAAATGCACACCATGAACAACCCCACCCCAGAGAGTAGGAAGACCCATCCTATACCGTAGGATCTATTCAACACGGGATGCACCCTCCCCCGCAAGGCCACCTTCCAAATCCTCAGACAACAAATTTTGAGCGGGTGTGACAACAACAGTATGATCGGGTGGAAAACATAAACTAACATTATCCCCCTTTTTTACAAAAAACTTATGATGACATTTGACACGAATTGATTCTTTACAGGCTTCAACGGTGTGAACAAATCCTTCACCCACATAATCAGAGGCGACAACAATGCCTTTTATGACGTTATTGGATTCTTTGCTCTCTACACTATTGATCTGGATATCCTCAGGCCGAACACCGAGGATACATGAATCACCAACTACAAAACCAGCCCCACTCGTTGCATGAGCTTGTAAATCTCCAAATGGCGTACCAACCTCTACATGGCGACCGTTACTCCCTTTAAACTTTGCCGAAAATATATTCATGTCACCTAAAAACCTAGCGACAAACTCATTTTCTGGATGATGGTAGATAGTTTGCGGATCGTCTAATTGAACTATTTTTCCTTGCTCCATTACCGCAATTCGATCTCCTGTCTCAAGTGCCTCCGCCTGATTATGAGTGACGTGGACTGTTGTAAGGCGCAATTCGTGCATCAGATCACGCATTTGTGCACGCAACCTAATTTGTAATTTGAGGTCCAGGTTGCTAAGTGGTTCGTCCATCAACAGGACCCTAGGCCGCAGCGCAAGAGCGCGGGCAAGCGCCACGCGCTGCTGTTGACCTCCACTCAACGTTATAACCGGTCGGCGGGCCATCTCACCCATACCAAGCATTTCGAGGACTTCACCTACGCGCACCCGAATTTCATCGTCTGCCATCTTGGTTCGACCGCGACGTAAGGGAAAAGCTATATTCTCATATACGTCCATGTGAGGCCAAATTGCATAGGACTGGAAAACCATAGCGATGGGTCTACGATCTGGCGGTATGAAAAGTCCTGCTGCGGAGTCGAAGACTGGTTCTCCATCAATATGAATTGACCCCAACGACGGTCGCTCCAACCCGGCGATTGAACGTAACATGGTTGTTTTCCCGCAACCGGAAGGCCCAAGTAGCACAAAGAATTCGCCTTCCTCTATTTCTAGATTTATACCACGCAAGGCATGCACAACGCTGTCCCGCAAATCAAACTTTGCTTCCAACTCTTGTGTTTTCAAAATAGCCATACGACGTATCTCTCTAATCTGCTATAGTGGTCGCGCGAAGACCCCTTGTTTTTGCAGCCGTTCAATTGTTGCTTTAGTAGTTTCTTTGGTTGCTGGCCCGGTATTGGTCTCCATGAAGGTCTGTTTAGCGAACTCTTGACCAAATAACTCTGATTTTATTTGCGCCGGGTAGTTCATAAAAACCTCGGTGCGTCGTTTTCGTAACCTCTCCACATCGATCGTGGAGACCAGAACTGATTCGCCTGCCCCATCGATTTCCGAATCCACATTACCGAGATAATTGATAACTTTCGAACAACCACGCGATGCCTGTGCAGCAATATACTTACTCTTAATAGCCCCAGCGTTTGCCGAGGCAAGATAGACAAAATTTTCATAGGCCCGCGACCGACGAGCCTGATCCAAAGTTTGAACCATCGGCCCGTTCCATTCAGCGGTAGGATGCAAAAGAATTTCCGCGCCATGAAAGGTAAGGACGCGGGAGAGCTCAAAAAAATTCATGTCGTGTTCGACCATCAAGGCTAATCGCCCATATGGCGTATCAAGGACAGGGAATAATGAGCCCTCCCCATAGCGTTCAATATAATCGCTATATACATCAGCAGGAGAGGCGTTAGGAATAAGTCCCTCAACATTATGTTCATGAATTTTTCGATATCGAAGTTCTACATCCCCAGAAGGGCCTATAATAAAACCGGTTGTGAACCAAATTTCTGGCCATTCAGGGTCCTGTTCAAATGCAGCAGTTGCGATATAAACCTGCTGTTCTTTGGCAAAATCTCCAATTCGTGACGTTTCAGGTCCCGGAATTTGTATGCAGATCTCCTTCCAATCAGCCTCTCGACGGGTGTGGTTAAACCCTTGCAGCCACGCTTCCGGAAATACTATGACTTTTGCTTCATCACGAAGGATGGCGGTTTCGGCAATATTTAAACCTCGTTCGATATTCCGGCCAATAACAGAATCTCGATCTACTGGATCGTCGATAACCTCGATGGCTGCCTGAATGCACGCTAATTGATATTGTTTTGTCATGATTAAGTCAGCGCCGTATTCTGTTTTTCTGGCTCCCGATCGTTCCCTAATTCCTCTGGCGGAGCATAAACACCATCACGCAAATAACGCGCAATAACTGCTTCGGTATTCTGGCGAGCTTCAGATTTATGGGCTATGGGATTTTCTAACCAATGATTAATGCCTGTGGCCTGATGTTTTTTATATTCTTTCGCATAAATCTCGGTCCGACTTTGGGCCAATACATTACCACGTATCTCAGTCCGTTTCTCACGAAGTGCTTTAAGATCGACAGGACCAATCGCCAAGGCTTCCCCAGGGTTAGGAGATTGACCAACTATTTTACCGTTAAAATCAACAATTTCTGATCCACCATGCGAACGATGCAGCGGTGCTATTTCACCACTACGACGCTGCTGGAAATTAAGTCCGGGGGAGTCAGCAAATACATCGCCTGAAACTTGTGCAACATACCCCCCATGATTTGATGAGATCACATACATACAATTTTCAAAAGCACGTGTACGTCTACTCATCTCCCATGAATCACGATGTGGCCCATAGGGCTCGCCTGTACAATGCAACAGGATTTCTGCTCCATATTGCGCAAATGTCCGCGGCATTTCTGGGAAATTTATGTCATAGCAATTTATCAGTGCGAGCCTACCGATCTCTGTATCTACTACCGGAAATACAGCATTCTCACCCCCCTCTTGTTTAACATAAAGATCGTAAAGTCCGGTCGGAGTAGAATAGGTCGCATGTCCCTGAACATCAGCACCGTTCACCTTACGATAACGAAGTTCCAAGTCGCCGGTGGGGCCGAATAAATAAGCAGAGTTAAACCACCGACCAGGATATGCCGGATCATATTCCATCGTCCCACCCGCTACATAAGCCTTATTTTGCTTAGCAAAGTCAGCTAAGGGTTCTAACTCTGGTCCGGGCACCTGGATTGCAATTTCACACCATTCCTCAACGGAACGTACATGCTCAACACCGGTTAGGGAAAATTCTGGTAAAACGTAAAGCTTAGCCTGTCCCCACCGGCAACTAACATAATCCATCAGCGATAGGTAACGATTAATATTTTCGCGAACTATGGCTTCACGCCACTCTGGCTCCCGCACATGCCGGATGATAGTCTGGACCGCAACAGCTGTATATTTTTCGACCATCAATCAAGCCCCCCCTGCTTTCTGGTTAAATCGAATCTTTTTTGTTTTTATTCAGCAGCAGCAATACCTTGCTCTTCGCCAAGGTGTCGTACCGCTGGTATTACTTCATCACGTAATAGTCCTAGTGTTTGGTTTACTTTTTCATCTGGGATATTCCCAATTTTTATACTGAGATTAGTTACGCCGTGACCAAACTCTTGATATAGCCGAGTAATCTGTTCAACAGCCATCTCTGGTGTTCCACACATTACTAATCCGCGTTCCATGCGTTCTTCTAATGTCAGCTGTTTATGTCGTTGTAGCTTTGCTGTCTGGCGCTCTGCATCCTGTTCGTCTTTAAAATACCGAGTTTTTTGTACGACTAATTTTTGTGCGGTCCGAATACCCCCACCGAGTACATTGAAAAAATAATCATAGCCCCCTTCAAGCGTCTTCATCGCCTCTTTTTTCGTCGGCGCAATTGAACAGTTCATCGCTAAAATTAAATTTCGGGAAGTTGGTTCCCAACCGTGCTTACGGGAATGCTCCTTGTAGACATCAATAGACCTATGGGCGGATTCGTAATTTTGAATACGCAAGACACCCATAGTGGCTTTATGTTCTGCGGCGAGTTTGGCAGATGCATCACTACTTGCAGACATTACAATTTCCGGATGAGGCTTTTGCACAGGTTTAGGCCAAATCGAAACGGCACGAAATTGATAATGTTCCCCCTCCCAACCAAAGGGCTCGGGCTCGGTCCACGCTTTCTTAATTAATTCGATTGCCTCATTCATTCGCCCATAGGATTCGCTCGGGGGCACATTATAAGCAACGTATTCATGAGGTATTCCGCGCATAAAGCCGGCTATTAGCCGGCCTTCCGAGATCATATCCAACATTGCGTACTCTTCTGCAACTCTTAGCGGATTGACAATGGGTACAATATTCCCGGATTGGAGGATCATCGCTTTCTCTGTTCGCTCCGCAACACATGCCCCTATTAAATTTGGATTTGGCATCAACCCGTAAGGACTCATATGGTGTTCATTATTTCCTATCCAGTCAAAACCACACTCCTCAGCGAAAACCTTATTGTCTATGCCGTTCCTAAAAATCTTTTGTCCTAATTCGACATCAAATTGTTTGTTGGGAACCGGCCAATCCTGATCCGCAGTTTCGACCCCCGTATACGGCATATGGTGCGTATAGGAGAACTTCATCATAGCCTCCGCTTCAGGGTAGCTTTACTACCCGCCTATTAATTCATCATAACAAAATCAACCTGGCGGGACGCACCGCCAAATGCCCTTTAATTTTGTGCGATTATTTACTTAACGCAATGGCTAATTACGTTATACCTGTTATAGTTATATACTTATATGTTAAAGACAAAGATGATATAAAGAAAATGTACTCCATAACTTTACGACAGCTAGAAATATTCCGGACCGTCGTTGATGCTGGCTCGTTTAGTGCCGCCGCAGCTGCACTAAAAATTTCACAGCCCTCAGTTAGTATGCATATTAGGGCACTGGAGACACATTTACGGGAATTGGTTTTTGATCGTCATAAGGGTCAGTCTCCTGTTATTACTGATATCGGTCGCCGGGTTTATAACCACGCTGAGGAGATCCTTGCACAATCCAAACAAACGCTCTTAGATATTAAATCCCTCAAAACAGTTAAAGACAACGTGTTGTCATTTGCTGCCCATCGTTTTATTGGGAACCATCTTTTATCCAAACCATTAGCGAATTTTGCAAAACAAAATCCTGGAATCGAAATTATTGCTAATATTGGAGCACTTGATCAGGCAGTTGAAATGATCCGGAAGCGGGATGTAGACCTTGGTCTTTACCTAGCGAATGGACAAACAAAAGAGGTTATTTCAAAAATTTTAGGGCATCAGAAGCTGGCCTTCATTGCTTCCGTCGATCACCCTTTAGCTTCTGGCCAAAACTTGCGTTATCGTGACCTTGCTGAGCACCCCTTCATTGGACCGGTAAGGGGCACGGATTATGCCAAATTGCTTCAAGGGGTTTTTTATGAGGCGGGTTTTACTAAACACAATACCATAACGCAGTCTCAAAATACTTTGATCCGACGCGAATTAATTTTATCAGGTGTTGGGTTTTCTTGTATTCTTCAATCTGGCTGGACTGATGATCTCAATATTGGACAATTAGTAGTTCTAGATATGGCTGAAAATACGCTCTCACTCGAAGTAAGGGTAGGTTCATTATTAGATCGAGAAATTAGCGCCGCATCCCAACAGTTTCTGGAGTATCTAAACCAACTTAGCATCGAAGGCTATTTCGATGGTTAAGCATGTTCACATACCACAACGTTTTAAGCGAGATGACCAATCTTTTGCATAACTCCAATCTCTTACGTTACGTGCAAAAATTTTTTGCTTATTAATTTGTTGAACACAACACAAAGCAAGACACAACATACAAGACAACACTAAAGGACCTGCATCGTTGGCAACATCTGCGATAGGCCTGAGGGTTGGCATGCCAGTGCCTAACAGTACGATTGCATCATGTTCTGGACCACGAAGGTGTGTTAATGCCTCAGACGCATTTTGAGCTCGCAAACTATAAATGGGATGAAAATCACTTTGCTCGTTAAAAGCACTGACCACGTGACCAACCTCAAAACCATGGCTGGACCAGTATTCAGCACTTGCCTCCGTCAATTTCGGGGGATAGCAGGAAACAAATCCGATTTTCCGCGCCCCAATTGCATTGAGTGCTTCCACTACAGCTAGCCCCGTCGTTATAGCGGGAACGCCAGCACGATTACTCCAACGTTCAACTAATTCTGCCTCACGGGCACGACCGACAAGGTATGACGCGCCCGTGCAACCGACTGCAATCGCATCAATAGGGGCATTAGCAAACTGCCCGAGAGTGCTTTCCAACCCTTCATAATAATCAATTAATCGGGCTTCTATAGTATCTTCCGAACTAGTTAACCGGGCTGTTATAGTGCTGATGCCCCGGGGCATCAAAATTTGCATCTCTGGCTCGACTGTTGTGTTGGCTTGTGGCACCAGAACTCCGACCAAACCGCGGGGTGCATATTCCAAAGACAAGCAAACCTCCATCTATGAAGTTATAATCAACTATAAAAGAAAATTACTCAGACTAAATAGCGGTGCAAACTAACTATAAATTAACCTAGATTACAGTAGATCCGGAAACATATTTGTATCCGTCTCATGAGAATTACCGTCTTTGAACACCCTAGCAGGCACCCAAATTTTTGACGGCTTTATCTCTTCACCCTCCGAATCAGACATTTTATGCCTGCTGGAATGCGGTTCCAAAATAGTCATATCTGCAACACTGCCTTTGGCCAAAGTACCTATTTCATTCTCTGAGTTTAGAATAACCGCGGGCGAGTAGGTTAAACACCTAACGGCCTCATTTAATGGAAGCCCTAACTCTATCAGCCTGTTAAATGCACCAGCGAGGCTATAGTCCAATTTTGAAAAATCATGATACGCATTGAAGTCCCCATGCAGATCACTGCTAATCGTATGTGGCGGGTACCCCTTTTCTAACATCATACGAGCTATTCTATACGAAAAATTAATTCCGTATCCGACATCAAATTTGATTCCGCGGTCATATGCGGCGCTTACACAATCGGGAACGGCATTTGCTCCACCAACCACGCCATCTGGCATATTGCTGTAAACATGCGCTACGACATCACCAGGTCGCAAATATTGTAGCGTTTTTTCAACTACTGACCTGGGCTCAGGACGCTTCGCATCATCCACCGGGAATAATTCCCCTGTGTGAACATAAAGGGGTATATCACAGCGCTCTCCGGCCTCTATCGCCTGTTGAAGTACAACCGTATCCCAATGGGAAAGGCCACCAGATTCTCCGTGGGATTTAATCCCGCAAATCATATCAGGATGACGTTCATACGCATTTACGATTTCTTCAATGCGAGTCATTTGTGGCCCATGCAGGGTAGTCCCCTCCATGCCGCCCATTAACGCCCCGGCAAGGTTCGCCGAAACGAAACACCTTACATCGGTAATCGCCTCTTTGCGGATATAGGCCTCAAACCCACCCGCTGTCCAGGGACCAGAGCTTCCTTGATCAACTACTGTTGTTGCTCCGGAATTAATCCCTGCCTTGTCGGCCGAAATACCAAAATTGGTTACCCATTCATAAACATGGACATGCAAGTCTATAAATCCTGGGCAAACAACTTCACCAACAAAATCTATTTGTTCCTTGGATTGTAATGTTGAATCCAATTCCGTACTGAAATACTCAATCCTGCCGTTTTTTATACCAATTATCGCCGGTCCAAAATAATCAATAGATGGATCACAAACCGTTTGAGCAGTTATCACCGTATCAAAAATTGTCATAACACTTCTTGCATGTTGGCCAACTGGACTAACGTGGTGCACAGCACCTTGGTACCTGCCAAAATGTCACTTTGATTGGTATATTCATTGATGTTGTGACTGACCCCATCACATGACGGTACAAAGATCATACCCGAAGGACAAAAATAACTCATTTGACGCGCATCATGACCAGCACCTGAGAAAATACGTCGGCAGGGTAGATCAAGATGTTTCGCCTCCTCTTCAATTGCCGAGATAACCTTCTCATTAAATTTAATGGTATCCGCCTCCGCAATACACCAAACATCTGATGAGCATTTCGATACAGTTTGGGCCACTAAGTCTCTGACTTTTTTTTCACAATCCAATAGAACTTCGGAATCCGGGTGTCGTAAATCTATAGAAAAAACAACTTCGCTAGCAACAACTGAAGGCACATTTGGTTCTATTGTTAGCATACCGACTGTAAAACGAATGTCTTCAATAGTTGAAAACACTGTGTACATTTTTTCTATTGTTCTTGACGCCTCTTCAATCGCATCTTTTCTTAGATCGTAGGGTGTCGTCCCGGCATGGGCTTCATCTCCAATAATCTTCACCCGCATACGCCTGACCCCCTGTATTCCGGTAACGGCACCAATGGGGATGCATTCTTTTTCTAGAATGGGACCTTGCTCAATATGTGCCTCTATAAAACAGTACACATCTCTTCCGAATGGAACATTTTTGATGCCCGGTAAATGATCTTGAAGTTTCAGGAGTTCATCCCCGACTGATACCCCTGTTTTATCCTTCACAGCCTTTATCTCTGATATTGGTTTGACACCAACATATGCCTCGGATCCCATCATGCCAGGAGCAAACCGGGACCCCTCTTCGTTCATCCAGGCCACTATTTCGATACTTCTTCTGTGTTCTGTCCTTGAATTGATAATTGCCCGGGCCGCTTCTAGGCCTGCAAGGATACCAAAAGCACCATCAAACTTCCCACCGGTCGGCTGAGTATCAAGGTGCGAACCAGTCATAACTACCGGCAGATCGGGCTCATTCCCCTCAATGCGAAAAAAAAGGTTACCCACATCGTCGGCAGTTATTTTAAGCCCATATGCTTCTGCCCATGATATACAAAGATCACGTGCCGCAAATTCTTCCGAGGTAAGGGCTTGCCGATTAACCCCCCCGCCTTCAATGCCGCCAATTTCAGCTAGCTCCATCAAATTCGACCAGAGCCTTTCAGATTCAATATATTCCGCAAGAGCCATGTGCCACTCTTAAATTTTTTTCAGTCCAGAAAGCAAAGCCGACTTTCCCAAGTAATCTTTCTTAGCTGACCAGTTACCCGACTCTGCCATAGCCAAAAACTCAGATAACATTAAATTGGTCAAAGTCGGCTCCTCTAAGTTGACGGTGTGCCCAGTGCGTGGCATCACACATAACCCTGACATTGGTAAGGTCCGTTTGAGATAAATTGACGGCTCAATGCACCACTCGTCTTCATCACCCACAATGATCAGGGCTGGGGCATTTACCTTAAGAATATCCTCTTCAAGGTCGTAAAGTGAAGGACGCTTTCGTTGTACACCTAGCATAGTCAGTGCAGCGCCTTGTTTCGAGTGACTGGCCAACCGGCCTTTGAATGCTTCCCATCCCTTGAAGTCTTTGGTTTTAAATTGTTGTCTAAATGCACCATTCGCATAAAGCTCGGCCATTTCCTCTGAACCAAGCTCAACGTATTTTTCAGCTAACATTTCTGCATCTTTGGCATATGCTTCCTGCTGGTCCTTGGGAGCGCCATAACCACATGAAATCAATGCTATAGATGAGGTTTTTTCTGGATACAAGATGGCAAAATGAAGGGCGGCAAAGCCTCCCATCGAACAGCCAATAATATGTGCCGATTTTAGTGAATACCCCTCAAGGACTGAATTAATATCCTCAGCGGCAATTTTTTGGGAGTACAGTTCGGGATCCTCCGGTACATCTGATGGTGGATATCCGCGCGCATTGAACGTAATGCATTTGTATCGCCGCGAGAGAGCGGAAACTTGCATAGACCAGCTTTCAAGGTTATCAGCGAATTCATGAACAAATATGATCGCAGCGCCTTCTCCATACGCTTCCGTATAAAGCTTGGCACCATTAGCTTCAATTAAAGTCATATTTAAATAGCCTTTACTTGTCCGCCATCTATATCGAAAGAAGCGCCGGTTATATAAGTCGCCCTATTAGAAGCTAAAAACACAACCAATGCTGCAAGCTCATCTGGCTCGCCATAACGCTTCAAAACTGTTTCCGCGGTCAATATAGCGGTTGCTTCTTTAACAGAAATTTGATCCTCTTTCGCTTTTTCCTCTGCAAGATAGATCATTCGATCCGTAGCGAATGGGCCAGGGTTTATCACGTTACACAAAATACCATCTGGGGCACCTTCTTCTGAAAGTGCCTTACTAATATTTTGAAGAGCAGCGTTAGAAAATCCTGCAGTTATGGCATGAGCATGAGGCTGCCGGCCATGCGTTCCCGCCATAAAAAGGATACGCCCGCCATTACCTACCGACTGCATTACCCCAAATGCCTCACGTGCCAACCTGATTTGGGCGAATACTTTGGTCTCGGCAGCCTCGCGCCACATATCGTCTGTCATCTCTAGAAATGGTGCGGTAGCCGCACCGGCTGAATTTGCAATCAAGACGTCAAGTCCATGTTTCCTTGAAACCTCTTCAATCATGGAGATGGATTGTTCGGCTGATGTCACGTCGCATATGCAGCCTTCAACAACCCCGCAAGTTTCCGCATTCAAATTTTTAACTGCAAAATTGACCTTTTCCTCATTTCGCCCCGACAGCGTTACCGTTGCACCTTCCAACGCAAACATTCTCGCAATGGAATATCCCAAACCGCTACTAGCTGCACTGACGATGACCGACTTTCCTTCAAGCCCCAATTCCATTATTAGCCTCGCTATAAGATATTTTAAATTATTTCACGAATGATTACCTTTGCTCGCACATTTTTCAAAGACTTTCGGAAACTCTGAACAAAATAAACCAGCCCATTCCTCTGGTACTGTGGTCGAAATTTTAAGAAACAAATTTTTCAAAGTGTCACTATGATAGTCAGAGGTTCTAATAAAAAATCCCCGGTTGAGTAATTCGTCTGCAATAGAATTTGCAGAAACCCCGCTATCTTGGCAATCAACAGCTAAAAAATTCCCATTAGAAGGATATACAACGGGGCGTAGCCCCTCTAAGGGCTCTAGCATTCTATTAATCGATTCCTGATTTCGCCTTTGTACCAGGTTAACACCCTCCATCCACTCATCCTTTACCTCGAATGCCGCCACCGCAGCCAACTGCCCGAGAATATTTGAACCGAGGATATTGGGCTGATCTTCCATTAAATGCGTAAATATTTTCTTATCCGCTACTACAGCGCCAGTGCGCAGACCAGCGATACCAAGCCATTTACTGAAGCTATATGTCGTGATGGTCCTCTCAGGATAAAGATCTCGGACCAAAAAATGATTAAAGGCGAAGTCGCGATAAGTGCAATCGTGTACAATTACAGCTCCGAATTTTCTTGCAGCATCTACGATTTCCGTCAACTCATCCAACCCATAGCAAGAACCAAGTGGATTAAGTGGGTCAATCAAATAAATAATAGCGTTATCACTAATGGAGAGTTGTTCTTCAAGTTCTCGGGCATCAATCTTATAATCCTTACCCTCATCATAAATAGGTAACCGGCAGATATCAGCACCTTCATTCTGACTAAATTTCAGCGGCCATACCCAAGTGGGATCACTTGTAATCAGCGTTGTCGTCTTATTACTCATTCTCTTGCAAACGAGATACAAACCCTCGACTGCACCATCTGTTATAAGCACCTGTGTCTCCCCGGATGCCTCCGGCCCTATTAAATCGAGTAATATCTGTTCACGGAGTTTCTCTAAACCTTGCGGCGGCGCATAAAGGTTATAACTCTGGTCGTCGATACCTTTTATAAGCGCCTCTTTTACTAACGGGTGGGCAGGCAAATGGTTGGTGTTTTGTCCCATCCAAAGCATGTCTTGGCTTCTATGCAGGGCATCAAAAGTTCGTGTGCTTTGAATTGTCATATCAGAAAAATGAGGCCTACCTAAGACGCGTCTTTACCGGAAAATATTCGTAAGACGATAAATTCAACACAAACGAGACCAGTGAACAAAATCAATCCCACTATTAACAAAAAGGTTATTGCCGACAGTGCCAGTGCTGTCTCCAGACCAGAGGCCGCAAAGCTTATGAGATAACCTATTCCAGATTGGGCCGTTACAAACTCACCAACGACTACTCCAATGATTGTGAGCGTCAGTCCAATTCTCAGTCCAGTAAAAATCATCGGAAGAGCAAAAGGCAATCTCACAGAGAAGAATGTTTGCCATCTACCCGCTGTAAGTGATTCACAAAGCTTTAAATATGTAACACCAGTATTGAGCAACCCAGTTGATGATGCCACTACAATAGGGAAAAGAGCGAGACACATCCCGTAGGCTAGTCTCGCCTCTGTGCCAACTCCAAACCATAGAATGAATAGAGGGGCCAGTGCGATGGTGGGTATAAGGTTAAATAACACAAGATTAGGAAAAATCGCCCGACGCGCAATATAGGAGACTGTAATTAAACAGGATAAAGATAAACCCAAAATGGTAGAAAAAATAAAAGCCGCAAAACACTCATAAAGTGTGCCCAAAGCATGCCCCCACATAAATTTGCGCTGAGCTATGAAGAGGTCAACCACATCACCGGGTGGGGGTAATATGATTGTCGGTACAAATTTTTGATCAACAAGGTGCTGCCACAAAAACACAATCACAGCAAAAAATGCGACCGGGAGAATGATCTGCCGGAAATTTGTGAAGATGTTCAGTCGCAACTTGTTTAAAATTAAATCGAGCATTCTTTCCTAAATTTCATTCCATAAGAGACACTGTTTATTGATTGCCAAACCAAACCTGTAAGCGGTAGCTCGCAAAAGCGATCAAGGAATAGAAAAAGAGACCCACGAAACACAGGAATAAAACCGTGGCTATCATTAAATCCGTTTGTAATTGGCCAAACGCTACCAAAATCAAAAATCCAAGTCCTTGTGAGGAAGTAATAAACTCACCCACAATTACTCCAATCATTGCCATGGTTATACTCATCTTCATTGCACTTATCAGATAGGGTAATGCAAAAGGAAATCTAACCAGAAACAAGGTTTGCAATTTTGACGCCGTTAAAGACTCACAAAGCTTTAAAAGACTGGGGTCGGTATTCTTTAGACCAGCGGTCATACTTATAATTATCGGGAAAATACTTATAAAAACAGCAAAACCCAGGCGAGACTCAAATTCGATACCGAGCCAAAGAACAAACATGGGAGCCCACGCGATCTTGGGAACAATCTGAAAACCAACAATATTTGGATAGAGAGCATCCTTGGCCCACGGCGACCAAGTCATCAAAAGCGCTAAAAACAGACCAATAATACTTGCTAGGAGAAAACCGCCGAGCGCCACCGACGCCGTCGGTAAAATGTTCTTCGTTATAAGATCCCAATTATCAAAAATGGCAACTACAACCGCGCTTGGCCGTGGCAAAATTGATTTAGGATAATTTGTATACCAGGTAAAAAATTCCCAAATCCCAATCACTGACAAAAACAATAGAACCGGGAGGAAACTATCACGTACTCCGGTCAAAAACGAATTCTTAGGATTTGGCAAGGCACTCATCTACTAATTTTCTTTGATTGCTAATGCTGGGCGTCAATTTTCCCACGCAAATGGGCACAAATCTTGTTAAATTCTGGCGTTTCGACAAGAGAAAAATCTCTCGGGCGCTCAAATGGTACCACCAGATTTTCAATAATAGTTCCAGGGCGAGCACTCATCACCAAAACGCGATCAGACAGAAAAACTGCTTCTCTTATACTATGCGTTACAAATAGTCCGGTCTTTTTAAAGTCTTGCCATAGATCCATCAGAACCTGATTCATTTCGTCTCGAGTTATCGCGTCAAGCGCGCTGAATGGTTCGTCCATTAAAAGCAAAGAAGGATCATAGAGTAGGGCTCGACATATTGCGACCCGTTGTTTCATTCCACCCGACAATTGTGCAGGTTTTTTGTCCAGAAATTGCTCGAGACCAACACGGCTCAAAAGATCTTCAGCGATTGGTAAATATTTTTTTCGGTCTCTATTAAGAATCTTCACCGGAAAAAGAACATTTTCCAAGGATGTCTTCCAAGGCAGCAGGGTAGGGTCCTGGAACATCAATCCGATATCTTCTCGTGGCTTGACCATCGGTTGACCACCGATTGTTACATTCCCTTTGGTGGGGTGTTCTAGGCCCGCAATCATCATCAATAGAGTGCTTTTTCCACACCCGCTAGGGCCCAGTAAAGAGACAAACTCCCCTTCCCCAACACCACAATCTATATGTTCAAGCGCTATCGTTTGATTGGGGCCAGGGTTAAATATTTTTTGAACGCCGTCCGCGTGCACATAACTATCCGACTGCAAAGCGGGTTCTCTTATAGCAAAAGACTCAGACATATTTAAACTCAACGTAAAGGTTTGCAGAAAAATAGTTTAGTGAACACGCGGACAACATCATAGGTTTTAACCGAGAGCCTTCGCCCCTGGTGCACCCAACTTCTTGATAAGCGCGAGTTCTTTGTCACTCACCTTGTATTTATTAGTAACCATTTCATCCAAGTGCATGATTTTGCTCAAATCAGGAGCAGGGTCACCAGGCTTAGCAAGGTTTTTCACAACGAGGTCAACCATCTTTTGATACTTAGCGGGATCAACACTACCCAGACCCGTCGTGGCCATTTCTTTTGTGGTATTGATGTAAGTGTAAAGGTCAATCTCGATGTCAAACTGCTTTCGCTTTGAAGCCGTAATCCCAGCTTCCGGCACTGCCTTGAAAAAGATCTCTTTAGCCTCGTCATGGTTGGTCATGTAGTACTTGATCCCCTCCATGATGGCTCCTGTCACATCCGCACACATTGCCTTTTCTTTTGCGTACATTTCAGGCTGGGTAATTATCATGTAGCCATAGAACGGCATATCGAAATCTTTATAAAGGAAAGTACCAACGTCATACCCCTTGTTAACAACATCGGGGACAACTGATGAAGCAAAACAGGAAATAAAGTCGACTTTTTTCTGAAGCATAACACCGGTTCTGATTTTATTATCAACCTGAACGACATTAACTTTAGACCAATCAAACCCAGCATTTTGTCCAAAGATTGGCAAAAATGGATATTCTCCTGATTTAACAACAGAGCCACATTTTTTACCCTCAAGGTCCTTGGGTGTTTTGATGCCAGAAGATTTTAGAAAAACAATCCCCATCGCTGAGCTGTAGCTAGCGCAAGCTAGATAGGCTAACTTCATTCCTCTGACGGTCTGCAAAGACGCCGTCGGTGCAGATGAAATTCCGAAATTAAATTTGCCTTGCCCAATCGCTTGCGCAGATGCAGTGGAGCCGAAGCCGCGGCTTATTTTGACATCTAAACCAAGCTTCTTAAAAAAGCCCTTTCCAGCGGTGGTATAAATCCAGGCACTACCACCATTTGGAATCCACGACTGCGTAAAGGTAATACTTCTCATTTTTTTTGCAAACGCCATTGGCGCGATACCACTGGCCAAAATGGATGCCATCCCCACACCGGTACCCCTAACAAACTTCCGGCGACTGACACCTTTTAAAATTTTCTTCTTATCCATAAGTCTTATTCCTCCAGTTTATGATTAGTTGTCATATTTTAAATCTCTGAACTCAAACAGTCATGACACCTTACATCATTATAGAATGCAAGACGCATGCCAAAGTGGCAATAGCCCCTATGTTTGACACCCGAGGGTCTAACCTAATACCCCCCCCTCGAATAAAAAAACGGGTTAATTAAACATTTCATTCGGAATCTAACAACCCACGAGATGCCCAAAACATTTTTCAAGGGTCTTCAAAAGATTGTATATATATAAAAGTCTGAATTTTTAGCGCTTTGCTTAAAACTTAAATTTTGTAATGTTTTTTGCGATCATCTTCATGAGGAAGAACCTAGCGGTAGTATAACCCACCATTGGGCATTAAGAGTTGGTGGAGGTAAGCGGAATTGAACCGCTGACCTTCTGATTGCGAACCAGACGCTCTCCCAACTGAGCTATACCCCCTGAACAAATGCGCCGAATTTGGTTGTCCACTACACCGTTGTCAAGATTACCATGGTTAGGATATTAGCCAAATCTTGAATTGAAGGAACAGGATTGTTAGAATTTATAAGACCTCGCGGGCAATGCCCGCAAAATTGTAAATCACCCGCGGAGATCTCTTACCATGATCATTATCGACCCTCTAATTCGCGTCGCGATCATTGCCGTTGATCTCTATATTTGGATAATCATTATCGGCGCTATTTTAAGCTGGCTCGTGGCTTTTAATATAATCAATACATCAAACAGCATAGTTTATACTATTATCGATTTCTTATACCGAATTACCGAACCGGCTCTAAGGCCAATCCGGCGAGTAATTCCAAATTTTGGGGGTATCGATATTTCACCAGTTATCTTGATTCTTGGTCTAATATTTTTACAGATGGTTTTAAGCAATCTCCATCGCGCATTAATAACTGGCTGACAAACCGTCAAATTTAGGAAGCTTCAAATGACTGATGTTTGTATTATTGACGGGAAAATTATTTCTGCGCAGCACCAAGATAAAATTCGCCACCGCACTGCGGTTTTAAAAAACCAACATGACATCGTACCTGGTCTCGCGACTGTGCTAGTTGGTGAAGACCCTGCCAGTCAAATATATATTAAAAATAAAGAAAAAAGAACAAATGAAGTGGGAATGGCCTCTTATGGCCGGAGGCTGGCCACCGATATTTCAGAAGCTGACTTGCTGTCGGTGGTAAATGAACTAAATGAGGATCCTCAGGTCCATGGAATAATCGTGCAACTCCCTTTGCCAAGTCATATAAAAGAAAAAAACATTATCCAAGCCGTTGATTCTGCAAAGGATGTCGATGGCTTTCATCCAATGAATGTTGGGGCCCTTTCTAATGGGGAGAAGGGTCTAGTTCCCTGTACTCCACGGGGTTGCATGATATTGATTGAACACACACTCAATGACCTGACAGCTAAAAATGCTGTCATAGTGGGGCGCTCTAAAATTGTTGGCAAACCTCTAGCCCAATTGTTACTCGCAGCTAATTGCACCGTCACTATCGCACATTCTCATACGAAAAATATTGCGGATCTCTGCCGTACCGCCGATATATTGGTTGCGGCGGTAGGGAAAGCGGAAATGATAAAAGGGAGCTGGATCAAGCCAAACGCCACGGTAATTGATGTGGGCATTAACCGAAAAAAAGGTGCAGGAAACAAAGCCCATTTGGTTGGTGATGTGGACTTTAAAGAAGCGGTCCAAATTGCTGGTGCCATCACACCAGTACCCGGCGGAGTAGGGCCTATGACCATTGCCTGCCTTTTAGAAAATACTTTGATGGCCTGCTGTCGTCAGAACGGGATTGAACTCCCCGACACCTGAGCACTAATCTCCTGTCTCTGGGAGTGGCCCATCTTTTCTAGCACCACCCCAACCTGTATGTGTAATATCGAAAATAGTACCATTGGGATCTAGAAACTTCATTTCATAGAAAACGCTATTGCCTTCCATCTCACCCATAAACCACTGACCACCATTCTCTTCTATTTCTCTTTCACATTTTTCTACATCATCCACCCAAAATCCAAAGTGATGTACACCAAACCAATCTTTTGTCTTACCCTCACCCATTGGACGGTCATCTTTATAACGCAACAAGGCCACGTTTATTGTACCGTCCGTAAGATAAATACCATCTGCCATTGGCGCCGACACCGACGTAACTTTTTCCATCCCAAATACAGACATATAAAATTCAGCAGTTTTTTCTGGGTCCTCAACGGATAAGGCCAGATGACGAAGTTTACCACTTGCCATTAATTCGGTCCCTGTATGTGAAACATTTCAGCGGCATGGTCCCAAAGGACGCGCTGTTTAATTGCAGGATCTACACCCTCAAACATCTTGTTAATCGGAATTGAAACATCAGGCCAGGTCCCTTGAGGATGTGGGTAGTCGGAACCCCAAATAGCAACATCACCGAGATTACACCAATCGAGCTTCATCAATTCACAACCAACATAATCTTCCTCAAAGGTAAATCCACAATTCCGTTTGGCATATTCGCTTGGAAGCATGGAAAGCGGAGCTGAGGGATCAGGAGCACGTTCCTCGACTTGGCGATCACACCATTCAATAGCAAAAGGCACCCAGCCTATTCTGCACTCCGAAAACAATACCTTTAGATTGGGATTACGTTCAAATGCACCACAAAAGACGAGTTGTGAGAATGTATTGCAAAGATTAAAGGGTGCCGTTGCAAGAAAGGCTATTTGTGCACCGCGGTGGTATGGAGGCAACGGGGAGTCTGCCGCTCCGCCAATATGTATGCAAAGGGGCACACTTGCTTCGCTAGCCATAGACCAAAGTGGTTCCCACACTTCATCATAGACGGGCTTTGCAACATCAAATGGCGGAAATTCAACTGCCTTTGCGCCTGCCTTAATCATGCGGCTGAATTCCCTAATGCACTCATCTGGATACTTGGTCGGCAAGGCGGGTAGGATAAAAATCCTATCAGGTTCAATTTTATTCATCTCCATCGCATAGTCATTAAATGCGCGGTAGACTGAAAATAACAACTCTGGGTCGCTGACATTCCATTTCCGCACACTCGCGAAAATTATGCTCGACCACACTTTGGATTGATCCATATGATCCAGGAGTATTTTAGGGTCAGCTGGTGGAAGCGCCCCGTCAGGTAAATCAACCCCATGGTCACGAAAGGGTTTTAAAAACTGAGCACTATTTGAACCGTCGGCCGATTTATCCCAAAGTTTACCTTCCCAAGTCCATTGAGAGCCATTTTCACCTTCGACAACTCGAGGGCCAATTTCTTTATATTTTTTCGGCAATCGATCCTGCCACAGGTTTTTAGGGCACCAATGCGTATCAAGATGATTATCCGCCGAAATATAATGGTAATCACTCATCGAAAGCGTCTCCAAGTTATTGCAAGGTTATTTGTTAAAGGTCGCTTAATGGTATTGTTACGTCAAGCTGGGTGACCCAGATTACATATTAATTTTTGGCGGTGGTATATTTTTCTCGTCGAGTAATGATCAGCACTGCAAAAAAGATAAATCCTGCGCCAACCCATGTCTCTATATCCGAAATTTCACCGAAAAGCATCCAACCAAAGGCAGCCGCTATAGGTAACCGCATAAAATCAACAGGTGCCAACAAACTCGCATCTGCCACCTTCATGCCTCGTGCTAGGAAAATATGAGCAAACGTTCCAAACACTCCTACCCCTAAAATCCAACCCAGCTGATGCCATTCTGGCCATATCCATTGGGGAATAGCGAGGATCAATGTAAAGGGAATTAAAGTGAGATTTAAATAAAAGATCAGCACAGCGCCACTGATTTTTAGAGCAACATGTTTTGTAATGAGCTGGACTGATGCGTTCGACATCGCAGAGACTAAAATACAAAGGATGAGAGGGTTAAACGGGATATAGCCCGGTCGTATAATTATCAGCGCCCCCACAAAACCTAAAACGACTGCACCCCAACGCCACCTATCGACATTTTCTCTTAGCACTAACGCCGCCCCTATCACCACAAAAAGAGGATGCGTCAACTGCACTGCCGTGACATCTGAAATAAGCATACCAGTAAGGGCCCAGAACCAACATAAGATACCAACAACCGAGATCAAACTGCGCCACAACACCAACTGCCATTGTTCAGGGGCCAATACTTCCGGCTCAAATCGGATAGTGCGCAGCAACCACGGCAGCAGGATAATCAACCCCATGAAGCCGCGAAAAAAAACTAGTTGGGGGGCAGAAAACCCCTCAAAACTGAGGTACCTAACCGCTGCCATCATCGCACACATAGAAGTGGTTTGTGCTAACATCCAGAGCAACCCACGGAAGTTGTGGGGTATCATTATGCTTTGACTCGTTGTTCTATCCGCCTAGCCCACCAAGTATTATACCAGGCAGCAAGAAATATGACGGAAGCCCCCACGTAAGTCCAAAAATCTGAGACATCATTGAATAAAAAATAAGCTCCAAATGAACAGAGAACCAGGCGAAGGAAATCAATTGGCGCAAGTGCACTAGCATCTGCATGGCGCATTGCTTTCAATAAGCATGTGTGTGCTGTCGTGCCGGTGATACCCAGGACCATAATCCACCCCAGATGTTCCCAACCAGGCATTGACCAATGGAATGGTAAAGCTATTGCAGCACCTGGCAAAATCAACAAGTTCATATAAAAGGCCGTTGCGTTAGGCGTTTCAGTACCAGACATGAACTTAGTTATGACATGATTGGCACCATAAAGAGCGCCGGAAAGCAAGACGAAATAATGTGCCCAGTCGATAATCTGAAACCCGGGCCGCAAAACAATTAACACGCCGGCGAATCCGATAATTGTGGACGTCCAACGCACCGCATCCACTCTCTCGCGTAGAAAGATAGCGGCAAAAATAATCATGAAAAGTGGCAAAGTGAAGTGTAGAGCTATTGCATCGCCAAGGGGTAATAATCCAATCGCCGCGAACCACAAAATCATTCCAAAACCCATAAAACTTGCCCGGATAAGATGCTGGCTAAACTTGTTCGTTTTCAGTGCTTCCGTGCCTTCCTTTACGATCCAGGGAACGAAAAAAAGAACACCAAACAAGCAACGAATGAAAACAATTTGTACTGCCGACATATCGGGTGACAGAGCCCTAACGCTTATGCTCAGCGCAACAAATGAAAAGGTCGTCAATAACATCCAAAATGCGCCGAGATAAATAGGGGGCAAGGTTTTGAGACTTTCTGTTAAAATTTTTTATAGGACATACACTAAAGAGTTTTCATCGAACTATCGACCCCACGGCTTTACCGGAATTGTAAGACATGGAATGCTATCACTAGGAAGAATCAGGAAGAGCTCTGAACATGTCCGGTTACCGTATTGATGTGCACCATCACGTCCTGCCTGAATTTTATAAAGAAGCCCAACGTGCAGTTGGTATATCTGGCACCGCGTATCGCGGATTTCCTGACTGGACGCCTGAGAAATCGATAGCATTAATGGATATTCAGAAAATAAAGACCTCTATTTTATCGTTTACATCGCCGGGAATTTACTTCGGGGATTTAGCGAAGACGCGTGACCTCGCATGCCAGTGCAACGACTACCTCGCTCAACTGACAATCGACCACCCAAACCGTTTTGGGGGTTTCGCGCTCCTGCCGCTACCGGATATTGACGCGTCTCTCAGGGAACTTGAACGTGCGCTAGATGAACTGAAGCTAGACGGCCTCACGTTGCTGACATCGGTTGATGAAAAATATATTGGGCATCCAGACTTTGAACCAATTTATGAAGAAATAAACCGCCGTAAGGCCGTCACATTTATCCATCCCTGCTACCCACCTGGTTCCGAGGCAAAGGGTTGGGATATTCCTCGAATGATTATTGATTATCCATTCGAAACTACTCGGGTGGCTACAAACCTGATTTTCAATGGTGTTATCGAAAGAATGCCAGAAATTCCATTTATTCTTTCGCATTCCGGGGGGACTCTGCCATTCCTGGCCCACAGGATTGCTATTTTCGACAAAAAAACTAAATTCCAAGATATGTATCCCAAGGGCGCCTTGGCCTACATGAAATTATTTTACTTCGACACAGCCCTCTCAGGAGAAGGGGCTATTCTTAATGGGTTATCTAGCATTGTCGACGAGACACGCATTCTTTTTGGATCAGACTACCCATATGTCTCCGAGGATGTAGTTGATAAGGAAACAGCTGGTTTAGACTCCTACGAGGGCTTCAACATTAACGCAATGACGGCAATAAACTATAAAAATGCCGAAAAATTATTTCCCCGACTAATACACCCATCTGGAGATAACGAATAACTGATTCAGATTGCCTGCCCTCGACGATTGATAAAGCTAAATGTTAGATTTAATGAGGAAATAATTATCATTTTACGGCCTTAGTATCCGTCAAAAGGTCAAAAAGGGAGGAAACAGTGCCAACAATTGACTCAGATGCACATGTCATAGAATCCGATAAGACATGGAGCTACCTTCCAGATGACGAGAAACATTACGCCCCAATTGTTCTCCATAAGAGCGGTGAAAAACCAACACCCAGTAACCAATACTGGCTAAGCGGTGATAAAATCCAGCCTAAAGATAATGCTGACACCTTGTCGATGGATGAGACCTCTCGCGAAATGGGCAGTGTTGACGCACGACTTAAACATATGGATGAGCTTAGTATTGATCTTCAAATTCTATATCCAACAATATTTTTGGTTCCCTGCGCAAATGACCCCTTACAACAAGCGGCTCAATATCGAGCGTATAATCGTTGGCTCGCTGACATTTGGAAATTAGCTGAAGGACGGCTTCGTTGGGCCGCTTGTGTCCCCACTTGGTCGATGCAGTTGGTGCGAGACGAACTCGAGTTCGCAAAGGAACATGGTGCATGTGCAATATTCATTCGCCCATATGAATGTGACAGGTACGTGGGTGATAACTATTTTGACCCCCTATTTAGGGCTGCCGGGGAATTAGATCTGGCGATAGCATTTCATTCTGCTAACGCCAGTTACCAAAACAACATCTTCCATGAACGCCATAACTTTGGCCGTTTTAAAATGGCGATGGTCTCACAGTTTCACTATCTTTTGGAGAACGAAATCCCACAAAAATTCCCTAATGTTCGCTGGGCATTTATTGAAGCTGCGGCCTCTTGGTTACCATACGCACTTCAAGATGTCGAAAGCCGATTATCCCGCAAAGGCAAGAAACTTCAACATAGCCCGCTAAAAGACAATAACATATGGGTCACATTGGAAATGGCTGATGATATTCCATATCTCATAGATCGAGTGGGCGATGATAACTTCTTGATTGGCACAGATTATGGACATACGGATACCTCAGCGCAAATAGAGGCCCTCCGAATGTTGAGCGAAGACCCTAAAATACAGGCGAGGAGTGTTGACAAAATTTTAGGGGCCAACCCAACAAAGCTTTACCAATTATAAATCGGTTCTTGTTTTGCCTTCACCGAAGTCCGCAAGGCCCATAACACTTTACGCTTAAGATTAACGATGACCTTATAAGTGAGAAATACTATGAAAATTGTCGTGTATGGACCTGATAAACGTACTGGCGTTCTTAACGGAGATTTGATTATTGATATCGGGGGAGCAATTGCAAAACAAAACAATTATGCAAAAGGAGAATTATGTAATCTGGAAACACTGATAGAAGGTGGAAAGGCTGCGCTCGATGAAGTCCAAAAGGCTGTCGATAATTTAGGGGAAGCAGGCGATGAGATTATCTTTCCGGCGGATAACATATTCCTTCATGCCCCCCGGACCCAATCTGGGCGTATTGCTTGTGCTGGGGGAAACTTTGCAGAACACGCTCTTTCTATGGCACAGCGCCGTGTCGAACGCGGTGAAGATAACCCTATAAAAGGTGACCCCCGTAACTATGTTCGTGACAGAGGTTTTTGGGGTTTTTGGAAAGTGGGGCGTGAAAGTTTAGGACACGATGCAACCCTGCCATTTCCTTCAAGAGCGACCTACCTCGATTATGAGGGTGAGGTCGCTGTGGTTCTCGGAAAAACCGGTAAGAACCTAAAGGAAGAAAATTTAAACAATTTTGTGTGGGGCGTCACACTTCTCGGTGATTGGAGTATCCGAATGTCGCCAGAACGGGGACCGATGAATTTTGCCATGCAAAAAAATTTCGATAAAAGTTGTTCGATTGGTCCCTGTATTTTAGTTGGCGACATAGATTGCATGGAGATTGATCTTGAAACCCGGGTTAACGGTTCCGTACGCCAGCAATTTCGATCTGGAGATATGGCCTTTTCGTATGGTGAATATTTGGAATATTTAACGCGAGATTTTACCTTATTCCCGGGCGATATAATCAGCGGCGGAACTGGTGCAGGCACTGCGGCAGATTCGTCTGGAACTGGGGCTGATGGCAAGCCCTTACGCGAGAGGTTTCTAAAACCCGGAGATATCGTTGAAATTTCTTCGCCACAAGTCGGTACACTTCGCACAGAAATTACGGCCAGTGAAATATAGTTACCCAAAGGGATTGAACCAGGACTAGTGACTTCAAAATGAAAATAGCAGACCAAGTAATAAATATTTTAAACGATCTAATAAAGATACCGTCGAGTTTTCCGCCTGGGAATACAGAGGAAATCTCGTCCTATGCGGCCAAACGTTTGAAATCGGCTGGGTATCAAACAAAAATTTATACCCGCACCCCCCCCATCGATAACATCGTAGCCAAGATGGGCAGTGGCAAACCATCAATTGTGTTTAATGCCCATTCTGACACCATCGCCGTCGGCAATGAAAAAGAGTGGGTCACAGACCCCTTCGTGGCAACGATCACCGACGACTGCGTTTATGGTGTCGGCGCCGGTAATTGTAAGGGGTCAATGGCAGTACAGATTTGGCTCGCTGAGGAAATCTCTAGGCGCGGAGGACCAAAAACCGGCGAAGTTGTATTTACCTTCGTAGGAGATGAGGAAAATCTTGGTCCCGATGGTTTGTCCTATTTACGCAAAGCAGAATTCGTTCAACCCGACGTACTTATTTGTGGTGCCCAGACCCAATTGCAAGCCATTTTCGAGGAACGCGGGGTCATCTGGGTTGAGTTAATGACAAATGGTACTGGGGCCCACGCAGGCGAACCTGAAAACGGAGATAACGCCATAAATCGAATGGTTCGAATGATTAACCATATAGAGGAAAAACTGGTTCCGCGGATCGCGAAGCGTCGCCGGGGAGCACTTCGATCTACTATAAATATAGGCACAATTAACGGTGGAACTAACACAAATGCAGTTCCCAGCCAGTGTCGGATTGAAATTGATAGGCGTCTGCTGCCGGAGGAAACGATCAGCGACGCTGTTAATGAAATTCAAGAAATATTGTCAGCATCAAATGAACCTAGGAATACCTGGTCAATTAAATTGTTAACTGGCACCAAAGGGTTCGCATCACCGAACGACGCGCCAAGCGTAAAAGCATTTCACACTGCAATTGCCAGCATCACCAATCAGCCTATCAGGGACGTTGTTGCTATTGGCGCGAGCGACGCACGCTACTTTGTAGATGATAATATAGTTGCCCTTACATTTGGACCGGGCCACGCCAAAGACGGTCACAAACCGAATGAGTTCGTGCCGGTAGATGAACTAGTAAAAGCGGCTCAGATTCAGCTTTCTGTTATTGAGGAGATGCTAGGACTTGATGATTAAAATCGTGGCGATTTAATAATTTCATCCATAGATTTTTCTATATTTCTTGGCTCCGGATCTGGCATTTTTTGTTCCACCTTCTTGCCCCACCCTTCCTCACCGACCAAAATGCCTTCTTCAACAACTGGATAACCTCGCACAAGTGTCCAGTCCACAGTCGCTGTAGTCTCATAACCATGCCAAACGGTCATCTTGCTTTTTGAATGCAATTTTTCACGATCGATTATATTGCCCTGGTTAAGGTTTACGATCGCTATATCAGCGTCGGAACCAGGTTGAATAACGCCCTTGTTAGGATAACAACCCCACGCATGGGCTGGCGCATGAGCCGACCATTGCACATATTGGTTTAGTGTCATCCTGCCAGCGTTGACTTGGGTCAGCATGACTGGCATTTGTGTCTCGACACCAGGAAAACCGCAGTCACATTCCCAAATATTTTCGGATTCCTTTTCATCTGGTTGATGTGGTGCATGGTCTGTAGCAATCATATCGATAGTTCCATCGTGGAGGGCCTCCCATAATGCTTCTGCATGTCCCGGCTCACGTATGGGCGGGTTGACCCGCAACGCACCACCCAATGACTTCATATCATCCGTATTCATCAACAGGTAATGCGGACAAGTTTCCACCGTGACATCAACTCCACGGGCCTTAGCATCCTTGAGGATATAAAGTGCATCTTTCGAGCTTTTATGCGCAATGTGAAGCCGGGCGCCAGTCCACTCAGCAAAAGCAACAGCGCGACCTACCGCTTCGATAGCACAAACCTCTGGCCGCGCAGCAAGATGGGCGAGCGCATCTGTGCGCCCCGCCTTTTCCATCCGCTCCTGCCGCCTAGCCATGATAGAGGGGTTTTCCGCATGCACTGTACAGCGATAACCATGCCGGGCAAGAATTTCAAAACCCTCGAGCATGGCCCCGTCCGAGGGCGCCGGCAAATCACCAAATGTATTCCCCATAAAACATTTAAACCCGCTTACTCCCGCATGAATTAAATCTTCAAGAACATCAATATTGTCTTCGTCTAGAAGACCGTAAATTCCATAATCCACATGTGCTTGTGCCGATGCACAATCCTGTTTCAATTTTAGGGCATCTAACGTCCCTGTTGGCGGGTTGGTATTAGGCATTTCAAATACACTGGTAGTTCCTCCACAGGCAGCAGCAGCAGTGCCAGTTGCCCAATCCTCTTTATAGGCGTAGCCAGGCTCTCGAAAGTGGACGTGGCTATCGATAGCACCTGGAAGAACATAACGTCCGGCGGCGTTAATTTCATTTTCGGTTTCCGGTAATATGCCAGGTGACACCACAGCTATAATTTTTCCGCCGGCAATAGCGACATCAGCCTTAATGGTGGAAGATGGTGACACCACCTTACCCCCACGAATAACCAAATCAATTGCTTCTATACTCAAATCATAATCTCCATAGATTAAATTACCCAACCACCATCAATCGCTAGGTCTTGACCGGTAATATTCTGGGATGCATCGCTGGAGAAAAATAAAATTGCATTCGCAACATCCTGAGCCGTAGAAATTCGACGTAGGGCATATTCCTCTTCATGCTGTGCCCGTGCTTCCTTTATACTGATACCAAGGCTCTCCGCACGCTCAGCACAAACTGTTTGAAACCTGGGACCATCAACCATCCCGGGACATAAGCAATTCACGTTTATATTGTGTTGACCAACTTCCAATGCGGTGCTCTTGGTAATACCCCGCAACCCCCATTTTGACGCACTATAAGCCATGCGGAGTGCTCGGCCTCGCATACCGAATGTGCCACCAACATTCACAATCTTACCGTAGCGTCGTTTAATCATACCAGGCAAAACGGCCTGCATAGTCAAAAAACAACCTTTCATATTCAGATTTACTATTTGATCGAACTCTTCTGGTGTTGTTTCCCAGGCCTTCTTACCTAGAGGCCCGGTACCACCTGCAATATTGACCAAAATATCAATTTGCCCGAATACTTCGAGTGCAACATCCCGCATTTTTTCCACTTGGCCATGCTCGGTCACATCACACTGAATAACCTCAGCTTTCCGTCCGAGATTACGCACTTTCTTAGCAACATTTTCAATTGGGGTGAGGTCTCGTCCAACAAGAACCAAACTAGCCCCAGACGCAGCTAATGTCAAAGTTGCGGCCTCACCCATACCCTTAGCTGGGCCAGTTATCACCGCAATACGATTTTCTAAACCAAAAACTCCGTCCAAAATATTATCCACTCTATATAATTAAGCCTGCTTAACTCGATGGGGCAGAAAATAAGGTATATAAAAAGGCGGGTCTATCAAATTGTGATGATTTAAATTACACGCCCACAGGCATACCACGAAAAGCGGTCGCATTTGGTACGATTATAACAATATCAAGTATACTCATATGGATTTTGAAATTAATTATATTGGCCATACGATGGAGTTTGGAATCATTGTGGTATCATAGACACACAAACGTTCGCGAAATTTTAAGGTTTTATCCTCCCGAACAATTACATCTCGATATTCACCGGCACATTGGATATGCGTATCTTTTCCTGCCAAAGTTTCAAAAATAACGAAGTTGGTGCGGGCCAGTATCCTGCTCTCGGTCCCTGTGGCATAAACCGCCCCAAGTATATGTCGCCAAGTGCGCGGTCCAAATACGTTTAATTTTGCAAAAGCTTCAGTTCGGTCCTTCAACATTCCCTGAGAATCACACAGCAACATTGCCAGTGGAAGGCCAGCGTCAAAATTTTCTTTAGAAATAATTTTATACAAGCAATCCGAGGCAAAGAAGTTTGGCCACCGATCCAGTTCCCCATCGTCAATGACGAGCACATACTCGTTAATTAAACTTTCTATCTCAGATTGCAACAGAGGAGGCAAAGTCACAATCCCATAACTTTTCGGTAGCCCTTATAAAATGCACGCAGCGCAACCTCTGTCACCATATGGTTCGTATCATCAGTTTCACGTCCACCTAACTCCACCACACCCTCACAATTTGGATGCGCGCGAATTCCTTCCTGTGTGCGTTCAAGGATTTGTCCATCATCTATGGAGACAAGACCTGCTGGCCCCATCAAATTAGCTTGGCGTAGCCGTCGCTCCGTCATTTCCTCATCGTCAGTTTCATATCCAAAAAAAGTCCAGTGAAGCTCAAAAGCATTGGGCCCCTGCGGCACAATTTGGCGTGTTGCGAGCGTATTCGATTGTTGTTGCAAAATTACATTTGGCCATAGCGTTTGCATCACAACTGTTTCATCACCCGGAAACTCGTGTACGGCATCGAGTAAATTGGGGTCGTTCAAATTAAGTTGAGAATCAAACGAACGCATCTGAGCGGTACCATCGTTTAGTTCTTGCACACCGCGAATTGAGCTTAGAGCTGTGTGCAAACCAGTTTGGTCCATTTCTACACGGGACTCGTTATCAACCCGAAACAAACCGAAAGTAACAAAAAAAACATGCAGGAGGCTTGCATGGTGGGTATCCTTAATATTCTCCAGCATTAGTTTCCAATTAGCCCCTATTCTTTGTCGGGAATGGCCCAGTAACTTAAGAACTCGACCATCTAATTGCCTGTCGTAGTATCCAAGAATACGTTTGCCCATATAGTCCTCAAATGGTGGCGTAGCATCAGACATAGTCGCAAAAATACCACCGTTCCGGACATGCGCCTCCAGTTTATCCAGCCCGTTTTCTTGCATATTAAAGTTTTCGGGCATTCCGCCATTTCCGCTAACACCACGGTGGAAGGGCACGCCCAGCAAGTTGCCCTTTAAATCATAAGTCCACTGATGATAGGGGCACATAATTTCATTAAATGACCCGCTATCCTGTTCGCAAATTTTCACGCCCCGATGTGCACAGCGATTAATCAGGACATTAACCTCGTCATCAATATCGCGCACAACAATGACGGATTGATCACCAATTTGTGTGCGCTTGTAATCGCCTGGCTTTGGTATCTCACATTCTAAACCAACATAGTTCCAAACTGGCCCGTAGAAAATATTTTCCAGCTCACGCTCGTAGTTTCCCTGATCAGTGTAAATCCAGTAGGGCACCCTGTCATTACGGTCAGGCCAAGTGCACAGTGGTTCCGCCATCAATGATGGTCCAATGCGAACTGCACTTGTTCAACCAGTGCATAGTTAGGGCGTGCCGCCGTTGGTATTTGTTTGATGGTTTTAAGATAAGCTTTGCAGCTTTTTAGAACTTGCGAATTACGAATACTAAGAAGGTTAACAAAGTCATCGACTTCGCTCTCAAGTTTATTTTTTTGAACTAGGCGGGATACTAAACCCATCTCATAGGCTTCGGCAGCGCTAAATTCACGGCTCGATAGAATCAGATCAAAGGCACGTTTGGGTGGCAAATGGTCGAGTATAACCTCCATCAAGAACATCGGGGGAAATCCCAGGCTAACCTCATCAAGCATGAAACGGCAGTTATCGGCAGCGATCGCGATATCGGAACGCATCACAATACCCAAACCGAATCCATAAGTACGCCCCTTAACGGCAGTCACAATAATTCCAGGAAAAGCAGCAAATGCCGCATTCACGCGGCTGATTTCATTGAATGAAGCGTATGGACCTTCAGGGTTTTTAGGTTCCTCACGATCTCGCCCCAAGGAAAAATCATCACCAACGGCATGTATGACAATAATATCAGCCTCACCTTGAGCCGAGACCATCACTTCTGCGATTCGCCCCAACATTTCTGAGGTAAATTTATTTGCATGTGAGGACCGCTGTAAATACAAGCGTCCAACTCTGCCATCCTGTTCAAACCCGATCATGGTTCATTCCATTTGAAACTTAAAGTTCGAATTGTCGGGCAGACACGTGCAACCGGTCAACTGCTGAAACGTTTTTGTGCTGCCTGCAATAGTTTTAAACGCAAAGCACTAAGATTTATAAAGCCTTGAGCATCTCTCTGATTATAAACGATGTCAGCCTCAAATGTGACATGTGATTCAGAATACAGACTTTTGGACGATTGCCGGCCTACTACGGACACCGAACCCTTGTAAAGTTTCAGCCGAACCAAACCGGAAACGTCTCTCTGACTTTCATCAACTGCCCGCTGGATCATCTCACGCTCTGGTGAAAACCAAAAACCGTTATAAATAAGTTCGGCATATTTAGGCATCAACTCATCTTTAAGATGGGCCGCCCCTCTATCCAAGGTTAGGCTCTCAATACCCCGGTGGGCGGCTAACAAAATCGTTCCCCCAGGCGTCTCATAGACACCTCGTGACTTCATACCTACATACCTGTTCTCAACGAGATCCAAACGCCCAATACCATTTGCCCCACCGAGCTTGTTTAGCTTGGTAAGTAATGCCGCCGGAGAGAGCTTTTCACTGTCAATAGCTACCGGATCACCGCATTCAAACTCGATCTCAATATATGTTGGCTTATCAGGGGCCTCCTCTGGTGAAACGCTACGCGTGAACATGGCCTCGCTCGGCTCAATCCAAGGGTCCTCCAAAGCACGCCCCTCATAGGAAATGTGCAAAAGGTTTGAATCTGTTGAGTAGGGTGGCTCGTCTTCTTTATCACGCGGAATGTCTATCTGGTGCATCCGAGCATATTCTAACAACTTCTGTCTGCCATCGAGATTCCATTCTCGCCAAGGAGCGATGACCTTTATTTCAGGATTAAGCGCATGATACCCGAGCTCAAACCTTACCTGATCATTACCCTTGCCTGTAGCACCATGACTGACGGCATCAGAATTGGTTTCCCGAGCAATTTCTATTTGACGTTTCGCAATTAGAGGTCGAGCAATCGACGTCCCAAGCAAATAAACCCCCTCATACACCGCGTTTGCCCTAAACATTGGAAAGACAAAATCACGAACGAATTCTTCCCTTAAGTCTTCTATATAAATTTCTTTGACACCGGCTGCCTCGGCTTTTACCCGCGCAGGCTCCACTTCCTCTCCTTGCCCAAGATCCGCAGTAAAAGTGACAACCTCGCAATCATATTCCTCCTGTAACCAACTCAGGATCACCGATGTGTCCAACCCCCCAGAGTAGGCAAGGACAACTTTTTTTACATCTTTTTCTTCAATTGTAGCCATTGGCTGGCCCCTTGCTCAAAATTTACCTTAAAAGAGCGCGCAGTATATGAATTAGAAGAGGCATCACAAGAAAAACCGAATATTAAAAAAATCTGCCTAAGCTACTTCTTTACAAATTCATCATACCGCCAAAAATTAAAGTTAAATAACTTTTTGGCGGAAAAACATTAAAAACCCCAATAATTTTTAATGCTTTGTCCTTTTACTTGCGGATTTAAGTTGTCCACAAGCCGCCAAAATATCTCGGCCGCGAGGAGTACGAACCGGGGATGAATATCCGGCGTCGTTTACGATTTGTGCAAATCGTTTGATAGTAGAACCATCTGAGCACCTGAAAGGAGCCCCCGGCCACGGGTTGAATGGTATTAGGTTGACTTTAGCCGGAATACCAGCAATTAGCCGCACCAATTCCCGGGCATCAGCCTCAGTGTCGTTAACTCCTCTAAGCATCACATATTCGAAAGTAATGCGTCGGGCATTGTTAGCAGTGGGATAAGCATGGCATGCGTTCAACAATTCCCTAATGGGGAATTTTTTATTTATGGGCACAATTTCATCACGCAAATCATCTCGTACGGCATGCAGTGAAACCGCTAGATTAACACCAAGCTCATCCCCACATCGCTTTATGTTAGGCACATAGCCGGCCGTTGATAATGTAATTCGGCGCTTCGATATAGAGATGCCCTCCTCATCCATAATAATTTTTATCGCCTTCGCGACATTCTCATAATTAAGCAGTGGTTCGCCCATACCCATCATTACAATATTGGAAATTAACCGCCCCCCGTTTGGACTGGGCCATTCATTGTACGCGTCTCGGGCAATAAGGACCTGCCCAACAATATCAGCCGCCCCTAAATTACGCACCAACGGTTGTGTGCCGGTGTGACAAAATTTACATGAAAGTGCACATCCAACCTGTGATGAAATACATAAAGCCCCACGATCAGCCTCGGGGATATAAACCGTTTCGACTTCACCACCGTCATTAACGCCTAATAACCACTTCCTAGTCTTGTCAGTAGAAATTTGTTCGTTGGTTATGTTAGGACGGATAATACTGCAGGTTTGCGCAAGTTCAGATCTCACTGATTTAGACAAAGTAGTCATTTCTCCAAATGTCTTTGCCCCCTGATGATAAACCCAATGTCTGATTTGTTTAGCTCGAAATTTTGGCAATCCAAGCACTTCCACCGTATCCTCAAGCTCTTCACGACTAAGCCCAATAATATTGATTTTGTTTTTCGAGTTTTCTGGTTCGGCTCTCAATTTGGATTCTCAAATATTAATATGGAAAATTTTCCCTTAAAGGGCATTATACAGGAAGCTCCAGTTAAGGCGTAAGTTTCTTTACTTAGCACTCATAGGGACCTTAGAACCCCCGAGGCCTGGCGGTGCAGCACCAGGCTTAAATTTAAGATAAAGTACGGCAACAAATACTATGGCAACACACGGCAATAAAAGCGTACAGACAGTTGTCCAACCAACACTATTATGCAAAAGACCTGCAGAAAGCGAAAAGACTGCCACAGACTGAAATACAAGGAAGTCGTTTATCCCTTGTGCCTTCGCTTTTTCCTCAGGCTTATACATTTTTGTCAACAAATGGGTTGAACCGACAAACAAAAAGTTCCAACCACACCCAACACAAACGTTAGCAAACCAGAAATGTTCAATGGAGCCCCCTGACAATCCAATAAGGGCGGCTGTTGTCGAAAGAACTAAGCCGGCGAGCAACACGTTTAACAATCCATATTTTTTGATGAGGGTTCCCGTAAAAAATGATGGAGCAAACATGCCAAACATATGCCACTGCGCGATGAAGGCTGAATCTTCAAATGTGTGCCCATACTCTCCCACCATTGCAAGTGGCGTAGCGGCCATCATCAGCACCATCACGCCCCACCCGATTACCGCGCAAAGAACAGCTGTAATATATCCCGGTTGCCGAACAACCTCCCCCCAGGGCCGTCCAGAGTTCTCAAATTTTTGTTTCTCCAATGGCGGAAATCCGACCTGACAAACAATCAAAATTAATAAGATTGGTATAAAGGCGAGAACAAGAAATGTACTCGCAAACTGATAGGGAGGGGTTTGCGCTGCCGTGGCAACCGCGCTATCAGATACAATTCCGGGTCCGCATATAAACTCTACAGCTTTTGCAAAAGTTTCATTACCGAGCCATAAACCCGCGACATCGTGTGTCCATTTTGAGATTTCAGGACCAACAAATGCTGCCAGCACACCCCCACCAACCACTAATGAGATTGCCACGCTATGCCACTTTTCATCGGCAACATCGACAGCAGCAAATCGATAGGTCTGGCCTGAAATTGTAAAGGCACCAAAAAATATTATCGCAACTAAATATAATTCGAATGAACCTTGAAAAATTGCAATGGCTGCAATAATTGCCCCTACCGACCCCATCATCGCGCCAAAAACAAAACCAGTCCGTCTCCCAAACCGACGCATCATCATTGCTAGCGGTATAGAGAAAGCCGCCGTCGCCTCCCATTGTAAGGCCTGAGGCAATGTAGCTAATGATTTATTAGATGCCAGGGCAAGACCTACCAGCGCTGAAACTGAAAGGACAACACCGGTAGAACTGTTGAACAGTGCCTGACATAACGCCAGCAAAGCAACGTTCTTTTTCACGCCGGGTTTTACAGAACCTGCATTTTCGGAATTGTCAGCCATTTAGGCTCCAATCAAATGATAACTGGAAAGTTTATTTCCCGGATTTGAGTAATGCATATACTACCGTCACCGAAAGCGCCAACCCCGTTTTATTTTTTTATGCCGCAGGACTTGTTAATTCCCCTGTGTGCAGCAGTAAAGCCAGCAAGAGAATAATGATCTTTGGTCACCGTACCCCGGGAGGATATTCCGGTAACGACCATTTTTGTCCCAGCCCTCATGGCAGCGACAAGGGCAGAATCGTCACGAGCATCCTTCGCCCAAGCTGTTCCCCCATTAGTGAATAATAGAAAATTTTGGCCGCTAATATTTACTTTAGCCTCGCTCTCCTTCTTATAGACGTAGCCGGCTGTTATCGAGACCTCATTACGTACCTTGTTCTCTACCCGATGAGTTACTTGTATATAGGTAGCATCTCGACGCTTAGATTTACCGATCTTTGACAATTTTTTAGGCACTCCGTGAATATAACAAATTTTTTTGTTTTTCTTCCCAATAACATGAACTGACCAACCCTTAAATATATTTACAGCCTTGAAACCCTTCGCATGAACTTGATTGAGGCTCAAACCGAATACTAAAAAATACGCTGCAAAGCCCGAGCCAATAAAAAAACTTTTAAGAAGTCTTATGAAAGATTTATGCATTTTCAATTTAGCTCTCATCAATAGGTTTATCAGACTTTGTCGCAAGTTACTCATTCCTCGAGCCGCGTTGTCTTTTTTTCTTCCACACAGGCTCTCCAAATTCATGCTCGAGAATTGGTTCTATTGGGCCACCGGCAACAATAGGGCGGCCGCCAAAACGCCCTAACGTTGTCAGGCGATCATACATAACAATTGCACCTGCTGTTGCAAGATTAAGAGAAAATTGTGTTGGTATTTTGACGATATAGTCACAGCAATCCATTAACTTTGGCGACAAACTCCCTCGTTCCATGCCCAATACGTAAGCCGCCGCTCGAGGATGTCTAAAACTGGGCAATTCAGTTGCCTCTTGGGTCAGCTCGATACCGACCAATTCACAACGGTGGGGCAAAGTCATCGTTTCAACATCATCAAACGTATAAAGCGGAACTTGTCCGTCTATTGCCGACGTATCAGATTTAACCAATTTTGGGTCGAATTTTGCATCGATAGTAAATACGAAACCGGCGCCAAATCCGTGCGCCGTCCTAAATAAATTTCCTGCATTCATCGGCTTGGAAACACCCTCTATACCGATGCCAAAATAGCCGCGCATCATGTTTTAACCTTTAAGTCCGTAAATAACTGAATGCCAACTCGTTAGTGCAACTCCAAATCGCAAAAATAATTTCTTATTTTTCATCTTTCCGGCTCACATCAAGGGATGTTAGCTAAAACTTGAACCTATTTGATCAATTTACTCCAACTGTGTCACCCAAAGTAGGCCCTATTTCCATATTGAGAACTAGGTCAGCGAAGCTATCAAGCTCTGTGGGCTCACGATTAAGAATAACCAAGGCCGCCCCATTTTTAGCAGCGGCCTGCGGAAATCCTGCCGCTGGATAAACCTGAAGAGAAGAGCCAATGGATAGGAATAAATCACACGCGAGTGTTTCCTCTTGAGCGCGGCGCATAGGACCTTCTGGCATTGGTTGACCAAATGAAATCGTTGCACCTTTCAGTAGACCGCCACAAGCCTCACAGCCCAATATAGTGCCATCTGCAAGAAAAGCTGCCTTTATGGGCCCCAGTTCATGGCGTAAACCACAGGCAAGACAAGACGCATACGTACTATTTCCATGAAGCTCTATTATATTTTCCTCCGGGATTCCGGATTCCAGATGCAAACCATCTGTATTCTGGGTAATTACAGCTAACACCTTGCCATCTCGGACAAGCTTTTCCACTGCGCGGTGACCGCGATTTGGTTCAGCACCATCGAAGCCATATGAATCATCAAATTTCCGGCGCCACGACTCCCGCCGCGCCTCTTCGGAGGAAATATAGTCGTCATAGAGGATTGGTGTAAATTTTGTCCAGACCCCGCCAGGGCTCCGGAAATCTGGAATACCAGACTCGGTACTTATTCCCGCACCCGTGAATATAACAACGCGCTGACTGTCATCAAGAATACGACGAAATTCCTCAAGTCGCCAATTATCATCGGTCATCTCAACCACCTTGGGCAAAAAATTTTTCTACGAGTAACATTCTGCAGTTCCCAAATAAAATTCTAAAACTATGTGTTCAACTCAACACGCTCTCGAAAACAATCAAGCGCCTCAGGGTTTGCTATCGCTTCCGTATTTCGAACCACGCGACCATGAATAACATCCCTTACGGCTAGTTCTGTTATCTTGCCGGACCTAGTTCGGGGAATACCATCAACCGAAAGTATTTTTGACGGAACATGCCTAGGAGATAAGTTATTTCGTATACGGTCTTTAATTTTTTGAATCAAATCTTCATCTAAAACACAACTTTCATGCAATTGGACAAATAGTATGATCCGGCTATCTCCTTTCCAATCCTGTCCTACCGCTATCGCTTCTTCTATCGCCTCAAATTGCTCAACAACACCATAAATTTCAGCTGTACCAATACGCACACCACCCGGGTTGAGAGTTGCATCGGAACGCCCCTGTATAATTAGGCCGCCGGCCTCAGTAAGTAGAACCCAGTCGCCGTGACACCAAACTTGTGGAAACCTCTCGAAATAAGCAGCCTTATAACGCGCATCATTGGAATCATTCCAAAAGCCAATTGGCATTGATGGAAATGGACTACAACAAACCAATTCGCCCACCTTCCCGATTACAGGCTCGCCATATTCATTGAAGACTGCAACATCCATCCCAAGACATCTGGCTTGAATCTCCCCACGCAAAACTGGCCCGATCGGATTCCCCCCCACAAAACAGCCAACAATATCGGTCCCACCAGAAATTGAAGAAACGCAAATATCTCTTTTAATACTGCCGTAAATAAAATCAAAACTTTCTGGCATCAATGGTGACCCTGTAGACATAAGGGTCCGAAGCTTCGAAAGGTCGTGGGTATTTTGTGGCTGCAATTCCTCGTTCTTCAGCGCATCAATATATTTTGCGGATGTTCCAAAATGTGTCATTTTTGAATTTTCTGCAAAATCAAAAAGACTGTTACCATTTGGAAAGAATGGCGATCCGTCGTATAATAGAATAGTCGCCCGCGCCGCTAGACCAGATACCAACCAATTCCACATCATCCAGCCTAATGTTGTAAAATAAAACACACGGTCACCGGGCTTCACATCAGCCTGCAAAAGATGGTCCTTTAGATGTTGGATTAAAGTGCCACCAGCGCCATGAACAATACACTTTGGGGTTCCCGTGGTGCCGGACGAAAATAAAATATAAAGAGGATGGTTAAAATCAAATCGCTGAAATTTTATTTCATCAATGTCATAAGGGTCTATAAACTCAGCCATTCGTTTTGTGTTTGGGCTGCACTTAATAGAAAGCCGGTTGGGGTCATAGGGGATGACAATAACTTCTTTGATGCTCTTTAACTCGGCAGACACATTATCAATTCGGTCAAAATAGTTTATAGACTTTCCACCATAAAAATACTGATCGGCAACAAAGAGTAGTTTAGGTTTTATTTGCCCAAACCGGTCCAGAACCCCTCGTGTACCAAAATCCGGTGAGCAAGATGACCAAACAGCCCCTAAACTGGCCGTCGCCAACATTGCGGCTACCGCTTCCGGTATATTCGGTAAATAACCAGCGACCCGATCTCCGGCCTTAATACCAGCATTGGTCATGGCTTGAGTTAACTGTGACACGAGGTCGTAAAGCTGGTGACCCATCAGCGCACGTTTCACTCCCGTTTCGCCTCTAAAGATCAGTACGGGCGAGTCATCTTTTTGACGGAGTAGGTTTTCAGCAAAATTTAGTTTTGCCTCGGGAAAATAACACGCACCAGGCATTTGGTCTCGATCTTGTAATATTCTGGTGCCTGGGCCGTCTCCAATGATATCGCAGAAGTCCCACATCGTAGTCCAAAATTTTTCTTGTTCGCGAACCGACCATTGGTGCAAGGAGGCGTAGTTTTTACAATAAACACCCCATCTTGATTCTACGGTCTTAATAAAGGTCGCCAGGTTGGAGGTGGAGATCCTCTCAGGGTCGGGTTGCCAGAGCTTTTTGTTCAAGACGTCTCTCTCCTTCGATCCGTAATACGCCAATTCGAAGCCCATGCGTCAAGCGGGTGACTATTATGAATAATCAAGCGATAGTATGTGACACAAATCAAAGAGGATTGCTATGGCTGATAAAACACTCAACTACGACTATATCATAGTAGGTGCTGGATCAGCAGGATGTGTTCTTGCAAACCGTTTAAGCGCTGACGTTAATAACAAGGTTTTACTTCTTGAGGCCGGGCCACCGGATCGCAATCCATTAATACATCTTCCAATTGGGCCCGCACGTGTCATTAATAATCCAAAATACGATTGGTGTTACGAAACAGAGCCTCAACCGAACTTAAACGATCGAAAGATTCCGTGGCCAAGGGGAAAAACGCTCGGGGGATCATCTTCTATTAATGGGATGGTTTATGTGCGGGGGCATGCCAGAGATTACGATTTATGGGCGCAACGAGGACTTACGGGATGGTCGTACGAGGATATCCTTCCATACTTCAAACGTGCCGAGAGTAACGAACGTGGGGAGAGTAAATATCATGGTGACGAGGGGCCACTCAACGTCACAGAAGGTGGTATAAATCATAGACTTTACGATGCTTTCGTCGCCGCCGGCATTGAAGCGGGGCATCGATCTAACGACGACTTTAACGGTGCTGAACAAGAAGGTGTTGGCCGATTTCAGTTCACAATTAAGAATGGCCGGCGTTGGAGTGCGGCCGCAGCCTATTTGCGCCCAATTCGGTCCCGTAAAAATCTCACAATCCAAACAAATACCAAAACCCAGAGAATAATATTTAAGGGAAAGCGCGCAATTGGTGTAATCACTAACCGAGAGGGATCCGAAAAGTCTATAATAGCAAATCGGGAAATTATTCTCTCTGGAGGGGCCCTAAATTCACCACAGCTGTTGATGCTGTCAGGCATAGGTGATGCTAAAACGTTAAAAGAATTAGGTGTTGAACCCATTATCGATCATCCTGAAGTGGGGAAAAATCTGCAAGACCACCTCTCCATACGAGTTATGCACCAATCAAAAACCCGAACAATTACTGACGAACTTAGCAAATTCGAGCGGGGAATTGCCGCTGTAATTCGGGGTGTATTATTTCGTAGCGGTCCAGCGGCAGGATTTCCACTTGGGGGCGGAGCATTTTTGAAAACTCATCGGGATCTTGATATACCAGATATTCAGATTCATTTCAGTCCTGGAAATCTTTTATCAATTCATCGCAAACCCTTTGCTCAGCCGGCAACGGATCACACTCGCCCTGACGCCTTTATGTGCCACGCCTGCCAACTAAGGCCGGAAAGTCGTGGTGAAATTCGATTGCGAAGTGTTAACCCAGAAATACCCCCTCTGATGGAGCCAAATTATTTATCCGCGGAGCATGACCGACTGACCATGAGGGCAGGATTTAAGATTGCGAGAACCCTGATGTTACAACCAGCACTTTCCCATTACAGTCATGGTGAAATCTGGCCGGGACCCAATATACAAACCGATGATGAGATAGATGATTTTATCAGGCAAGCGGCCGGAACAGTCTATCATCCAGTGGGTACATGCCGCATGGGTGTCGATGACGAAGCGGTTCTTGATCCCTCACTAAAACTTCGAGGGATTGAAAGCCTGAGGGTTGTGGACGCCTCAATTATGCCAACGCTGGTTGGTGGAAATACAAATGCCCCAACAATTATGATAGCGGAGAAAGCTTCTGATATGATTCTGGCGCACAACCAATAATTAAATAGGTGAAATTATAATACTAAAATTGACCTTGCCCCTAATAGCGTCATCATTTCTGTATTGGACCGGCTATTTTGACTGAGCCACCTCTATCTAAAAAAAACGACCCAAATCAGAATTTAGAATTCTACGGATCAACTACTGGCGTGGTCGCCCTCAAATATAGAGACATGCGTCTTCTAATATTAGGTAAAATTTTTGGGTGGATATCACTTCACATGGTCATCGTGGCGATTGGCTACCAAGTATACGATGTTACAGGAGATGTAAAAAATCTTGCGTATATTGGGTTAGCTATCTTTGCTCCCGCTTTTGGGTTTGCGTTGATAACCGGCTACGTTGCGGACCTTTTTGATAGAAAGTCGGTCATAGTAGTATGTTATTGTATTATCTTCATCGCTTGCCTGATGTTTTTGTGGTGGTCTCTCGGTGACAAATCTGAGGTGTGGCCAGTATTTGGCACTTTAGCATTGTTTGGGACCGGCCGGGCTTTTTATCAACCGGCTGCGAATTCCTTGGTACCTAATCTGGTTCCTATAAACGTTTTTCCCAATGCAGTTGCATGGCATACCAGTACTAATAAAATTGCACAAATGTCTGGCCCAGCACTCGGTGGGATCGTTTACTTGCTGGGACCAGAAGTCGTGTATGGGTCAGCAGCCGCTGGTATGTTGATAGGCGCATTGCTGACCTCGTTAATCCGAACAAAAACGGTAAGGGGCGACCGGCAACCCACAACTTGGAAAGTCCTGCTCAGTGGTTTGCGTTATGTATATGGTAAAAAAATTATCTTCGGAGCAATTACTCTCGATTTATTTGTTGTTTTACTGGGGGGTGTTACCGCACTTCTTCCGGTTTTCGCCAAAGACATTCTGGATGTTGGGGCAATAGGAGCTGGCCTTATGCGGAGCGCCATTGCCGTAGGATCTCTCGGAACCGGACTCGCGCTTACTCAGATCAATATGAATAGCGCTGTCGGCACAATCCTGTATATAAGTGTCCTGGTATTTGGAGCAGCAACAATTCTTTTTGGTTTTTCTACCGTCTTCTGGCTTTCAATGGTCGCAATGGTCATCGTTGGCATTGGTGATATGGTCAGTGTTTATATAAGGGTCACGCTTGTCCAAATTGCCACACCCGATGACATGAGGGGACGCGTAAGCGCGGTTAATTCGGTTTTTACGGGTGCATCAAACGAAATAGGTGAGTTTCGTGCCGGGATGATGGCAAATGCCATTGGCGCAGTACCTGCAGTCCTTTTCGGCGGCATAGGTTGCTTTGTTGTAGCCGGGCTCTGTTGGGTGGTTTTTCCAGATTTGCGTCGCGTACAACGAATGGATCGCGAACTTTAGAACTTCTTATTCTTCTACCTGAATAGTTTCATATTCTGCTGGTATTGTCATTTCCATCAAAAGGTAATCATCTGAATAACTTAAAACATTGTGCTTTATGCCTGGCGGTTGAACCCAGCAATCCCCCTCTTCAAAATGCTGTTCACCTTGCCCTTCGAACCACACAGTAGAGCTCCCTTTCAGGCAGTAAACCATTTGAAACTCAAGATCATGGTAGTGCAAACCGCTCCCGCCCACCGGACACCGGGCGGTTGTCCTTATCAAATGAATGTGCACTTTACCGTCAGTGATGTCCGAAATTCCAAAATCACGATACTCACGATACGTCCGCAATCCACCACTAACGAATGGGTTTTCCTTAGCTTTATTTACAAGAAACTTCGATTTAATTTTTTCTGACTCTGACACGGAGCGATTCCCATTTAAGACTTACCACTTCAACTAAGCGGCCCATAGCCAGCCAATGTCAGTCTCCGCATCAGGCGTGGCTCATCACGCGGAAAATCTTTTCGCATATGTATTGATGCATAATTATCCCACATTACAAGATCGCCTAGCGCCCATTCATGCTCAAAAACAATTGACGGGTCCTCAGAAATATCAAAAAGCTGATTCAGAATATCTTCGTTTTCTTCCGGTGCCAAACCCTCGATGCGAGCAGACATGAGCCGACTAATATAAAGCGCCCTTCGACCAGTGGCCGGATGGGTCACAAAAATAGGCTGCTCCTGCTGGAGCATATCTGTAATATCTGAATTATAGATATCTATGCGTTCTCGCCTTTTATAATCATGAATCTGTAAAACCTTTCGGCCCTCAAGTTTTGCCTTAAGGTTATCAGGAACGTTATCGTAAGCCTTGTACATATTTGAGAAGCATGTATTACCGCCCCAACTTGGCAGCGTAATAGAATAAAGCAGTGTCGCCTTATGCGGCTTTTCATAATAGCTGGTATCATGATGAAACCACATTTCGCCATCCCCAAATGCGCCTACGGGCTCCCCAGTTTTTTCATCTCGGATATTCGTTACAAACATGAACGGCGTTTCATAACTACCGCCAGGTGTTGATCCGTTCGGCGACCTCCGCCGCTCGCCAAGACCTCCGAAGGTATTCGCAAAAGCCATCTGCTCCTCTTCGGTAATATCCTGATCGCGAAAAACGACCACAACATGGTCATGAAAAGCATTTTCTATTTTTTTCTTGGTGTCCTCGCCGATTGGCTTTTGGAGATCGACCCCCCTGATTTCGGCACCACAGGCATCTGAGAGTGGTTGAACAGTTATAGACATGACTTACAATCCATTGAGCGTTATTTTACTATAAGAAAATTACCATGTTTAGGGTAATGTGTGAAAGCACTCTAGGAATCTTTAATAACATATACTTGAGTTATGCATATCAAAAATCTCTCTAAACCTTTCGGCGCTGTAGTATCCGATATTGACCTTAAAGAATCCCTAAGCCCCAGTGACTTAAATACCGTCAAACAAGCCTTCGTCAGATTTCAAGTCCTAATCTTTCCTGGCCAAAGTCTCGAACCAAAACACCAACTAGCTTTAAGCAAAAACTTTGGTCCGATCCAGAAATTATACGCGGAAGAACATCGGATTCCTGAATGCCCAGAGGTTGTTGTTCTATCTAACGAGAAGGTCGATGGAAGACATATTGGGGTCGTAGCAGCTGGCGATTATTGGCACTCTGACATGTCACCAAGTGAAACCCCCGGCCTCGCTACTTTTCTCTATGCGCGTCGACTACCCCAAAAGGGCGGTGACACCGAATTTGCTGATATGCATATGGCGTATGAAACATTATCTGATGGAATGAAAAAATACATCGCTAATCTAAGAGGGATCCATTGTACCAGCAAGTTACGCAATAACCGTGTGGAAGTCTCACGGCCGGGTGGCAGGGCGTATTACAAGAAACAGGATAGTATTCCTGATGTGAGCCATCCAATTGTCCGTACTCATCCGGTCACCCGTCGTAAGTCACTCTATTTGTCACCTAGATTTACGATTGGTATAGAGAATTTTGCAGATACAGAAGCACAGACACTCCTTGATAAGTTGTTTGCACATCAAGTTAAGGCTGAACATATTTATACTCATAAGTGGAAAGTTGATGATCTGGTTATGTGGGACAATCGCAGTATTAACCACCGCGCTTGCGGTGGTTATGAAATAAACGATATTCGCCGGATACACCGTACCTCAACGATAGGGGACAAACCCTTTTGATTATGAAAAAAGGCCTAATCACGATCCAGTATACTGATTATTTCTTCGGCGCGTATTGGGGTGCTGTTTATTTCAGCATCTAGAGGCTTTAATGCATCACATACCGCGTTCGCTATAACTACTGGTGGAGCAATAGCACCGCCTTCTCCCAAGCCTTTGAATCCAAATGCGTTTCTAGGCGATGGCGTCTCTGTATGAATTACGGTGATCGGCGGGACATCAGCAGCAGTCGGCAATAGATAATCTAAAAAACTCCCAGTTGTTAGCTGGCCAAACTCGTCGTAGCAGAGCTCCTCAAATAAACCGCCGCCGATACCTTGGACCAAACCTCCCTTAACCTGCCCATCAGCAATCCCGGGGTTTATAAGCTTACCTGCATCATGCACCTCAACGTAGTTCTCTATCTTTACCTCCCCGGTCTCTGAATCTATTTCCACAATGGCCGCATTAGCAGCGTAGGCCCAAGTAACTGTAGGAGGTTCAAAATACGCGGTACCTTCTAAGCCTGCTTCTATGCCCTCAGGTCTTTGATGCATCCAGCCCGGTAAAGCGGCCTTTGCCACCTCCTTTAGGGTTACAGACATATTTGGAACCCCCTTAACGCCGACCGAGCCATTACGCAATTCCAAATCAGACTCCGAGGTTTCCAATACATTCGCAGCTATAGAAAATACCTTTTCTTTCACTTTTTCACTTGAGTCTTTGATAGCCCCCGACGCTGTTACAGCGCTGCGGCTCGCAATAGTTCCATATCCCATAGTAACATGGGATGTATCTGCCAGAGTAACCACGACGTCTTCTATTGGGACGCTCCAAATATCAGCCGCCACTTGAGCAAATGCGGTTTCATGCCCCTGTCCTTGCGGGCAAGCGCCAGTGGCGACCATTATTTTGCCTGAAGGGTCGATTTTGACTGTTGCGCCCTCGAACGGGCCGATACCTGTGCCCTCAACGTAGCACCCTAACCCTAGGCCCAGATAACGCCCTTCCGCCCTCGCTTCCTTTTGTCGATCACGAAAAGTATCCAAGCCACCTATTCCCTCTAAAGCCTTGCGCAGCGCTTCGGGATAATCACCACTATCGTATTCGACCATAACGCCATCCCGATAAGGTAGACCAACCGCAAATGGCATTTGTTCCGGCTTGATCATATTGCGAAACCGCACCTCAGCTGGCTCAAGTCCGAGCTCGTGGGCAACAATGTCAATGGACCGCTCCATGGCAAAGGCTACTTCGGGACGGCCCGCCCCCCGATAAGGAGCGTTCGGCGTCCTGTTAGTCATCATCACCTTACAATTGGCCTCATAAATTGGGATATCATATGGACCAGTAAAGTGGACGATAGAATTTCCCGCGATCGCCGCACCTACAGGTGAATAGGCACCTGAATCAACAAGGAAATTATTTTTCACGACGCTAATCCGACCACTATCGTCAAAGCCAACTTCAACATCAAATAAGTTATCGCGGGAATGCGCGGCATTAAGGAGGTGCTCGTGTCTATCTTCCAACCATTTTATTGGACGACCCAACCGTTTTGCGAGATAAGCGATCAAAATATCTTCAGGATAGACATGGCCCTTGCCACCAAACCCCCCGCCAACATCGGGCGCCACAACCCGAACCTGTTCTTCAGCCATACCAAGGGCGTTAGCCACCTCTCGACGAACCCAATGTACAACTTGTGTCGAGGACCAAACTGTAATGGTGTCCGTTCGAGAATTGTATTCTGCAATTACACCGCGGCATTCCATTGGCATAGCAGCATATCGATGATGAAAGAAACGACGTTTTAGACGATGGGGTGCTGCCTCAAGAGCGGCGATACTATCTCCTGTTTTGGCATGCAAAGATGCAGCAATGTTGCCGGGCAAAAAATCATGGACCAATGCCGCTTCATCCTTACAAGCGGCCTCAGCATTTGGTACCGGCGACAACGGTTCAAAATCACCCTCAATCAGCTCAACGGCATCCTCAGCAGTATATCGATCTTCTGCGACAACCAAGGCATATGGTTCTCCAACATATCGCAGCTTATCATAAGGCACGAGCGTTTGATCTGGAATTTGGATTTGTGGGTTCATACCATCGCGCCATGTTTTGGGTGCGGCAACCTGCATCCCACTAATTGGCGGTAGAACATCTTTGAGGTCGGCTCCAGATAATGCTAATTCTACTCCTTGATGGGCCTGTGCCTGCTCAAGATCAACTCCGTTAATAATCGCATGCGGTAGCTGACTCCGCGCGATAGCTACATGCAGCATGCTCTCTAACTTCATGTCGCCGACAAAGTTACCTGCGCCTTTAATTAGACGCCTATCCTCTCGACGAACAACGGAACGTCCAATGTAGGATGGCATTGCTTCAGACAATGTTTTTCTCCCGTGCAATGGGCTTTCCATGGACCTGCTCAGCATACTCAATTACTGCCTTTATAATACCTTCGTATCCAGTACACCGGCATAAAACAGAAGACATCCCCAATTTTATATCCAATTCGCTCAGGGCATCATTACTTGCCACCAAATCAACTGCTGCCATCAGCATTCCAGGCGTACAAAAACCACACTGTAAGGCTCGATGCTCAGAAAATAATTTTTGTAGGGAGTGTAATTCCTCGCCTTTAGCTAACCCCTCAACTGTCTTTATTTTCGCACCCTCGGCCTGGACAGCAAACATTAAACAAGAGCGCGCCGCTTCACCGTTAATAATAATGGTACATGCCCCGCAAACACCATGCTCGCAACCAACATGGGTGCCTGTCTTTCCAAGGACATCGCGTAAAAAGTCCGTCAGTAACATACGGGCTGGAACCTCCCCACTGAGAGATTCTCCATTAACCTCAAGCGCTACTTTACGCGGCTCATTCATGCCATCACCTCGGCGCGATCTACTGCCTTTTTAACCGCTCGTGCCGTTACAACACCAGTTAAACGGCGACGGTAGGATGCGCTAGCATGGTGGTCAGACATAGGATCTACAGCCGCTGCCGCTGCGGCGGCAGCGGCTTTGACCGCTTTTTCGCCGATACCTTCTTCCAGAAGAATTTCTTCTGCGGCTGTTAAACGCATGGCTATTGGGCCCGCACCACACGCGGCCAAGCGCACCTCGGACGGCCCCCTGTCTTCAAAACTAATTTGCGCAGCCACACCTGAAAGAGCAAAGTCTCCATGCCGTCGGGCTATCTCCACAAATGCGGCTCCAGAATTATCAGGAATTTTCGGTACAATGATTTCCGTTAAAATTTCATCCGGCTCTATAGCGGTTGTGAGAATATCCTGGAAGAAATCGTCGGACGCTATACGTCGCTTTCCCCGCACGCTTTGTACAATGAAGGTGAACTCAAGCGCCAAAGCGACTGCTGGATACTCTGCGGCAGGATCAGCATTTGCAAGGCTACCACCGATTGTGCCCCGGCTTCGTATAGGTAAATGGGCGATATTCTTGGTTGCCTCCAAAAGCAAAGGTGCCTCCGCACGTATAAGGTCGCTGAATTCTATGCTTCGTTCGCGGGTCATAGCTCCAATGTTTATTTGGTCGCCTACCTCTCTTATATAGTCAATGTCTGGAATTTGGTTGAGGTCAATTAGTACTTCTGGCCGGCTCAAGCGAAAATTAAGAAGAGGTACCAAACTTTGGCCCCCGGCCAACGGCCTCGCGTCAGCACCATATTTTGCAAGCAATGATAATGCTTCGGCAACTGACGAAGGCGTCAAAATATCTAATTGCGGTGGCTTCACGTTCCGACCTAAAGTTGTCTGTTTCAAATGCCTATCAAAGCCAGATCCTATAATGGGAGTCAAACATGTATTGGTCTCTTACCCGCCATTTTAATAATTTTTTCTGCTTGTGATTTGGTTGTAAGTAATTTCAATATCAGGCATTAGAGTAGATCACGTCATGAAAAGGCGTTGCGAGGAGACGTGTTACTACCTTGAAAAAGTCCTTAACATCAAATCGTTTGACCGACGCCTGGCTTAAAATGCCTGGTAATATTCGGGGTATTTTATGGCTCAGTATCGGGGCATTTTTATTCTCGGTCACAGATGTCATCGTTAAGCAGCTGGGACGAAAATTTGACCCAACAGAACTGGCATTATTTAGGTATGGTATCGGGATGATGATCCTTACTCCCGTTTTTCTGAAAATGGGGATCGCGGAGTTAAAAACAAAACGTATAGGGATGCATATTGTCAGGATGTCCCTTGCTATGGCAGCACAACTTGGGATTTTCATAACAGTTATTAATATGCCACTTGCGGATGCAACTGCGATTTATTTTTCGAAACCACTTTTTACGACCGTAGTCGCCGTAATATTTATATCAGAAGTAGTGAGTGGACGCCGCTGGGTAGCCACTACCGTTGGTTTTATCGGCGTCATCATCATGATCCAGCCGGGGGCTGATACTATGAACCCTATCGCCCTTATTGCCGTAGCCTCAGCCTTGGCATTCGCAACAGCAAATGTTCTGATCCGGGTCTTAGCGAGAACAGAGCCACCGAATCGTATCCTGTTTTATTATCATATTGGCGGAATAATTGTATTCACTGGGCCCGCCATTTATTTCTGGACAATGCCGGTTGGGATCGAATGGGTACTACTTATTTCAATTGCGGTCCTGACAACGCTGGGCATGACCTGTTTTGTCCGTGCATTTTCCGCGGGCGAAGCTAATGCAGTCGGACCAATCGAATATGTTCGATTAATTTACGCCGCACTCTTTGGATATCTTTTGTTCGGCGAGATACCATCTATTTGGACAGGGGTCGGTGCGATTCTCATTGTAGCCAGCGCTATCTATATAGCCCGAGACGAAGCTCAAAAAGCTGCAAAGAGTGCATGAGTAAATATCTTCCCAAAATTAGGCATTGGAAGAGCCTTTGGATAGGGCTGCCTGGAAACTTACGTGGTATTCTTTGGATAACGATGGGTACGATAGCTTTTGCACTTAATGACGTACTTATCAAATTACTCGGCAAGAAGTTTGGTCCCATGGAGTTAGCTTTCTGCCGTTATTCCATTGGGCTCTTGATACTTTCGCCACTCTTTTTCCAAATGGGTTGGTCTGGGTTAAAAACTCATCGTCCGGGGATCCACCTGACGCGCCTTATAATTGCTTGCATTGCCCAGTTGGGCGTCTTTTATTCAGTAATCCACCTCTACCTCGCCGACGCTACTGCGATTGCATTCTCTCGGCCTCTTTTTACAACAATTGTCGCTGTCGTTCTTCTTTCTGAATTGGTAACAAGCCGTCGATGGATAGCAACTGGCGTTGGGTTCGTCGGAGTATTGGTCATGGTGCGCCCGGGCCATTCAGGTTTCGACCCTGTGGCCCTCATCGCACTAATTAGTGCCTGCACATTCGCTATCGCAAATGTGCTCATAAGGATGATGGCATCCACCGAGCCACCTAATAGAATTCTTTTCTATTACCACGCAGGCGGGGCCTTAGTATTCCTAGTTCCGACAATAATTTTATGGCAAAACCCAATAGGTATAGAATGGGTACTACTGGCTGGTATCGGTATCATGACGACAGTAGGTATGACCGGATTTATTCGGGCATTCTCAGCAGGGGAGGCTAATGCCGTCGGGCCAATGGAATATGTCCGCCTGATTTATGCTGGTATTTTAGGCTATTCAATATTTGGCGAAGTTCCAGATTATTGGACCTTTGCGGGGGCCGTAATCATCATCCTAGCCACAATATATATTGCACGAGATGAAGCGCGTAGCCGCTAGGCCCAGTTTGTGGAACTAAACCGATGGATTAACCGGCTTTGTCATATCCGTTTTTTCAAAGTTGCCTCACTTCGGGCAATGTAATAACTGCTCCCGAATATGACCGCAGCCCCCATACCAGTCCAAATATCCGGATTTTCTTGGAAAAACACTAATCCCAGACAGGCGCTAAAGGGTAATTTTAGAAAGTTGAATGGCATTACAACCGAAGCTTCGCCAACCGCTAGTGCCCGAATAATGCCCTGCCTAGCTAAAGCACTAAATATCCCTACTGCGATAATCCACACCAAATGATCCCCTCTAATCTCATTCCAATACCAAATTGCTGGGATTATACTCAGCGCCGTCATCATCAAAAAATCATAGTAAATAATTTTGTTAGAACTATCTGACTTGGATAGAGTCTTTGTAGAAACATTTATTATCGCGTATGCGCAACTAGTCCCTAATACACCTAAAGCCGCCAGTGTTAACTCTTGAAATCCAGGGCGGATGATTATCATGGCTCCGATGAAGCCGATAATCAGAGCAGCCCAGCGCCTCGGTCCAGGCCTCTCTCCAAGAAAAATAGCGATAAATAAGACGGTAAAAAGTGGTGACGTAAACATCAACCCTGTCACATCTTGCAAGGGGAGGGATGCTAACGCAAAGATTAACAATAACATCCCTATATAATTTAAAGATCCTCTAACAGCATATGACCCAAAATGATCCGTTTTAAGAACTGCCACTCCAACTTTCAAAAGCCAAGGTGCCATCAATATGACACCCAGAAATGATCGAAAAAACACTAACTGAAAAACACTAAGGTCCGTCGATAAATAACGTACAACGGCATATGTAGCGGCGTAATTAAAGCTGGCAAACACCATCCAAAATATGCCCCGGGTCGAACCAGGAAGAGCTTCAAACAATCCTATAATGCGTGTCAATCGCGAGTTCATTTAAGCCGTTCTCAAAATATTTACTAAGCAAATTCTTAGTTCTTATGCCAAGTCTCTTCCGAACCATAAGACATTCTATTGCAAGGCTGTTAGATACCTAACTTTTAGAGGTCACCGCGTATTCCAATGGTAGAGTTGTTGTATATTTTATTTCTTCCATTGCAAAGCTGGAGCTGACATCGGTTAAATCTACATGTTCTATAAGTCTTTTATAAAAATTATCATAGGAAGCGATATCTGGCACAACTACTCGCAGTAGATAATCGACATCGCCACTCATCCGATAAAATTCTACAACCTCCGGAAATGACGAAATAGACTTAGAGAATTTTTCGAACCATTCAGTGCTATGCTGATTGGTTCTAATTGACACAAAGGCCGTCACTCGCAGATTCAGGGATTCTGCATTGAGCAAAGCCACCCGTCCACGAATTATGCCCGATTGCTCCAGACGTTGAATCCTGTTCCAACAGGGTGATGTTGAAAGACCAACCTTCTTAGCAACTTCACTGACAGACAAGGCTGAATCTACCTGCAGACAATTAAGAATTTTAATATCCGTGGTATCCATGCAATTACACCTCAAAAGGTAATAAATTCTTCATTTGGGATAAATTTAGAATATTCTGATTGTAATAAAAATATTATAGATCTCATATAGAAAATATAACTAAAATCTATTTTGGATTTTCAAGAACCAGATCAAAAACGGAGCGCCCTATCCGAGTATTAGGGTTATCAAGATCAAAAATTATATCAAAGTGATTACGGCCCGCCATTTCGAACAGATTACAACTCCAGCCCCTTGAGCGCCATGCTTCCGCAAATTCAATACTCTGGCGCTTAAACTCAATTGTCTCAGTCTGTCCGAAAGATATTACCACCGGGCACCCAGACCTTGGTAAATTTCGGAAAGGGCTATTCCGTTCGACTGAATTTTTATCAAGCTGGATCCATTCATTGATATTTGACAGTCGAATTGGCTCTAGTTCATACAAACCACTCAAAAGAACCGCACCCTTAACAACATTGAAAGGAACTCCCTCGGTACCATGCCAACCTCCAGTGAGAAGCATACCAGTAAGATGCCCGCCAGCAGATGAGCCTCCTACAAATATCCGACTGCCATCACCGCCAAATACATTTACGTTTTTATAAGTCCATGCCAACGCTCGCCGACACTGTGAAACGATCAAGTCAAGGGATGCATCAGGAGTAAGGGAATAATTCAATGTTACCAACGTTATGCCCTTGGCAACCAAGCCCGGCGCCATCGATGCAGAGTCTTTATGGCTTAGTGCACGCCAATAACCACCGTGAATAAATATAAAAACTGGGGAATTAGGCCCCGCGGGGAATATATCCATAACTTCATCATGGTGATCACCGTAGGCTATGTTTTCCATGCAATCCAGCGTGGCCCGGGCTTGGGCGCTACGAGATGCATATTCAGCGAGAAACTCCTCAACATTAGGAACGGTTGCCCGTGCGTTATAGCCAGCGTCGAGGTTCTCCTGATCAAGGTTTCGATAAACCAAAGTCATCAGACTTGTCCTAAATAAAGAGGAAACTCCTGTACCGAAGTATAAGTAGCCCCACTGGTAGAACGATAGCTTTCATACAGTCGGAAACGGTCAATATTAAACGGCGCCATGTGAAATGCCCCATTATTTTGTAGCCACTCCCTCACATGTTCAGGCGAAGCGTTTTTCAATTTGGCCAACGTAACATGCGGTATGAACTTCCTCCTCTCTGGAATAAGCCCATGTCGCTTCAGCACTTTTTCAATCCCTTCGTACAGTGAAACTAATGCTGAGCTTATTTCTACCTTTGCCCACAAGGAGGTAATTTTACGTCCAGATTTGAAATAGCCCACACCAGAAACTTGCAATTCGAATTGTGGAAACCTCACTGATGATAACGCTGACATTACATACGCCACTTCTGGCTCCTCAACCTCGCCTATGAATCGTAAAGTGAGATGAAAATTCTCCTCGCTAAGCCACCTTGCCGGACGAACGCCGCAACAAATTCTCCTCAATTGATCCCTTTGGGTTAAAGGAATTGGGAGGGCCACAAAGAGACGGGTCAATTTATCAACGACAAAACGCCCGTATATCCATAGAGCCGGCTGTTGGAAATTTCACCATTAGCAAAGAACCCTATGAGCGGGACATCTTTTCCTAGAATTTTTGCGATCGTGCTGAGCTCAATTGAACCTGGACCAAATAGATTGGGCCCACGAGCTACGCAGGAAAAATAAAATGCCGCCCTCGGAGCCTTACCGGCACGCTTTTTAACATCGGTGACCATCCGCTCAAGATCAGCCTTTGCTGCTGCACCATCCCGTCTGACAAACATGACCTGATCCCCAACCCCAACACGTTCACCGATGGAGACCCAACCTTTCTCGGGATAAATTCCGAGTAAATTGCGAACGACATAGTCCCCAGTATCAGAACCACTTATGGGAAGGGCCGCGTGGACATAACCACTAACCTTGCTTAAATCTCGCGCGAGTAATTCTCCAATATCCTCTTTGAATACGTCGAACGCCGGCCTACCATCTAGTGCCGAAATAATATTATCACGCCCCCGGCTAATGTTATGTGTCGGTCCAATAGGAGAGCAACCTTGAGTTAACCCTGTAGCAACACCAAGCTCACTACCAAACAATATACCAGACACACCACCATCAGTTACTTCATTAGCGACCTGGTCCATTGAACCACGTGAGGCTGTCATTCCGCCAACCAGAAAGCAGTGCGTTTGTCCTTCAATACGCGAAAAAATGTTTTCTAAACCCGGAACCCTGGGATCAGCATGTACTATCCCAAGTGCTGGATTATGGCTTCTCGACCACTCAAGTACATTTTTCGGCAAATCCCGGTCTCCCGGCCCGATGGTTGGCAAGATACAAAAGGCCTCCTGTGGTACGGACCCAACCAAGACCGCCATGGCTGGCATATCAAAGAATTCCACACCAGAAACACAGATGCCAAAACCTATTGTACCAACCCAGTGATGTATTCGGGTTGTTTCCTTAAGCCTTTTTAAAATCATATGAAGATCTTCGTCTAAGGAATCAGAAACATAAACAAACCCGAGATTTCCGCCCCTCGCCGACGCCCCAAGACTCAACAAGCAAGCCTCAGTTAATTCCTGCCAGTCACCCCCGCTGGCATGGGCCACGGAAAATACCTCTGACTTTCCCCTTGATTTATTCAATCTAACCGGCCCTCCTCCGCCATCTTATCCTCCATTAAGCGGACTACAAAAGGCTTAATACGGTCAACTATCACGGTAACACCTCCTGAATTCGGGTGTATACCGTCGTCCTGATTAAGAGCAGCGATTGTAGCGACACCGTCAAGAAAAAACGGGTAAAACAAAACATTATGTTTTTTTGCAAGCACAGGAAATGTCCTGTTAAAAGCCTTGGTATATTCAGGTCCTAAGTTTGGTGGCGCCTTCATTCCAGTGAGCAAAACCCTGACACCTGCCGCCTTCAGTCTCACAATAATGTCTGAGATATTGTCTCTCATCGCTAAAGGGCTTAGGCCCCTTAAACCATCATTGGCACCCAGTTCTACAATTGCAAAATGGGGCTTATCTGCGAGCGCCCAATTCAATCGCGACCTACCACCAGCACTCGTATCCCCAGAGACACCACCATTTAAAACTTTTACCCTAAAACCCGATGCCACAAGTTCATTTTCTAGACGCGCTGGAAAAGATTGATCAGCAGGTAAACCGTAGCCAGCCGTGAGGCTGTCGCCTAAAACAAGTATTTTTTTTAAATCAGCAGCTTCAATTACAGTGGTGATAAGAAACATAAAAAATAAAGAGATGGGTATAGGGATGCTTGACTTGCAAATTTTTAGCAGCAAACCATATGTAACAGCGAAGAAGTGAGCACAATTTAGTGATTTCTTATAGTCGGGTTTCCTTTGATTCTTATTCACATTCATGAACAATGCCTCAGCTAGTTCTTACCCATGATTGAACTAAAAAATATCCATCTAAAGCTGGATGGTCCTGCGGGTCCGGTCAAGATCCTTCGTGGAATTAATTTATCTATTGCAGAGGGAGAAACTGTTAGTGTCGTTGGCCCATCTGGTTCCGGTAAAACCACCATGCTCATGGTTATTGCTGGTTTAGAACGCGCTACGTCAGGGACAGTTACTGTTAACAATGTTGATCTCGGTGCCTTGGATGAAGACCAACTAGCTGTATTCCGTCGAGAAACAATGGGAATTGTATTCCAAAATTTTCATTTGGTCCCAACAATGTCAGCACTTGAAAATGTTGCGATACCATTTGAACTTTTGGGCTTAACAGATGCTTTTGACAGAGCCAAGAGTGAACTAGAAGCGGTCGGTCTGGGTCATCGAATCGAACATTATCCTGGGCAACTCTCTGGCGGTGAACAACAGCGCGTCGCATTGGCACGAGCTTTTGCAACTAACCCTCGCATTCTTTTGGCGGACGAACCCACAGGAAACTTGGATAAGGGGACCGGCGACGCTGTGATAGAACTGTTATTCTCCTTAACAGGGAAACATAACACCACCCTCCTTTTAATTTCTCACGATTCAATGATAGGTGAGCGATGCGAGCATGAAATTCGGATTATTGATGGACAAATATACGAAGAGGCAAAATGGTGAACATCGCCTTACCTCTGCGTTGGGCATTCCGCGATCTACGTGGCGGCATTAAACACTTTAAGATATTTCTCGCATGCCTCGTACTTGGAGTGGGAACCATTGCGGGAATAGGCTCTATTTCTTCTTCGATTTTTGCCGGCCTGACGGCCGAGAGTAAAAGTTTATTGGGTGGCGATATTGCAATACGTCTAGCGCATAGACCTGCAACCTCTGTCCAATTAAATTGGTTTAAACGGCGCGCCAAGGTTTCACGAGTCACCTCTATGCGATCGATGGTCCATCGCAAAGATGGGAAAATGCGAACCCTCATAAATCTTAAATCAGTTGATGGGTTTTACCCCTTATTTGGGGTTTTAATCCTCGAGTCTGCAGTGCCACTGAAAAATTTGTTAGCATATGAAAATAACATTTGGGGTGCGGTTGTTGAGCGGGCAGTCTTAGATCGGTTGAATACAAAAATCGGTGACGTCGTAAAAATTGGCGAAACCTACTATCGCCTAAATGCTGTGCTGATTTCAGAACCAGACCGTATTGGAGGTATACGTGCAATGACACGTGGACCCCGCTTTATGGTTTCGGCAAAGAGCTTGACCAGCACAGGCTTAATTCGGCCAGGAACTCAAGTGTCCTATGAATATCGACTACGGCTAGCAGAAAACCTCACCCTGAAAAGTTTTAAAAATTCACTATCCAGGGCATTTCCTAATATTGGCTGGCGCATCCGCGACAGAAATTCCGCGGCACCAAGTGCTGAACAATTTATTAATTACACCGCACAATTTCTGACATTGGTAGGACTTACCGCTCTGCTGATCGGTGGTTTAGGCGCGGGCAATGCTGTGCGTGGCTACCTCGATGGCAAATTAGGTATTATTGCAACACTAAAATGTATCGGTGCTAATCGACAATTAATTTTTATCACTTGGCTATCAGAAATAGCTGTCATGAGCCTCGGGGGTATCATACTAGGGCTCCTTATTGGCTGTACGGCTCCGGCTATCGTCTCTGCAGCTTTATCTGATTTGCTAGCCGCACCACTTAAAATGGGTATATACCCGCAACCACTTTTAATGGCCACTGCGTACGGTGTGCTTGTTTCGTTACTTTTTTCACTATGGCCTTTAGCGCGGGCTTGTTCTGTAAAACCCGGGAGTCTATTTCGTGATAATATTGTTCCAATTTCGGGACGGAGCAGCTGCCCAGTAAATATCACCATAATATTATCTATGGCAACACTCGCATTGTTAGCAATATTTACCGCACACGACGCCAAAATTGCATCCGGTTTCATTGCAGGCTCAGCCGTTGCATTTATATTATTTTATTGGGCAGGCCGCTCGATCATGAAACTTGCCAAACTCTTCCGAATTTTTAAAAATTCGCGTTTGCGCCTCGCTCTTACAAATTTATATCGGCCGGGCGCACAAACAGCGAATATAGTGCTTTCGATGGGGCTCGGGCTTACGGTCTTGGTTGCCGTAGTAGTAGTAGAAAATAATATCAAACGCCAGATCACGGAGACCATGCCATCAAAAGCGCCCGGATTTTATTTTATTGATATCCAGCCGCACCAAATTGCTGATTTTGAGGAGACGGTGCGCCGAACCAGCCCAACTGAGAAAATTGTTATGGTCCCCATGCTGCGGGGAAGAATTACACACGTTAAAGGCATCTCCGCATCAGAGGTCAAAGCTGCATCAAACGCCGCCTGGGTTCTCCGCAGCGATCGTGGTCTCACATGGAACGAAACGCCCCCCGAGGGAGCAAGAATAACTAAAGGGGTGTGGTGGCCCCCTGACTATGAAGGCCCCCCACTCATCTCCTTTGACGCCGGTGCCGCTAAAGGTCTCGACATCGATATTGGTGATTATATTACAGTCAATGTATTAGGCCGACCTATTACTGCAAAAGTAGCCAATTTGCGAGCTGTTGACTGGAGAACATTGAGGGTAAATTTTGTAATGGTATTTTCACCTGGTGTTATTGAAAAAGCCCCCCAAACACATATTGCCGCTATACACCTCGATCAAAAATTTGAAGACGCATTAGAAACTGCCGTTACAGAGCGGTTCACCAACATCAGTGCCGTTCGGGTACGATTTGTCCTCAGGGCTGTTAGCGGGCTAATGGATCGCATTGCTAACGCGATACAGATAACCGCTTTTATTACTATTATAGCCGGCACGTTGGTTCTTGCTGGTGCGGTTTCGGCCGACCAGCAACGCCGTATATTTGATTCTGTCGTTCTAAAGGTCTTGGGCGCACGCAGGCGAGACATATTGATATCACTACTCGTAGAATATGGATTTTTAGCGTTTCTTACGATATTGATTGCGACCGTTTTAGGTACATTGGGTGGTTGGGCCATTCTTAAATTTGTTATGCGAGCGGAATGGATCCCAGTATATGATGTTGTGGCAACAACGATGGCTGGAGCGACGGTTTTCATGGTTTGTATCGCAATATTGGGAACCTGGCGGTCCTTGGGGAAAAAACCAGCATCAATCCTTCGAAACGAGTGATAAACAAACTAAGTTAAAATTTTATAGCATTGCATAGAAGGTCTTGATTTCCCTGTTCCAATAACCATACTTAACAGCGAATATATTCAACGGCAGAAAGAAGATTATCATGGCATTTGGAACAGAACGTAAAGCAACCTTCACAGGGAGTACTGTCGATCAGGCCGCCTATGATGAAGGCCTTCGTGCATATATGTTGCGGGTATACAACTATATGGCGTCAGGCCTTGCCTTAACGGGGATCATTGCACTCGTTATAGCGCAAATGTCCGTTAATTTTAATGACGCGGGTCAAATCACAAGTGTAACCCAGTTGGGTAACACACTGTTTAATACACCTTTGAAATGGATAGTAATGCTTGCACCACTTGGCTTGGTTTTTTTCCTTAGCGCAAAGTTACATTCGATGTCGTTTTCAACTGCCCAGACAACATTTTGGATCTATGCAGGTCTGATGGGGGTCTCGATGGCCACAATCTTTATGGCTTTTACAGGAGCTAGTATCGCACGCGTGTTCTTTATCACTGCTGGTACATTCGCAGCAATGAGCATCTACGGCTATACCACCAAAAAAGATCTTTCTAAGTTTGGTGCGTTCCTGTTTATGGGGCTAATCGGAATTATTATTGCTTCATTAGTAAATATGTTCCTCGAAAGCTCAGCACTACACTTCGCAATCTCTGTCATCGGGGTTCTCGTTTTCGTTGGGCTTACAGCATACGATACCCAACGTATAAAAAATGAATATGATGAGTACCACGATGAAGAAACCACCGGAAAACTAGCAATTTCAGGTGCGTTGCGATTATACCTAGATTTCATAAATTTGTTTATTATGTTACTACATCTCTTCGGCGCCCGGCGTTGATCAGAGCTATCTAGTAATAAATAAAAAGGGTGCCTTGAAGCACCCTTTTTTATTCGGTGTTTAAAATGGAGTGATTAAGCTGTCACGCGTAAAGCAGCGCCACTAGCCTCTTCTTCCAGGATGCGAGAGATAATTCGCCTCGCCTGAATACCTCCGGCGTCCTGATTAAAATCCACCTGTTCAGGCAAATTAGTACCAAAGGCGTCTAAATTATTTTGCTGTGCACCAATGACCGCCAAATCTTCCAAAAACGCTGTATGAACTTGGCGATAGACCAGTTCTGTCACCGTAGGATCTTCGATTTGGAAGTTGTGAGCCTGCGCCCAAAAATAATGTGTTGTTGTCTCTGTCTCCGGTGTTATGGCATTTAAATTACGCATCGAAACACCATGAGAGCGATCACCTTCAAAGGCGCCAGTATTGGCCCGTGCGCCGCCCACATCCAAACGAACGAAAGCTGGCGGTGTGAACTCGATAATCTGCCAACGGTCAATATGTTCTTCCGGGGTGAAGCCACCTGCTTTTTGAATAAATGGCGGAGCCGGACTATCTGGTATCAACCGTGTAACCCTTATCAAGTCGCCTTCACGCTCAGTCTTGATAGGATTAGATGCAATTGCATCAGTACCCAGTGTCGTAGGATGGACGAATTGTAAGTGCGTTAAGTCAAGCAGGTTATCTGTAAGAAGTTGGTAGTTCCCTAGCAAATCGAGTTTTTCTCCCTTGGCACGCCAACCGGGATCATCAAGCCAATGGAAATCTTCTATCTCTTCTGGGTTGGCGAGTTCTGGATTTCCCATCCATATCCATATCCAGTGATATTTTTCGAAAACCGGATAGCTGCGTACTTTTGCTTCGGTTGGGATGATAGTTTGGCTTGGTATGTGAATACACGTACCAGAGGAATCGTAAGTTAAGCCGTGATAGAGACACTCCACGTTATCACCCCTCAAAACACCATCGGATAGGGGCATGTGGCGGTGGCAGCAACGGTCCTCTAGAGCCACAGGCGTGCCATCGCCGCGTCGGTAAAAAACTATTGGCTCATTACAAATAGTACGGCGTAACATCTCTTGACGGCAAATTTCTGTATCCCAAGCCGCCACATACCAAAAGTCACGAGGAAACATAGTTTTCTCCTAAACCTCAATGAAAAATTAAGCCTCTAACCTTGTTAAGTAAGTTTAGGCCCAGCATCAGCAAAATCAACCATCTAAGCAGACGGGTTTTCCTCATTTTAGGAAATATCCATTACTTCGACCATGACTTGGCGGGAACTATTATTTCGATCAATAGTCAAATTTACCATATTTCCAATCCCGACTTTTCGAAGCTCCTTTGCAAATTCCGCTAAGGTATTAACCCTTACTCCATTTACATGTGTTACGACATCCCCAATTCTTTGCCTATTAACAAGTCCCACAAGACCTGCTTTTGCAGAAGAAGTCCCGGGCAAAACATCGGCAATTATCAGACCAGCTAGACCGAGCCGGGCTGCTACCTCTTCTGGCAAGACAGTAATTCCTATTCCGGGTCGGGGAACACGACCATTTTTGATTAATTGGGGCACAACTCTATTCACAACATCAACCGGAACCGCGAAACCGATACCAGCGGAGGAACCAGAGCCGGAAATTATAGCCGTATTAACGCCAATCAACCTTCCCGCGGAATCAACTAACGGCCCCCCCGAGTTCCCGGGATTTATAGCGGCATCAGTTTGAATTACGCCATCTACTTCCCGATTATTGGATGTTGGCAAACGGCGATTCAAGGCACTGATAATTCCAGAGGTTAGTGTCCGGCTTAAACCAAACGGGTTACCAATTGCAAACACCGACTGTCCAACCTTTAAGGACCGTGATTCGCCCAAAGGAATGGGATTTCTTCCAGAGCGAGTTCCGGTTAACCGGACAACGGCAAGATCATAATCTGGAGTTGAGCCAACAAATTTCGCTGCGACAACTTCACCATTCTCCAGTCGGACAGCAATTTCATTTGCTCCAGCTATAACATGGTGGTTTGTAACAACATGCCCGGACCGGTCCCAGACAAAGCCTGAGCCAGTTCCCCCACCACTTTGTCCGCGTCCGCTAGAACTTCCTTGAGTAAATATATAAACAACAGACGGCGCGGTAGCATTAAATAGATCAATGGTACTTTGCTCTAAATTAGTCAATGAACCCCGCGGCGTCACCGCACGAGGTTTATCTCCTGTTAAAAAGACATTCCGAATAAACTCATCTGCAACAAAAACTGTAGCAATTATTAGCGACCAAATTATTGTGTACCGGGCAAACTTATTATGCATATGAACACTCTAAATATTCCTGAAGAAAAATACCAAACCAAACATCCAGAACCGATGCTTGACGTGATCCTCTTGAGTTTTAACAATATGGGTAAGGGAATGAAATAGGGGGCATAAGATGGGACAGCTCGATAAAAGAACAATCATCGTTACCGGCGCCGCACAAGGAATTGGGGCCGCTTATGCGCGTGGTCTGGTTGCGGAGGGTGCCAACGTTGTAATCAATGACGTTTTAGACCCGGCTCCTCTCGTTGATGAGTTGGCTGATGCAGGCGGAGAGGTAATTGGGATTATCGCCGACGTTACAGACGATACTCAAATAGCTGACATGGTATCTCAAACAGTTGAAAAATATGGGCGTATCGACGGCCTAATTAATAACGCAGCTCTTTTTGGTAAAATTGCCCGGCGGAGATTTGAAAAAATTGATATCGACGAGTTTGATGCCGTCATGCGCGTTAATATCCGCGGGGTCTGGCAAGTTTCTCGATCCGTTGTAGGAATTATGCGCAAGCAGGGATACGGCAAGATCATTAACATTGCATCGGGTACAGTATTCAAAGGGACGCCTATGCAGTTACACTATGTTACTTCGAAAGGCGCTATAATTGCTCTCAGCAGGGCGATGGCCCGTGAAGTGGGAGAAGATAATATCTGCATAAATGCAATCGCGCCCGGGCTAACGCAAAGCGAGGCCGTGCTCAACGAGGGACAGTTTTCAGAAGAACACTTCGACGCAAACATCGCCAGCCGATGCATCAAACGAGCAGAAGAACCCGAAGATTTAGTTGGCACTGCCATATTCTTGTTGTCAAAGGACTCCGACTTCCTTACTGGGCAGGTCCTCTGTGTTGATGGAGGATCTGTCACACATTAGAGTCATAGCAAATAGAACAGTAAGATTGGGAGCGTTACTATCGATAAACCAGTGGAAATTAGCACCATGCTAGCGACCTCTTCCGGTTCTCTTTTGTATATAACTGCAAAGAGATAGTTAGAGACTGCAACAGGCATGCTGCTTTGCAATATTACAATTGCTCTCACTATTCCTTCGAGTTCAAAATATTCAGCGACACCCCAACCTATCAAAAAACCTATCGCAAGCCTGAATACACCAAGTCCAATACCCCGCCGTAACGATGAAATTTCGAGGCGCCCAAGGGAACACCCGAGCGCTATTAATTGAAGTGGAAAAGCCATACCACCCAAGAGCTGTGTCGAATCATGGATCCATTTTGGGAGGGATATGTCCAGCCATATCATTAATATCGCTATTACCGCAGCCCACAATGCCGGCTCCCGGACCAAGTTGCCTAAGGACATCCTACCTGAAGCTATAGCGGCCCCAATTGTGAAAGTACCAACAGCTCCAAGTGTAAAATATACCAATGCCAGGGCCAGGCCTTTTTCACCAAAAGCAAATAGTGAAACGGGTAATCCCATGCTGCCAACCAGCGGAAAAATCATTGAGGGCAAGTAAGCCGGGAATGACAGACGAAATATCCGCAAAACAATGGCTGCAACCATTGCGGTTACAAGGTAAATTACTATCGCCGCAACCGCAATTTCAGAGATTACCAAAAAGTCCAGCCGAACCTTGCTAAAGGTCGCAATGATAAGGCAGGGCACAGCAATCTTGTAGACAAGAGTAGATACGAGGTCTGAGTCAAAATCACGACCCGATCTAGTCCAAAATAATCCAATCCCCGCGCATAAGAACACTGGCAAGACGATAGCGGCAAGTTCTGCAACAATCGGCATTTCACTGCCCCTGCAATACAAATAGCATTAAAAAAGGTAGCGTCGCCATGGACATAAAAGTTGACACCACCACCACGCCTGCAACCCCGCTCGCTTCACGGTCAAAACGTGCGGCCAGCAGATAATTCATCACGGCTGTTGGCATCGCGCATTGGAGAATCAAAACACCGCGGGCGATACCTTGGAGATCAAATGCCTCAGCGAGAAGGACACCTAGTCCAAACCCGATAATGAGACGTACGGAGCCTAACCAGAAACTTTGTTTAAAGTCGCGGACTTCCAGACGCGACAAAGACACCCCGAGAGCAACCAACATCAAAGGTATCGACATTCCCCCAATAATTTCGGCCGTATTCGCCACCCACCTTGGTGGCGTTGTTTCAGTTCCCATGAAAATCAGGGCGGCAGCAATAATCCAAAGAAACGGCGTCTTGAACATCGAAATTAGCGACCATTTCCCGGAGGCAAATGCGAACCCGATGGTTACGTTAGCTGTCGACATTAATACAAAAACACTGATCCCAAGGGCTAGTCCAACGTCACCGAAAGCAAATAAACAAAGAGGGAGGCCCATATTCCCATTATTTGGAAAAGAAAGGGCAGGTAAAAAGGCTCCGATTTCCAACCTAAAGAGTCGCAGTAAAAGTGCCCCAATTATTAAATTAAACAGGAGAAAAATGCCAAAAATCCCGGATATTTCTCCAAACTCAGCAGGAGAAACGTCAAGGTTAGTAAGGGTAGAAAAAATTAACGCTGGCACGCCAAAGTTCAATGTCAGCATACCAACAAGGGTGGTATCGAAAGGCCTGCCTGATCGGCCCCATATATAACCTATCCCGGCTATAACAAAGAGTGGAGCAATAATGCTGGCTATTTGAACGACGATTGACACTTAATTACTTAAAAGTCCAATAATAATGGAAGGTTAAACATCTAATACCCTGATACATTCTAGCAGAGAGTCCAGAGTGCCGACACCAATTCACTTCTCGTTATTTAAATTATAGTTGAGTTATAGTCTCTTTGACCCATAATTTATAAAAAATTTCATCTGTGAAAAGTAAAATGGTCAAGATAGACAAGATATATACTCGGGGGGGAGACAAGGGAAACACCTCCCTCGGGGATGGTACGAGATTGTCCAAAAATTCCCTACGCATTAACGCTATTGGCGAGGTCGATGAAGCTAACAGTTTCATCGGTTTAGCCCGAACAACCCTGCCGGCAGATCATCATGTTTCAAATATTCTGTCCCGTGTTCAAAATGATCTTTTTGATTTAGGGGCTGATTTAGCCCTACCAGGAGAAGACGTAAGTGGCGGCAAATTGCGCATCAAGGAAAAACAGGTAACCCGCCTTGAAACGGAAATTGATACCCTCAATGAAAATCTCTCTCCACTAAAATCTTTTATACTGCCCGGTGGCTCCGAGGCGGCAGCAAAAATTCATATTGCACGGGCAATCACACGCCGTGCAGAGCGTTCTGCAATCGCCTTGGCAGAAGAGGAAACTGTCAATCAATTTACCTTACAATATTTAAATAGGTTATCTGATTTACTTTTTGTTTCTGCCCGAACTCAGAATGACCAGGGGAAGGGTGACGTGCTTTGGGTGCCCGGGCAAAACTTAGATGGGGAGTTTTAAGATCAAAATTCATTTCCTTCAAGGAAGGACGTTAAATATGGTCTGTCCTGTCCGCTCTTCGACATGCCGCCCAAACCGAAATTTTACTTCGGGCCCGTCCATGGATGCTGTTCTTACCTCTCTGCCAACTCGCTCGACATTCAAAACAATGAAGGTATGGCCTTTCGCTATGACCGCTTCATCAAACTGGTCCTTAAATTCCTCCAGGCTATTGAAACTATAAACACGATCAACGCCAGCACCCCGCGCCAATGTGGCGTAATCGGCGTGCTCACTGAAGGCTATATCTACTTCTTCTGTCGAACCGTAACATCGATTTGAAACCATGAAATGGGTGAGATTGGGTAAATTCATTTGTCTTTCAACAAACAACATACCGGGGTTCATAACAAACGCTCCATCTCCGCTCATTGCCCACACATTTACGCCGGGATTTCCCACCGCAATGCCACTAGCAAACATAGATGAAAGGCTCATGGACGCCGTCAAGTAAAACACCTGATCACGGTCATGAGTAAGGTCCCACCAAGTACCAGAGCTGTGTCCTGCAGAGGTCACGACCAACTCATCGGTCCATCGGCTAACCATGTATGCGAATGTATCACGAAGATTCATTGTCATTTCAAGTTTCTCCGTTCAAAACTTCCCGGCTTAAAATGACAGCGCTAGGCCGGCTGTAAACACGCGAATGGCGATGTACGCGCTGAATTTCTACCAATTGCTCGCGGGATTCTATGACCTTGTAAGGGAGTCCAATGGTATCGAGAACATCCAGAAAATATATTCCGTTAGAAATTTGATATTTAGCCGTATCCCCAATCGCTCCTCGCATTGACACAAGGAAAAACATAGGAATTTCGTAGGTATAGTTGATCTTGGTAATAGCGTATATGCATGTCAGCATACCCGATGCCCCCATTACAGCTGCAGAATAAGTTTTGCTGAAATAAGTTCCTGAGCATAAACCAACAGCTGATTCCTCTCTGTTTACCGGTACATGTATAAAACGATCATCAATCTCAACCACTTTGATTAAGTCCGCCACCCAATCATCTGGGAGACTCGCAACCAAACTGATTTTACTTTCAGCGAGTTGGTTAACAATAATGTTAGACACTTCTCGACGTTTTGAAGTCATGCCCCAATTCCTCGCAAGAGAATTAACCCGGTTTTCCTAGATACAATCACCACCATCTTTACCTACGGGAAGACAGAACGACTGAGAGAAGATTACCCGCGAGATCATTTGCTGTCGGGTAATCAGAATTTTTAGCGCTTTTCAAGTAAGATTTACAGGTGACCACTGAGGCCCTTTCATAACCGGCCAATTTTTTTAGCAATCCTTCAACTTCCACATCAAGATTAGCTGGTGGGACAACTTCACTAACAAGTCCTATCGATACCGCACGATTAGCATCAATGCTGTCAGCGGAATAAACCATTCCCAATAAAGATTTGGGGGGAATACGGTCAAGGTGTGCCAACATCGCCAGAGTGGGGGGCAGGTTAGCACGCATTTCTGGCATGGCGAACCTGGCATTTTCCGCCGCAATCGACACATCAGAAATTGCTGTAATGCCACAACCCAAACCGTTCGCTAGGCCTTGGATGCCCGTCACTACGGGTACTTCTGCATTCCGAATAGCTGAGTATACGCCAAGAATTGGCTCAATTAACGCCTCCCGCATTTCCAAGGCGGTGTTAAGCTTTCCCTCTGGGGCACCGTCGGGATCTCGCCCCCTACAAAAGTCATCTCCATTTCCTCTTACAACCAAGACATTAATATTCTGGCTTGAACCTGCATCCCGAATGTCTTTGGCAATGTCGGTCAACATAGACAAGGTTAAAAGATTACCCTTCTCGGGTCGCTCAAAGGTCACCCGGGCAATTGCACCATCCTGGGTTAAGGAGTATCCGTCACTCATTGCATATCTCACTTCTTAAAGTTTGCCTATTTACTTTTGATTAACAGCTTCCAAAATAACCCCGTTCTCACAATAGGCATCCAGTTCCGCATCTTTCATACCCAGTAAAGAACATAACACGTTACGGCTATGCTGGCCCAGTTTAGGAGGATAAATATGTGGAGCCTCTGTCTCACCCTGGAATTTTATAGGATTGCCTGCCACCTGGGCACGCCTGCCATCATGTCCTTCGAGATCCAGTACCATTTGACGATGCAATACCTGCTCGTCTGAAAGAGCATCAGCCAGATCGTTTACTTCACCAACAGGAACCCCTGCATCAAGGAGCGGCTGTACCCAATCCTTCGCCTCTTTTTCCGCAAATGCTTTTTCCAATAACGGCCATAGTAACTCCCGATTCTTATGACGCAATTCGTTTGTCAAAAAGCGTTTATCTTTTATCAGTGGATCAACATTTAGCACTTCACACAAACCCTGCCACATCCGCTCGGTATTTGCGCAAACCACCAGCTCGGTATTATTTTTCCCCGAAAAGGAACGGTAAGTAGGTATAGATTCGTGACCGCTACCCTGCCTTCCCGGAACCGTTTCAGAGTGTAAATAATATGCCGCTTGATAGGTCAATAAAGCCACCTGACAATCAAGCATGGAGATATCAACCCGTTTTCCCTCGCCAGTTCGGCGACGTTCTTCCAAGGCCGCAAGAGAACCAATTGCCGCATACATTCCGGCAGTTAAATCTCCAATGGGCATACCTGCCCGCACGGCGGCACGGCCAACCTCCCCGGTCAAACTCATTCCTCCTGACATGGCCTGTACAATCATGTCGTAGGCCGGGCGTTCTCGGTAGGGACCTGTCTGGCCAAAGCCACTAATCGATGCCCAGATCAGTCCTTTGTTTCGCGATAAAATATCTTTATAAGTAAAGCCGAGGCGACCAAGAACTCCTGGGCGAAAATTTTCCATCACGATATCACATTTTGCAGCCAGTTTTTTAACCAACTCGAGGCCCTCCGGCTTTTTCATATCTATAGCCACGGCTTCTTTATTTCGATTAATAGAAAGGTAATAACAGCTATCGTCCTGAACAAAATAAGGGGGTAATGTTCTTGACCAGTCACCGGAAGGTGCTTCCAATTTAATTACTTCTGCGCCAAGGTCAGCAAAAATTTGTGTACTAAATGGCCCCGCCAAAAATTGCGTTAAATCCAAAACCTTGATCCCGTTTAATGGGCCTGTCCGCGGGGCATTATTTTTTTTATTTTCCATTATTTTTTTGCTATCTTGCCGCCTGAAAATTTCGACCCGCTTGAACAGCCTGGACGACACCAGCTGGTGTTAAAGGCACATTCATGAGATTTGCATTGAATGGTTTTAGAGCATTTTCTACCGCTGCAATAATTGACGCTGCCGCCGGTATTGTCCCACCTTCACCCGCCCCTTTAACTCCGAGAGGATTGAGAGGAGAGGGTGACTCTATATGAATTGTCTCTGCGTCCAGGACCTCACCAGCACCCGGAATCAAATATTCACCAAAATTCGTCGTTAGTGGATTTGCATCAGTATCAAAATGCTGTTCTTCAAATAATGCATTGCCAATCCCGTGAGCCAAGCCACCCTGCACCTGACCATCAACAATCATCGGATTAATCAAATTTCCTGAATCATGGGCAATAACGTAACGCAGAATTTCAACTCCACCCGTTTCGATATCGACTTCGACCTCCGCAACATGTGTCCCGTTACAATAGGCTGACTGTTCTGGTGAAAAATAATGCGTGGCTTCTAACCCCGGTTCGAAACCTGGTGGCATTGCAAATCCAGGGGACCCAGCGACAGCATGGGCAATCTCTCCAAGAGTTCTCCCTATTTCGGGGACCCCTCGAACAAACGCCTTGCCTTCTTCTAATTGGATATCTTCTTCAGCCGCTTCTAACAAATAAGCCGCAATTTTTATGACCTTTTCGCGAACATCGAGCGCCGCCAGATGCACTGAGGGACCAGCGTTAGCCGCTATTCGGCTAGCAAAGGTCCCCACACCATGTGCAATCTTGGTTGTATCAGCCAAATGAACTTCAATATCAGAAATATTTACACCAAATTTTTCCGCACAAATTTGAGCCATCGTCGTCTGATGGCCCTGCCCTTGGGGTGCAGCGCCAGTCATTAAGAAAATTTTACCCGACGGCGCGATGCGAACGGTTGCGCCCTCGAAAGGTCCAAGGCCAGTGCCCTCCACATAATTTCCTATTCCAATTCCAATATAGCGTCCTTCAGCGAGTGCTTCTTTCTGACGATCCTCGAATTGCGCGTAGTTAATTTTTTCCAGTGCTTCTAACTGGCATCGGGGATAATCTCCGCTGTCATACATTACCGGCTTGCCATCGCGGAAAACTAACCCAACCTTGTAAGGCATTTTTTCCGCAGGAATGAGATTGCGTTTACGAATTTCCGCCGGGTCCAAATCCAATTTTTCGGCCGCTTTATCCATCAAGCGTTCCATAGCAAAGACAGCTTGCGGGCGGCCAGCGCCACGTACAGGCGTAACCTGCACCTTATTGGTTAGAACAACGATTGTTTCGAGCTTAAAATTCGGAAGCACGTATGGACCGGGCACCGTTGTAGATGCGATCAACGGCGTTACTATCCCCCATGGTACATAGGCGCCGGTATCGTGGATCATCGTACCGCGGACACCGAGCAACCCCCCATCACCATCGAAGGCCGCCTCTAAATCCCAATATTGATCTCGTTCTTGGCTGGCTGACAAAAAATGTTCTCGACGATCTTCTATCCATTTAACAGGTCGACATAGCCTTCTCGCGATAAAAGGTATAACAGCCTCCTCCGCGTAGAACATTGCTTTAGGCCCAAAGCCCCCCCCAACCTCTGGTGCGATTACATCAATTTCATTCTCGTTCCAGTTCAATACACCTATAATATTACGCTTAACCTGGTGCGGGGCCTGGGTGGCAGACCACAGGATGGTCCTGCCTTCATCCTTATCATAAACTGCCAGAGCTCCACGTCCCTCAAGTGAGTGGCCACCGCCTCGGTGGTGCCGAATAGAGACTGAGACCCGGTGTTCTGCCCTAGAAAATGCTCCTGAGACATCGCCATATTCATTAACAAACCGGGCAGAGACGTTATCTTTCGCACCAATATGGCTAAGCGAGGCGCCGGGTTGCAGCGCATCCTTGGCGTCGGAAGCACCAGGCAAAACTTCCCAGTCTATTTCTACCGCTGCTGCTGCATCTTCTGCAAGATAACGGCTTTCAGCCACCACACAAGCGACCGCTTCCCCTGCAAAATGTACCTCTTTCCGGGCTAGAAGGTAGGGCATCATCGGCTGCACAATGGCGGGGTTCGGCAGTAGGAGTAGCAACTTATTCTCCTGAATTTCTCGAGGAAAGTCTTCTAATGTAAATACCCCGTATACACCTTCCATAGCCTCCGCTTTGGAAGATTCAATCTCAGCAAATCTGGCGTGAGGGTGAGGACTTCGAATAAAAACCGCATGTAATGTGGCGGGTACGTTTATGTCATCAGTATAGGCCCCATTACCTGTTAAAAGGTCAGGATCCTCTAGGCGTTTTACTGCAGCTCCGAATAGCTTAGCTCCCATGAATTTATCTTTCGGTTTTCATTAACGTGCGAAGAGGTGAATTGAACAAACGCCATGATCAAAGCCCGATACACCTCCACCTGTGCAATGGGTCAAACCGACCTTTGCACCTTCAACCTGCCGCTGGCCGCATTGCCCACGAAGCTGGCGAACTACTTCAACAATTTGTGCCACCCCAGTGGAGCCAATGGGGTGGCCTTTGGACAACAAACCACCACTAGGATTAACCGGAATTTTACCCCCTACTGACGTTTCTCCATCCGCCAGAAGTTGGGCGGCTTCACCCTTAGAGCAAAACCCCAGAGCCTCGTAGTAAAGTAACTCAGCAATCGCAAAGGCATCGTGGACTTCTGCTAGATCGACATCCTCGGGCCCTATACCCGCCTCATCGTAGAGTTGCTTGGCGCCTCGTAATGTAATTTCGGGTGAGGTCATATCCCGATACCCTGTCATATATTTCCCGGAATTAATTTCCGACCCAATTACTCGAACCGGGCTGGTAGTATATTTTTTGGCTTTTTCAGCCGAGCAAATCACTACCGCAGCGGCGCCGTCCCCAGATGGGCAACAATGAAACAACTTGAGCGGATCTGCAACTGGTCGCGAAGCCAACACCTCCTCACGTGTGACTTCCTTGCGAAACTGGGCATCTTCATTCCACACACCGTGCTTCCGCGCTTTTACCGACACATCCGCAATATCATTTTCGGTCAACCCATATTCGTACATGTATCTCCGGGCACGCATTGCATAGAGAGCGGGCATCACTAGGCCATGCGAGACCTCCCAGTCCTCCTTTTCCAGTGGTAAAGTTCCACCCCCAAACTTGGATAATTTCTCAACCCCAATTACCAATACAGCATCATAAACACCTGCAGAGACGGAAATCCACGCCTCTCGAAATGCCGTTGAGCTTGACGAGCATGCGTTCTCAATATTAATAATGGGAAGGCCAGTAATTCCTAATTTTTTAAGAATTCTCTGACCCGCCATCATACCACCGAGGGCAGTTCCACAATAAGTTGCTTCAATATCACTTTTTTTTATCCCTGCGTCCTCTAATGCTTGTTTTACAGCGGGCCAAGCAATATCGGCCAGATGCTTCTCTGGATATTTTCCAAACGGTACCATTCCAGCGCCAATAATCTCGACATCACGCATTAACTTTCCCCCAATTTCACTGGGGTAAAGGCATAACTTTCAAAAGGCTCTCCTGCCTCGTCTTTCCCCAGTGAGGCCACGCAAGCCTCGACTGGCATGTCCATTTGGAGAGCACTTGGGTCAGCATCAACTATATGGGCAAAAACTCGGACTTCCTCTGAAAGATCAACATATGCCGCAATAAAGGGCAAATCCCAGCCCTTGGGGGCCGCGTGGACTATCGACCACGAGTAAAGGGTGCCATGAGAGCTTAACTTAAATGGCAAAATTTCTTCAGACATGCATTCCGGACAAACCTCCGTCGGAGGAAAGGTTATTTTGCCGCATGCGCTGCATTTAGAGCCCACTAGGCGCACCGTGCCCTTATCATCACTTAGAACGGCGTCCCCTGCGAGATTTAATCTTTGATGTACGTTTTCATTCATTGTGTATATCTAATCATTTTTTTCCACGGAAGAAACATCCCTGATTGAGGTATTGGGCACCACATCTTTTCTTCTAAGCTGTGCACTGCGTCGGCCATTTTCCATGTAACCACCATCCGTCGCACGTTTCGCCATTTCAGACCACTCTTGCGACCAGTCACCAAGAGAGTAGCCGTGCCAAGGGCTTTGCGGCTTTAGTAGCGGTAGCCCAAGTTTGTTCCAAAGTTCCTTTGCATCTTCCATATAATTTTTTGTCGGTAATGCAATCGGGGGCATGTCTGATTTAAGGGTCGCATTGATTAGCATTGTTGTATCCTCGCCATCTCCTCGCTCTAATGCGGGCCCGTGACCACGATCACGATGTTTGAGAATCTCAATATCTAGGGCTGGATTAGCACGATAAGCGAGTGCCCAAAAGACCGCGTCCCCCTGTTCGGGATCGATATCTTCATTAACAGCAATAACAAATTTTCCGCACGCAGAGTCAAAATGTGCCGTTGCATATAGGGCGCGCCATATTTCTGTAGTTGGGACCCCACGTTCAAACACCAAAAAGGCGAGACGCCTTATATTTGTTAAAGGCTCATGGAGCGAGACATGCTGGAGACCTTTGATTCCTATTTGATCTTTAAGATGACTTAAAAACCTGGGCTCCATTGCAACCCGTTTGATTACACTCGATTCAGAAGGCGTCACCTGTGAAATTATAGAAGCCATAATGGCGTCTCTACGACGTGTAATCGCCGTCACCTCAAAGATAAAATTATACTCTTCGAGATTAATGTGGCCGTGGCTTTCCCCAAAGGGCCCCTCGGGTTCCAGCATATTAGTGTCGACTAGACCCTCGATTACAATTTCCGCTTCAGCTGGAACCAGCAAATCAACAGTCTTAGCCTTCACTACACGAATTGGCGACCCAACCAAGGCGCCTGCAACCGAAACTTCGTCAACATCTTGCCGAATTTTTTGTGGGCTAACGTAAGCCAGGGCAGGTGGACAACCAACCATAATCGCCATTGGCATTTTTTCGCAGCGCGCTCTGTATTTATCCCAGTGAGCGTGACCGCCTTGGCGTAAATTAACGAACATCTTTAGTCCCATCCGGGTGGGGGCTTTAATGCCACCACGATAAGTACCCATATTCTGTACGCCGGTCTCTGGGTCTCGTGATATACAGCTGGTTGCAGTCAAATAAGGGGCAACATCGAAGCCAGGGGTAGAAATTGGGACGGGTAGGGCATCAAGGCCATTGCCTTCTGTGTCAAGGTCAACACCCTCATAGACTACTTCCTGGCACCGGGCATCATTCACTTCAACTGGCGATATCGGAGAAGCCAAGGCCTGTTTCCAATGCTCACCAATTTGTGTGACAGGGACCCCCATACCTATTCCATAAATTTCAGGTGTGGTGGCCAAGGCCCCAACCACCAGCGGGGTCCCATAGTGGCGGCCTCTGCTATCGGTAATATTTTTGAAAAGGAATGCTTTTCGCTGACGTTCCGGAATGCCCCCTCTAAATTGCCAGCGAACGAGAGGCATTAGTTCTGTATCTTTGTTTATTAGGGAATCAATCTCATGAAGCAGGTCAGCTTCGCGCAATTTTACGATATGGTCGTGAAGATCTGGATAACCACGACCATCCCAATTCAAATTTCCGTTCATTCTATCCCCGTAGCTTTCAGACGCAATAAACCACGAACGAAATAATCCAATCAACTGTAGTAATTAAATTAAAAAATTCACCGCCCTTTTTGAATTCTTTCACGATAAGAGATAATTGATGTTGCCGATACAATAGTAAATGCCCCTACCCAAGTCCAAACATCTGGCACTTCGGAGAACACTATATACCCAAATAAGGTTGCCCAAATCATCCGGGTGAAGGTAATAGGCTCGGCAAAGCTCAGATCGGCAATTGCATAGGCTTTGGCAGTGAACAAATGGGCCAGACTACCAAGCGTCCCGATCGCAATGAGACCAATCAATTGTTCAACGGTTGGCCATTGCCAATAAAATAGCGCAGCGACCAGTGTAATCGGGGTCATCAAAAACTGGACATAGGCAGCGATAGTTGCTGGGTCCTCCGTCTTTGTAAGGCTCTTGGCGCAGAGTTTGGAAACAGCAGCGGTCGCCGTGGCGGCAATCGTCAATAGCGCCCCAACATTGACTGCCTCAAAACCGGGGCGTATGACCATCAATGCCCCAATTGCCCCAACAATGAGGGCAGCCCAGCGCCAGAATCCTACTCGCTCTGAGAAAGTTAATATGGCACCTAGTGTTACAAAAAGTGGTCCGGTTAACGCAAGCGCCGTTGCATCGGCGAGCGGGATGAGCGAGAGAGCGGTAAACCAGATCAGCATTGATACTGAATTGATGCAAGCACGAAATGTGTGCAGCCCAAAGCGCTTGGTTTTAAACCTGCCAACCCCACCACGCATCAGTATTGGTATAAGCACCAAAAACCCAAATAGATTACGAAAAAAGGCTATAAGAAATGGGTGTAAATCAAAAGAAACCAGACGAACCGTACCGTGCATTGAAGCAAACAAAGCACCAGCAAGGATCATAAAACTGGTAGCAACAAGTGCCTCCGAAGTAACTACCGATGAACCTTGGGGAGGTACGGTCATGGTTATCTTTCCAGGGGGTTACCTTTTTAGAATCAAAGCACATCAATAGTTATGCCCATGTATTATGGGTATTCTAGTCTGCTGTATAACAATACGCCACCGTGTGGTTGCCATGGAACAAATCACGTATAAGCTCGCCAGAACATGTTTTCTTGGAGAAAAGAATGAACACCCCTATTGAAATTCCACCAATGTTCACACCCTTTACTTTACGGGAGATGACCCTGACAAACCGAGTTGTAATGTCACCCATGTGTATGTATTCCTCAGACGAGCTAGATGGGACGCCAACTGATTTTCATTTGGTGCATATTGGGAGCCGTGCCATGGGAGGAACCGGCCTGGTCTTTACAGAAATGACCCAGGTGTCTCGTGAGGGACGAATTTCTCCGGGCGATGCGGGAATGTATGATGACAAACATACCATCGCATGGAAAAACGTAGTCGACTTCGTTCATACCCGCACCCAAGCAAAAATTGGTATGCAGCTTGGTCACGCAGGTCGAAAAGCATGTGAACCCATCGCTTGGAAGAGGGACACGCCGCTGACCGAAGCCGAGAAATGGGAGATTGTGGCCCCCAGTCCAATACCATTCCATCCTGAAAGTGAAATACCGCGGGAGATGAACCAGAGTGATATTGCCAAGGTCATTAACGATTTTGTTACAGCAGCAAAGAGAGCTGATCTCGCCGGGTTTGATATTATAGAGCTCCATGCCGGACATGGTTATTTACTCTCTTCGTTCATATCCCCGTTATCAAACAAACGCACCGACACCTATGGTGGCTCTTTACAAAATCGGATGAGATTGCCTTTGGAGGTATTCCATGCCGTCAGAGCGGTCTGGCCTGAGAACAAGCCTATGTCTGCAAGGATCTCAGCAATCGATTGGGACGAAAATGGTAACAAAATTGAAGACGGGATCCAGATAGCTAAATTATTTAAAGAGGCCGGGCTGGACATTATTGATGTCTCTAGTGGAAATGTTACGAATGTTCGCAGGCCGGTTACCCCCGGCTTATTTCAAACACCCTTCAGCGAGCAAATTCGAAGCGAAGCGAAAATACCAACGATGACCGTTGGTAATTTAGCTGTGGCCGAACAAATTAATGGCGTAATTGCGGAGGGCCGTGCCGATCTTTGCTGTGTGGGAAAAGGTCACCTTTTTGACCCCTACTTTGTCCGACATGCTGCGCGCGAAATTGGTTATGACTTGAAATGGCCAAACCAATACCCCGCGGCGGCTGTATTTAACCCCACACCAGAAATAATGAGATAATCACATGGCAGCAAGTCTTGCCGAAAAAACCCTAATTCCCCCGATGTTTACACCTTTTAAACTTAGGGACCTCAAGATTCCTAATCGGGTTGTTATGTCTCCGCTCTGTATGTATTCAGCAAATGACGGCGTCGTAGGTGATTGGCATCTAGTGCACCTAGGCAGTCGCGCAATGGGTGGTGCGGGGCTTGTCTTCGCGGAAATGACGGCTGTCCACCCAGATGGGCGCATTTCAATCCGGGATGCTGGTATTTGGGATGACAAACATATCGAGGCTTGGAAAAAGTGCGTTGACTTTATTCACCAAAACACTGACAGCAAGATCGGCTTGCAGCTTGGGCATGCGGGACGAAAGGCCGATACTGGGTTAAGTTGGCAGCGCGGAACTAATGAACAGATGGAATATGGTTTCGATATCGTAGCGCCGACAGCAATACCGGTCTCCGGACGCGCACGCACACCACGAGCAATAACAGACGAAGAAATTTCCGCCCTTCCAGAACTTTATAGATGCGCCACTGAGAGGGCGTTAAAGGCCGGCTTTGATATTATAAACTTTCACTGTGCTCATGGCTATCTAATGTCGAGTTTTATCTCGCCGTTGAGCAATCATCGGAACGATTCATACGGTGGCCCTTTAAAAAACCGAATGCGAGTACCGCTTGAAACATTTGCAGAAATCAGGAAAGCCTGGCCCGAAGATAAACCTATCGTCGTACGGATATCCGCCGTTGATTGGGAGGAAGGTGGCCACGAAATTGATGACGCCGTCAAAGTAGCCAAGTTTTTCCAGGCCGCCGGCGCCGATGCAATAGATGTCTCAAGCGGAATGGTTACTAACAAACGCCCGCCAGACACTTCATTATTCCAAGTACCATTCTCAGAACAAATCAAGGCTGAAACGGGGGTGGCTACCATGGCGGTGGGTAATATAGAAACTGGTGAACAAATGAACGAGATTATCTCCAACAACCGTGCGGATTTTTGTGTTGTGGGCCGAGGCCATATGTATGACCCATATTTGACCCGTCATATTGCTCGAGAGATTGGCTATGACTATCCTTGGCCTAACGAGTATGGCCGTGGCAGCGGTTTTCGCTCGAAAGCGTAGTTTTATGAAGGTGAATTCTCTTTAGCCTGTTTGGTTTCTCGCCACCAGATATAAAGACCGCTAGTAATTACGACGGTGGCACCACCAATTGTAACCTGATCCGGGAATTGATCAAAGAATATAAACCCGAAAAGAGTTGCCCAAACTATTTGCGTGTAAAGGAATGGAGACAACGTCGAGGCCGGTGCGATTTCAAGTCCCCTTATCAAAAGATAGTGACCAATCCCATACATACCACCAAGCCCAATCATTAAAAGCCAATCTGTAGTAGTCGGCATAATCCAAACGAATGGAACAAACATGGAAGTAACCGAAACACCGAATACTGATGTCCAGAAAAGACTAGTTTGCGTACTATCAGTTCGAGAGGCAATACGCGTCAGTATTTGATAAAAGGCATAGCAGATTGCTGAGCCGAGAGGGAGAACGGCAGCCCAATGGGTGGCGCCACTACCAGGTCGTATGATGATCAAGGCGCCTACAAAACCAACAAGAATTGCTATCCAGCGTCGCCAGCCTACATTTTCATTTAAAATTGGGATAGATAGCGCCGCAATAAAGATAGGAGAAATAAAAAGAATGGCGACAGCGTCAGCTAAAGGCAGATAGCGCAGCGCAAAAAAGAATAAGCTAGTGGCTATTAACATCAAAGCGGACCGAGATATGTGCAGCCAGGGCCGATTGGTTTTAGCGAGGCGAAATATTCCTAACCTAAAAAATAAAAAAAGGGTCACCAGCGCGTGAAATACATAACGCGCCCAGACTACCTGGGTTACATCGTATCTCGGCGCTAAGGTTTTGACGATGGCCTCACCACCAGCAAACAGGGCTAAACCCATCATCATTAAAATGATACCTAGCCTGATATTTGGAGGGGTATCATTTTTAATCATTAAATAATCGACTAGAAATTCGCAGAGGTTAGTTCTGAAAGCGTCGTAGATGTATAGTTTAAAATATTAATTGGCAATACAAGACCGTCACCATTAGCCACAACGAGACTCGAGTGTTAATAATAACCCAAACAATTTCTTTAGCATACTGGAGACGACAAGCTGTTGTATCCCCGGCGGCAATAAAAGGTATTAGTATCCGATGGAAGCTTCTTTTCTGGGTATACCCGACGTCAATATATGGATGTTTTGGGGCTTAACCTTATTCGCCGCCTTCACTGCCTTTGTGGGTATTGCCACAGGCGCTGCCGGTGGCCTTGTAATGATGGTGGGACTGGCTACAATTTTTCCGCCGGTTATTTCAATCCCACTGCATACGGTTGTGCAGTTAGGTGGAAATGGAAGCCGCATTATATTCATGTGGAAATATATTATGCGGCCCGTTTTGATCCCTTTTGTTTTAGGCGGGATCTTAGGCGGTATTATCGGTGCAAATATCTTTATATCACTGCCAGTCGCGGTACTACAGGGTTTACTTGGTCTCTCGGTACTGATTTTCCTATGGATGCCATCAATGAATCAAATAGGTGGTAGACGCCACCGTTTTGCCGTTGTTGGCTTTTTTGCAACATTTTTAGGCGTCTTTGTCAGTGCCACGGGCACACTGGTAGCACCTTTTGTCGCTAGTGAAGCACCTGACCGACGTAATCATGTCGCAACCTTTTCTGCCCTAATGGCTATTGTACATATTCTAAAACTTATCGCATTCGGCTTTCTCGGCTTTGCCTTAGCGGCTTACCTGCCTCTAATGTTGTCTATGGTTACCGCTGCGGTAGCAGCGAGCTATATTGGGAGCAAGGCTCTCGACCATATGAAAGAACGCAACTTCCGGGTTATTTTTAAAACCATTTGTACAATTTTAGCACTGCGGCTTATATGGATAGCACTTGGATTTTAAAAATCAATCCGTGAAAATCCGTTGTTCGTAACAATTTGGACACTACCTTATAAAGGTTAATTTTTTACTTAATCCCAACGTCGATGATTGCGCTGCGACCCTCTTCGAGAGCGGCCAGTCCGTTTTTAAGTGCCTGCTGGACATTTTCTGGATCCTCTACTCGTTCGCCATAAGCCCCAAAAGCTTCAGCAACCTTGGTAAAGTCGGGTGCCTGAATATGGGTACCGTGAAAAACATCTGTATCGACCGCGATTCCCTTGGGATACATTTTGAGGTGCATTCCCTGCATCGCAGCATATTTTTGATTATTAAAAATCACCGACATTATTGGCAAATTAAACTCTCTGGAAGCCCCGAGACTTTGCAAAACTGGATTATAGAGAAACGCCCCATCGCCTATTAGTGTGACAACAGGTACTGTTGGTTTAGCGAGCTTAATACCGAGAGACAGTCCCAGTCCCTGGCCGAGCCCGCCCTGCCGGCTATACAACGTCCCGGGTTCACCCCACATAACATGCTGACGTAATAACCCGGTATGTGTTGTCACCTCATCAACATAAGTGGTGCCTTTTGGCATAACTTCGTTGAGGCAGGCGCAAAGCCAAACGGGGTCGATAGGGGTACTTTTACGAGCCTCCGCGTGCTCAGAAGCCCTAAGGTCCATCAAAGCTTCATGGGCAATAGAATATTTATCCAGCTTCTCCTTTACCTTTGATTCATCGATACCAAGATTTTGTACCACCGAAGCCAAATCACGAAGGGTCTGGGCAACATTACCTTCAAGATACAAATCCGCCTGATGATTTTGGTAGACCATAGACATGCGATGAGGATCCTCGTCAATAATGGCAATAGTAGCATTCGGTGGGCGGTCACTGGGCGGATACCATGGTGCCCGCGTCCGTACAACCATGACCAAATCAACCTCTTCCCAGAACTGTTTAAAGTTGTGTCCCTGATGAAGCGGATGGTCCTTTGGGAAATTTGCAAAAAGTGCTCCCGGATTTTCTACAACTGGCAAAGACAACAGCTCGCAAAGATCAAGTAGCGCCCGATAAGCCTCAGAATCTTGGCCTGCCGCTTCGGTCAGAACTACGGGTGTTTTCGCTTTTACAAGATGGCCTGCCAATTTATCAATGTCTTCAGGTGCTGTCAGAACTCTTGGAGCCACAGGAATATTTCTTACATTCTCGGGGGCGGTCCATTCATCCATTAGTGTCTCGGTAGATACTGACAAGTAGGTTGGTCCTGTAGGCGTCCGCTGAGCAATTTCGCCCGCACGGACAATGCTCTCATAAACCGTGTAAGGACTCCCGGCAATGGATGCATATTTTACGATTGGCTCAACTAATCTGGTAGTTCCTCCAACAATACTAAGATTGTTAATCCACTGGGCTCCCGGATCAAAGCCCGGCTGTTCCCCGTAAGTCATCGATTCGCCGGAAATCACTACCATCGGGACCCCCGCACAAAATGCGCCGTGGATACCCATATTACCCTGTAGCAAACCAGATCCTGCATGGAGAAGAACCATCTGCATTTGTCCGGTCACCATTGTGTACCCGGCAGCTATATCCACCGCCAGTGTTTCATGCCACACATCCATCAGCACAGGTCCACTGTTTCCGGACTGTTTTTGGTTAGCCATTGCTTCCCAAACAGGCGCCCACTCAGTGCCAGGTGATGACAGTATATATTTACACTCCAGCTTGCGACATGCTTCAACAATCGCCTCACCACCATCCAAGGTATTCCTCATGTCCACGCTCCTAAGTCTATTCTAATTATGATAATAATCTCATGTTTTGGATAGCAAGACTATCTATTGGTAAAAAATTTAATAAAAGTAATAAAGATTCAAGTTAGATCATATTTAATATGAGTAAATGACCAAACACATAGCGTGCCAGAACACCAAATTATGTATGATCTAATTCGACTATAGTTCTTAAAGATAAAAGTCTGATAAGAACGCTGGTATGAAAGTTTTAGAGAAATTAGTTTGCTAATTACTATTTTGGAGCTTCGGAATGTCTGAACCATTTGTTGTTGCCCGGCAGCTGTGTACTCTAGGTGAATCTCCAATTTGGTCGGTTTCAGAGCAAGCGTTATATTGGGTGGATATTGTTAAACCCATGATATACCGAAGGGAGGCGGCAAGTGGCCAAGTTAATCAATGGAAAGTGCAAGATGAAATCGGATCCATTGGGTTTGCTGGTGAAGGGCGACTAATTGCTGCTACCAGACGGGGGTTTGGATTTTTTAAACTTGGAGATGGCTCATTTCATTTGTTAGCAGACCCCGAGGGTAATGGCGTAAATAACGCGGTGCGCATGAATGATGGCAAGGTGGACCGGTTGGGTCGGTTTTGGTGTGGTGGCATGGAAGATCCCGGCTGTAGAGATATAGCGTCGCTTTATCGATTTGATCCAGACCATACCTTTCACAAAATGGAAAATGCCATAGCGATCTCAAACGCTATTTGCTGGAACCCAAACAACACCATTATGTATTTTGCTGATTCTCTGAAGTCAGTAGTCTGGGCGTACGACTTTGATGCTGCAGAGGGTGTCATAAATAATCGCCGTGTCTTTATTAAACTAAATGATGGAGAGGGCGTTCCAGACGGGGCTACTGTTGATGTAGATGGGTTTTTATGGCTGGCCCATTTTGGTGGCGGGGTGGTAAAACGCTATGATCCGAAAGGCAAAGTCGAGCGATGCATCAAATTCCCGGTGTCACAAACAACCTGCCCGGCATTTGGGGGGAGCGACATGAGTACACTATATGTAACCACGGCTTCAATAAATTTCAGCCCAAATGATTTTCAAAGGGAACCATTTGCAGGTTCATTATTTGTAGTAGAGACCGATATAAAAGGTGTTCCCGAGCCCATTTTTGGAGCCTAAACTACTAAATTCAAACTAAGACAATGTATCAGTAAGTTTTCTCTATTAGAATACACCGGGTATCTCGTGCACGCAGACAACCCCGAAAAACGTAGGCATTATAGTTTAGTGGCGAGTCCGGAGGGATTCGAACCCCCGACCCACAGCTTCGAAGGCTGTTGCTCTATCCAGCTGAGCTACGGACCCTACACAAGGTGGTGCCGCCTGCGTGACTTGAACACGCGACCCCCGCATTACGAATGCGATGCTCTACCAACTGAGCTAAGGCGGCACTGCGTAATCCACTAACGGGAGAAGTCCTAGCAAGCTATGGGATTTCTTGCAATCACTCCATGGGGGTTATGTGAGCTTTCAACCATTCAAAACTTCATTTGGTCCAATATTGCTCCAGTGAGGATAGAAAATGGCAACTATTAGAAAGAGAGTTAACGAAACCACAATTAAGTATCAGGCTCGTGTACGTGTATCTAACCATCCAACGATAACCAAAACCTTCAACCTAAGATCCCATGCGATTCAATGGGCAAGAGAAACAGAAATACAAATAGAAAAGGGTGATCTTAATTACTTAGGACAATTTTTGTAATTATTTCTTCGACATTTTAGAGCCATTTGCCGAGCCTTTTTTATTTCCCATCGTTTCATTCTCTTCCCATAGAGTTCAAGGGCAGCTTTAGCCACATGTCCATAGGTCAACTTTCCCAACACCGCATTAGTTTTTACGTCACTTCCCAAGTAAACCCACATGTATGCGGTTACATAATCAGGCCGAATACCAACACCAGAAAAATAGTTATTACCTAAATAAATTTGGGAAATTTTATCGTTTTGTGAAGCTGATTGATAAAAATATTTATTGGCTAATTCGGGATCATTATCTACACCGACTCCTTTAGAATAAATTATTCCTAACCATCTTTGGGCGAGGGGGTCTGCTTTATTAGCCATTGGCTTCAAGATGTTTATTGCTGACTTAAAGTTTCCGGAAGCTATTAATTTATTAATACGGGAATACCTAGGATCTTCACCTGCATGAACAGATGATATAAACAGCAATAGTGCTAATGTAAGGATGATGGCTTTCATTGCTCACTCCCCTCTATGAATTTTGCTTCATGTTTAACTGTACGCTGTGTCATATCATTCTCCTTTCATAAACTTTCTAGGATCGCCATAGGCTTTGTTTGTAGCCCTATCCAGTGGCCGCAGGTGTCTTAGGTTAATGCACTGCAAGCATAATCTATGATGAATGATGACCCTAATATTATCATCCTGTTTATCTCTATATGAGACCTCTCAAACACCCTCCAGAACGGCCATACATAGTCACTGAGAGTCGTATTAAACAGAAGGTCTTAGGACTCCAGTACACTCAATTTGAATCTGTATGACTCGCTAT
>CAZCKO010000002.1:0-22462 GCA_964499275.1 uncultured Rhodospirillaceae bacterium
AAATTTATAAAATACCCAAAGGGAGTAAAGCCTATGCAGGCGCCAGAACAATTTGAGAAAGAGATGGCCCAAATCATTTGGGAAACTCGTTGGAAGAACCTTAGTTCATTTGATATCTGGCTTAATAATCACATGTCTCGGGCAGGTGCTGCGGTCTTCGGGCTGGAACACTGCGTCTTTGCCGACCAGTTTCCGCGTTGGTTCGGTCATATAATTGGAAATTGTCCTGAGATGGATGCCCGGCAATACATGATTGATAATATGTACGTTGAGGAAGTCCACGATCCCACAATCGGCACGGGCCATTATGAGAGCATGGTTGATTTTGCTGTCGCTCTTGGGCATCAACGGGATTTTGTTTATCACTATCAAGGGGCGGTCTACACAAAGATGGCACTCGCCTATTGGGATCGAGCCGCTCGTGCGTGGCCTTGGCTCGATGCTTTTGCAGCCGTCGCGGGTTTGGAAGCTGCGCGCGGTCCGATGGTTGCCGATCTTGGTAATGTGGCGTCGCTCAAGAGAAGTGTGTGGGAACCTTTAAATCTCAGTGATGAAGCGCTCGAACACTGGTCGGCTGGTGAGGCTGCTGATTTACCTGAGGGGGGGCATGGCGATATGACTCTTAAAATTTTGGCTAAACATGCTAATACAAAGGAAACGCAAAGTAGGGTTTTGTCTTTGTTACAGGAAACCATGCAGGTCCGCTGGTTGCATTTCGATAATATTGGTCGGGATGCCCTAAAGGCATCTGGCGTGGAGTTATAAAAGTGGCTGACGACAACCCCGTTCGATGAGTCCTTACTCAGAGATTTTATGATTATTTTATAGGAGAGACTGATGACTGCTACCAAGGATTTTCCGTCCGACGTTTTACCCGAAAGTCGATCGCGTATACCATTACCCAACCGGGATGATCTCGATAGCGCTGCACGCGAAGTGTATGATGCTCATGTCAAAATTGATCCAGCAGCGGGAAAATCGCTAGCAGGACTGTATGGCCCCGGGGGTTTACGGTTGCATTCTAAGAAGCTTTCTGGATTGGCTGCACCTGCTGCGCACTATTTGCGCCATGGTGCTGATTATACTAAACAAGAGCGAGAGATTGCCATTCTTACGACTGCTCGTGAGCACGATGCGCAATTTGAATGGTGTGCCCATGAGAGAGAAGGGCGGCGCGTTGGTGTTCCTGAAGAGACTATTGATATTATACGGTACCGTCGCCCAACCGACGGGGTACCTGAAACACATGCGGTGCTAATAGAAATGGGTCGGCAACTCTTTCAAACGCATGCTCTTGATTCAGATACATTTACTCGTGCCCGCGCGGCTTTTGAACTTGGTACAATGATAGATATCATTGCCTTAATGGGGGCTTATTCATCCACTGCTATCTTGCTGGCGGCATTTGATGTGCAGTTGCCTGAAGGTGAGGACCCCGGTCTACCAGTTGATCATTAGAAAGGCCCATTAAATAGAATATTGTTCTAGTTTTGTTCTTATGATAAGACAAATTTTATGGAACAAAAATCGAAGGGGAATCAGAAAAGGTTAGCTATCGTGACATGTGATAATGTTGAGTTGGCAGAAGAGAGTCGCCAGCATGTATTATCGGTCATCAGATTTGCTCTTTCCCAAAATTTTAAATACCGACCTCGTAAACAAGAGTACTACTTAGAGGATGATTTTCGAGGTTGGGCGAATCAGATTCTAGAGCATATGGAACTTACTGGGATTCGATTTTTCAAAGAAAATAACGAGGGACCCAGGCATTTTAAGCCAGAAAAAGAAACGGATTATTGATTTTTTGGTTTATAAGAATTGGATAGTTTATAGTTTTTCCCGGTCCGACGAAGGATTCCAAGGTACAGAACGTGGCCTCTCGAATTTTAAAACTTTTTGTAATTGTCCTTATAATAATTTTGATCGCTATCGGCGCCACATGGGTTAGATACCAGAGCTTAAACCCGTGTGTTTGGCTGCATCGTGATATCTCTCAAAGATATAATTTGCCGGCCCTAATGATTACTGCCCAAGTGAATGCCGTTTTTCTTTTACACGGAATAACCACCCCAACAACCGGGCAATGTCTTTATGCCTGGTGGAAGCATCGGTTCGAAAACGCAGAAGATTTTGATACAAAGGGTGTGAAAAAGTAAGTTCGGATATAATAGGGATAGATGCACGGTAGACCCACAAGGATCTAGCGCTACAATGATCAGAAAATAATCCACAAGGGTAGGTGGGAGGGTTGAGTGGTAGATAATTTTCTTAGTGACAAACCGGTGGCGATCATCGCCTATGGCGAGGTTAAAAATCAGCGGCGGTCCGGTAAAAGGCCATACGAATTTGCCGCCGACGTTATGGGTCAACTTCTTGAACGAACGGGTCTTAAAAATTCCGATATTGATGGTATGGCAACACATATGCCAACCGCTGAGGCAGGGAATACTTTTTATACAAACACTATGGCGGATAATCTTGGGTTACAGCCGCGCTGGACGCAGCTTACCGATATCGGAGGCTGTTCGCCGATGGGCAACATTGCGCGTGCTGCAGCGGCAATTATCACGGGGCAATGTGAAGTGGCAATTTGTCTCGCGTCCGATAGCACAGGCACTACCGGTGTGGGTCACCGGAGATTGGGAGGGTATCGTCAGGAATTTATGGAACCAATGGGGTTCCAGGGGCCACCAGTAGCCTTCGGCCTCCTCAGTCACGCTTATGATCAGAAATATGGATTAGACCTTAATGCATTGGGGCAACTGGCGGTTACCCAGCGTAACGGCGCATTAGTAAATGAAAATGCAATCGAACAGTTTCGAAAACCAATCACGGTACAGGATTATTTGGATTCACGCGTGATCGCTGAGCCGATTAGATTGTTGGATTGCGTTATGCGTTGTGATGGCGGTAGTGGTTTGTTGATCACCAGTACCAAACGCGCAAAGTCGATGGGTTTTAAAAATTTGGTTTATCCTGTTGCCTATTCGGAAATTACCAATTTTGAGCCGTCAGACCCCAACCCAGATATTACGGAGACTGGTTTTGCAACCGTGGGACCCGATGTTTTTGTAAAGGCAGGGATGGGGCCTGATGATATCGATATGTTTCATCCTTATGACGACTTCCTTATTGCGGTCATGCTGCAGATGGAACAGATCGGGTTTTGTAATCGTGGTGAAGGTGGAGACTTTATTCTTAGTACTGATATGTCCCCCAATGGGAAATTTCCACTCAATACAGGCGGTGGCCAAATTTCGGCAGGCCAGCCGGGCCTTGGAGGTGGTGGCGTGAATTTAACAGAGGCGATCCGCCAATTGATGGGGGAGGCTAATGGTCGCCAAGTTGAAAAAGCTCAAAATGCACTGGTTACTGGTATCGGAGTAATTCCTTACTTTCGTAACTGGGGTAGTAGCAACTGCATGATTTTGGAGGGCTCTTAAATGACAGATGACAAAAAGAATCCCTTGCCACCTGTTCCAGTGCCAACGCAGGTTAGCCAGCCTATGTGGGATGCTGCAAATCAGAATAAGTTGTCGCTGCAGTTTGACCCTGAAACAAATAAGCCACAGTATTGGCCACGCCCTGTGAATCTTCAAACCGGTAAATCGGATTATGAATGGCGCGAGGTATCAGGAAAAGGAACGATTTATGCCTGGACCAAAGTACATGTTCCAGCCTTCGGCTTTGCGGATCGTGTCCCTTATATCCTTGGTTCCATTGACCTTAAAGAAGGTGGAAGGGTAGTAGCTCAGTTGGTAAATGTTGAAGAAGAGGCACTTAAGCCGGGTATGGCAGTAAGAGTGTGCTGGGAACGGCGTTCTGACGAGATAAATGTTTACCAATTTGAACCAGATGGTTGATATTAATTATTGGCAGGTGATTTACCGCTACTAGCTGTTCAGCGCTTTTGAAACAGGAGGTCAGACATGTTTACAATCCCTGATGGAGGCGCTATCGCCAATGGTTCCCGTCAAATGTCGATGCCGGGATTGGAGGCTCCTGATCCGGCGGCTTGGTATGCTGAGGACATGACTAAAAAATCCTATGAATGGGTTTATTCTCTTTCTCAGCGCCAAATCAATGAGCTTATGGACCGTGTGGGGGATCTAGAAAGGGATAATATTGATATCAAAGACATCACCCGTGAGTCTTTTCCCTTGCCTAAAGTTGGCCCAGCACTTGAAGATTTTTATCACGAATTGACCGAAGGCCGCGGTTTCGTCCTGGTACGAGGTTTGCCTGTTGAAGAGATGACCCGCTGGCAGGTTGGGGCCGCCTTTTTTGGCATGGGGACATATCTTGGTCGGGCAGTATCACAAAATCCAATGGGCCATTTGCTAGGGCATGTCAAAAACCTTGGGAAGGATTATAAAGATCCAATGGTGCGCGGGTATCAGACCGCTGCACAGATGAATTTCCATAGTGACCAATGTGACTATGTTGGCTTGCTTTGCTTACACCCAGCAAAGAGCGGGGGAGCAAGCCTTATAGCAAGCTCAATTACAATATATAATGAGATGCAGAAACGGCGTCCGGATCTTGCCGATTTGTTATGTAAAATTTTTTATTTCACTAAACATGGAGAGGTGAAAGAAGGGGAGGATCCTTTTTATTGCATGCCGATCTTTGCATTTCATGATGGATATCTCTCAATTCGGGCTGGCGGAGCTCATGTCCGAAAGGCACAATCATTGCCGGGGGTACCACAATTCACAGAAAGTGATATTGAGGCTCTGGATATGTTCCAAGAACTCGCTAAAGAGCTCTATATGCCGATGGACTTTGAGGTCGGCGACATTCAGTTTTTGCATAACCATGTTATGTTGCATACTCGAACAGCGTTTGAAGATTTTGATGAAAAAGAGAAGAAACGCCACCTAATGCGTTTGTGGTTAACCGATCCTGAAGGGCGGCCAACTCCGCCCGGTTTTCGTGAAAATATTTGCGGTATTGAGGTCGATGGGACGGTGTATACGGCACCACTTGATATGCAGGAAGGCGCTGGGGCCGATTAAGCGCGAAAGTTAAGAAATTACCATTATGAGGAATTCATCCAGCGTGGATACGAATAGTAAAAGTCGCTTGATTTCTGGCTATGCTCTTTTGACTGCCGGTGTGCTGTTCTGGGCCGGCAATGCGATTGTGGGCCGAGCGGCAGCTGTAGCTGATATTCCACCGCTGACGCTTAATTTTTTTAGGTGGGCAATAGCATTAGTATTTTTTTTGATATTTTTTGGCCACTCAACCTGGAACCAACGTACCCAACTCTGGGAGAGTAGAAAATTTTTGTTGATTTATTCTCTTCTGACGATTGTTGGATTTAATTGTACATTTTATATAGCACTCCAGAAAACGACAGCGCTGCAGGCAACCCTAATCCAGTCAATCCTTCCGGTTTTGGTTCTTTTACTTGGCTTAATATTTTTAAAAACGCGAATTACCGGGCGGCAATGGTGGGGCGTAATTTTCTCAATAGTCGGAGCCAGTCTTTTTATCATTCGCGGAGACATCGGAGTAATCAAAACGCTGAGTATTCAGGATGGCGATATTTGGGCCCTGGTGGCTGTGATTTTGTGGGCTTTGCAAGCATTTTTGATGCGTTGGAAACCCGAAAATATCGATATAATGGCATTTATGACTGCTTTGGCGGGAATAGGTGTGGTTATCATGACCCCGCTTTATATATGGGAGTTCCAGCTTATTAAGCCAACGCCATTCACTAAGGAGAGTATTTTACTCTTCCTATACCTTGGTATTTTTGCGGGATTTTTTGGTACGACAGCCTGGAATGAGGGTACTTATCGGGTGGGGGGTGCTCAAGCAGGTTATTTTGGAAACTTGTATCCGATCTTTGCGGGAGGGTTAGCTATTCTACTGCTAGGTGAAACCCTCGAATGGTATCATTTATTAGGTGCGGCATTTGTTGTCGCTGGTATTTGGCTCGCGATACCCCAAAAGTCGCAATAGCATGTATTCCCATAGAAAATTTTGTTAAGGGCTGAACATGCCCTTGAACATAAAATAAAAGAGTGCGGCGAGAATACCACCCGCAGGTAATGTGATTACCCATGACATAATGATATTTCCAATCACGCGGATATTAAGGGCGGCAAAACCACGTGCCAGTCCAACCCCCATAACCGCGCCGACGGCAATGTGCGTTGTTGACACCGGCATAGCAGTGCGCGAGGCAAGAACGACTGTGACGGCAGCTGCAACAGTGGCGCAAAACCCGCTAGTGGGTGTTAATGACGTAATTCTTTTCCCAATTGTGCGCATGACCTTGTAACCAAACGTAGCCAGGCCCAAGACGATCCCTGCCCCGCCTAACGCTAAAATCCAAAATGGCATAGCTAATTTTTGGGTTACTTCGCCGCCAGATTTGATTAGCCCGTAAACAGCAGCTAATGGCCCCACCCCGTTGGCAACATCATTCGACCCATGAGCGAATGCCATGGCACAAGCAGTGAAAATGATCATTGGCCCGAACACCTTTTCCACACTGGCAATATGAGAGGTCTTATCCAGTTTTTCGTCAAATTGGACGCGGTTAACTGCCTTTCGCCCCACAAGAGCGACAATTATCCCAATGATAGAGGCAACAAAAAAGCTGGTCCCAATATCAATATCAATCTTCAAATGCTTTAGGCCTTTAAAAAGCGTAACGAGAGATATTACAAACCCGACCAAGAAAATATAATAAGGTGCCCAACGAACCGCCGCATTGAATGGTTTATCGGCATTCATTATTAACCTCTGAATGCTCATCATTAACAGGAATGCAATCCCGCCTCCCAGAACTGGCGACACAACCCAACTAGCAGCGATCTGACTAATTTTCCCCCAATTGACGGCTTCGATGCCTATTCCGGCGACAGCAAACCCGACGATGGCTCCAACAATTGAGTGGGTAGTAGACACCGGCCAACCTTTAATTGAAGCGATAGCCAGCCAGCAGCCGGCAGCTAATAAAGCCGCTAACATACCAAAGACTAAAGTTTCCGGGCTGTCGGCGATTTGACCTGGGTCAATTATGCCTTTTCGAATAGTTCTCGTAACATTGCCGCCAGCGAGGGCCGCCCCGGCGAATTCAAATATGGCGGCAACAATAATGGCGGTGCGAACAGTAATCGCTCCTGAGCCTACCGAGGTACCAAGGGCGTTAGCAACATCGTTAGCGCCAATTCCCCACGTCATAAAGACCCCAAAAATTATGGCCAAAATTAAAAGGGTGGCTCCGTAAGTTGCAATAATTTCCATGAAGTGGTTACTCTAAAAATAAATATTTATTAATTAACGGGCAAGCAATAGGCGGTGTCGGTTTCCAGATCTTTCCGAATAGTTTGCAAGGTCTCCTATCCAGTGAATAACGCGATCCCACATGATTGTTGATACGGGACCAATTTCTTTTTCAGATTCAAATAAGAGTTGCATAACTTTCACGGCTTGGATGTCGGTTTGTGTTTCTTTCTCGTTGAGATGGTCAAGCATTAATATTACCTTCTCGGCTTCTGGTCCGCGAAAACCAGTTTCCAAAAGTTCGTCAAGTTCTTCCATAACCTGACCAAGATGATTGCAAACACCTACACATTGTTCGGTCAGTTCCATCATGGGTTCATACACCTTGTCTGGTAACGACATGGGTCTGGCGACCATCATCCCTGCAATGTCTTGAGCTGTATCAGCAATGGAGTCTTGGAGGTCTAAAATTTCCAAAAGGTCCCGTCGATCGACAGGCATGAATATACTTTTGGGGAGATGAGCACGAAGTTCATTCTTGATTTCATCGGCCTGATTTTCGAGTTCATAAATTCGCCCACGACAGGCTTCTACTTCCTCGGTTTTGCCGCCCTTGACCGCTTTAAAAAGAACAGGCACCTCATTGGCACATTGAATAACAACCCGTACATGTTCTTGCAGGGGTGTAAACGGCGATTGTCCGAATAGTTGCATTAGCGGATTCTTCACGACCATTGGCTTATCCTCCTCGTTTCATCAATCCACCAAAATTAATTTCATTGTCACAAAAATGTTTAAATTTTGCGATTACTTAGTTCTTTGAACTAAGAATGGCAAGAACTAGATTGTAAAAATGTTAGATGGCGGAAGAGAGTGGGAGTTGAACCCACCAGGCACGTTTAACGCCCCTCAACGGGTTTGAAGCCCGAGCGCAGCACCGGCTCACGAATCCCTTCCGCAATTTCTAACATTTAAAATCTTTAAGACGCCACGTAAATCCTATCTTCCAAAAACTTCTATCGCGGGTTTGACAATTTCCCGCGAATTACCAATGCGTTTAGTCAATCCCGCTTTATCAAAGAACTCTAATACTTCTATAGCCATATTTCGCCCTATTACAGATCGATCGCGAAATTCACCAGCTGTTATTTTGCCGCCCTTACCGAGTATTTCTGCAATTTCGGCGAGTTCATTTATTGCCTCCGGCAATAAAAATCGATTTTTGGATATTTGAATAACGAAGCCTGACGTGGCGGCACGACGCATAAAAGCGATCAATGTATTTGCCTTAATGTCCATTTCATCAGCAACCTCATGTAGTGATAAGGGTCGTAGCCCGGCATTTTCCATAGTCTGTCGGACCTCGGCCCACAATTTTTTGTCTTGTGCACTGATACTAGTTTGGTGGCCAGGAAGGCGCAGTTGCCGGTTAGCAAGTAAGATCTTCCCACTCGTTGCCAAATATCCGATTGCAGCATGAAAGAGTGGTAAAGGCGGTCTGGGGTTTAGGCTTAGCCTAAGATTGTTCTCTGCAAGTCCCAGCTGATCTGGCTTTTCCCTATGCCATTGTTCTAGCCCCATCAATATATTTTTGCACAAAACGTCCCAACGATTTTTAGAAAACCCTAATTTCTGTTTACCTCGGTCTGAAATAACTATATCGGTATTGGCCCAAAGGGCATCCGCGTTGTCAGCTGTTAGATTTCGACTGATAGAAAAATTTGATAAATTGACACCGTTCGGTTCTGCTTGAATTAGAGATGTTAAAACTGCTTGAGGTTCTTTAATTTCCATCGCAGAGACGGCGGCGAGGCGCTCCGGTTTAGAACGGCCCCGCGAGGGAGCAAAGGGGTCTATAACATTACCACCAGCCATAGTCCGGCGTGCCGATTGGTCACGAAGAATCAAACGGTCTCCATGTAAAATTCCAATAGATTCATCAAGGACTAACTGTACACGTCCAGTATCCCCAGGTAGGATGGAATTTCCATCAAGTAAGGCTACTCGCGCGCTGATGTCAGCGGTTCCTGCATGCAGGTGCACGGGGCTCCAATGTTTTAAAGGCCGTGCCTCAGATTTAAGTAACCGGATACGGGCGTCAAAACGACGTGTAGGGGCGTGAACTGCCTCATCTAATAACCAATCGCCGCGATGTATCTGACCTTTCTGTAAATCTGGCCCAGTAATGTTTATCGCACAGCGCTGGCCAACCTCCCCACTTTCCGCATTTCGGTTCTGGGCATGAACACCCCGTACCCTGACCTGTATGCCCACTGGTGATAGAGTTAACCGCTCTCCGATTTTTACTTCACCTGAAAAAACACTGCCCGTAACAACTAATCCAGCGCCAGGTACCGTAAAACACCGATCAATAGCGAGCCTAAAATTTCCGCCAGTTTGGCTGCTTGTATAATTAGCAGCCAGAGTTTTTAAATGGGACCACAACTCGGTTACCCCAACTTCCGTGATGCCCGAGACAGGAAAAATTGGTGCCCCACTAAGGCTGGTATCATCAAGCAGGATCTCAGTTAGTGTAATGACTTCCTCTAACCGACCAGCCTCAACACGATCAATTTTTGTTATAGCAACAGCACCTCTTGAAACGCCAAGCAGGTCAAGAATTGCGAGGTGTTCCTCTGTTTGCGGCATAGGGCCATCATCAGCGGCGATCACTAGCAGGGCATAATCAATACCAGTAACACCCGCCAGCATATTCCGGACAAATTTTTCGTGACCCGGTACATCGACAAAACCAAGAATTTTATCATGATCCAGTTCGTGATATGCGTAGCCGAGGTCGATTGAAATACCTCGAGTTTTCTCCTCAGGAAGTCTATCCGTATCGATACCCGTTAGTGCTTTTACCAGTACTGTTTTGCCGTGGTCGATATGTCCAGATGTTGCAATGATCAATTTATTGACAGTGTTTTTACTTGGTTGATGAAAGATTTTTCATGATCGGCTTCCAGGCAACGTAAATCCAACCATAAGGCATTATCTTGGATGCGCCCGATCACCGGCACAGGTAATTTACGAAATGAAGAGGCCAGACGTGCTAAGATAGTGCCTGTCGATTTGGATTTCCGTGGTTTTATTACCACGGCAAAACTTTCCAGCCTTTCGGTTGGCATGGCTCCACTACCGATCTGACTTTTGCAAGGTTGAATTTTGCTTAAAAATTCTTCACCCAGGCATTTGTTTATAATCGGGTTTAGCCTCTCCGCGGTTTTAAAAATTTCCTCTGGTGTCCGGGTTAACAATCTTAGAACGGGTATGCGCGTAGCGACGCTGTCAGGGTCGGAGTATAAGTGTAAAATTGTTGTAAGGGCTGCGATAGTCATTTTATCGCACCGCATAGCCCTTTTCATGGGGTTCTTTTTTATTTTCTTTATTAAGTCAGCCCGCCCCGCAATTATGCCGGCTTGCGGGCCGCCGAGTAACTTGTCACCACTGAAACTGACTAGGTCAGCTCCGTTGGCAAGGGCCTCCTGAACAGTTGGTTCGTGAGGCAGTCCGAATTTCTCCAAATTAATCATTGTCCCGCTTCCAAGGTCTGTTACGAATGGCAGCCGATTTGAGTGAGCTATCTCTGCCAACTCTGGCTCTGGGACAGCTGCAGTAAATCCCTGCACCTCATAATTGCTGGTGTGGACTTTCATTATCATTGCGGTTTTTGCATCAATTGCCTCGGCAAAGTCACGATAATGAGTGCGGTTGGTCGTTCCCACTTCTCGAAGTTTTACACCGGCACGTTTCATTATCTCCGGGATACGAAAAGCACCACCAATTTCAATCAACTCACCGCGAGAGACGAGAACCTCTTTACGAAGAGCCAGAGAATTTAGAATGAGAAGAACAGCCGCAGCATTATTATTAACAATTGTTACCGCCTCTGAACCAATGAGTTTAATTAATATATTTTCAAGATGCGTATCTCGGTCCCCGCGTTTTCCGGAATCAAGGTTGTATTCAAGGTTGCTGGCACCCTGGGCAACCTCGGCCATTGCCTTAATTGCCTCTTTAGGGAGGGGCGCGCGTCCCAGGTTTGTATGGAGCACTGTCCCAGTCAAATTTAAAACAGATTTCAGTGATGGTTTAAGATTTTCTTCAAGGCGCTCCGCCACAGCTCGCAAAATATGTTGGATAGAGATCTTGCGGACAGATTCTTCGCCGTTGCGTAAAAGAGTTGCTCTGAGTGTTGCAAGTTCTTCGCGTACAACGTTGGTTACAGATCGGCGACCAAAAGAATCGATCAAGTTTTTGGCATCTGTCGTTCGTAAAAGCTTATCTACTGAGGGTATTAATGAAAGGATTTTTCCGGTGGGGGCTGTCATCTAGGTCCCCACCGGGATTCATAATGATTTAATTTAGATGGTTTGTGCTTTGATGGCTTCCTCCCAGCCATCCGGGTCGAATAAGTGTGGGCCTTCTTTCCCGGCATAAGTAATTTTGCCATCCGGGTCGATGACAAATAACCGGATTGGTGCGGCCACATAATTCTTTTCCGTTTCGTCATCGAGACCATCGATGAGCATTGGGTATCTGAGATCAAGACCAACCTGGCAGGCATGACCAATTTCAGCACGTTCGTCAGCTGTCTTAGGGGCCTTGTAAAAAATCTCAGGCTCAAGATTTTGAAGTGTCTGCCAGCCATCTGAAGGGTGTGCCTCACGTACATAAATCAGAAAAAATTCAATATTGTCTTTATTTGCTTCGTAAATTTCGTTCAGTCTCACGGACTGTTCACGAAAGGGTGGTCAGGTATAAGAACCAAAACATAGCGCAACCGACTTTCCTCTCAGGTCTGAAAGTTTTACATACTCTCCGGTACGTTTTCTGGTTCTGTCTAGCCGCTCTAGTTTAAAGTCTGGCGCTAATTCGCCGATCTTCGGCACCTGGTCTTGACGAGCTTTTTGCGAGGCCATCATCGTGTCAAAGTCTTCGGCACTCATATCGGATATCTGGAGCCAAACCTCTCTCTTTTCTGGGTAGCTCATAGAGCCCCAGTCCAAGTCCTTGAATTGTTCAAAACGGGGATCCATTAGATTTTTTCTCCTTCAAAGATATTCTCTTGTCAGATTAGGACTATTTATTCAATTCAGCAATTGCCGGTATTGCATTTTTAGAAAGGTGATAGAAAATGAAGTTGTTTCTAAATGGAGTAAATTAATGGCAACAAAATTAGATATTGGTGATGCCTTTCCTGACATGACTTTAAATTTGGTTGGAGGGGGCACGGCGACAATACCAGGCCTGGTCGATGCGAAGTACCAGATAATCCTGTTTTATCGCGGGCATTGGTGACCATACTGCCGCCGGCAGTTGGTCGGTTTTGAAAACGAAAAATCTACCCTTGAAGCTGAGGGTATCAAAGTGATTGCTGCAAGTATTGATACAGGAGATGAAGCAAAGCTGGTGGCCGATGAAGTCTCTTTTCCCATTGGTCAGGGAGTGACACGCGATCAAGCACGCCAAATTGATTCATGGTGGGAAGACCGCCGGGGTATCATTCAACCTTCTGAATTTTTACTTGGCGATGATGGAAGAGTTGTTTCCTCTAGCTACAGCGCTGGGCCGCTCGCTAGAATGGATGCCACTGACGTTATAAAGTTAGTTCAGCTTTTCGAAAGAAGGAAAGCTGAAGCACAGCAGTAGTGGAAGACTACGCGCGCCAGCATGGCTCGTAGTGGATTTATGGAGGTCAAATGGCGCGCGTTTCTCTTGTTGATGCAGAAAATAAACCAGAATTCTCGGATTTTGTTGAAAAGTTAAAAGCTGGTCGTCGTGGAAAACTTCTGAATATATATAAGATGTTGCTTCACAACCCACCCGCTGCACGTGGATGGTTCGATTATCTTAATATGGTCCGTTGGGACCTTGGTCTAGATGGTCGCCTACGCGAGATGGTGATTATTCGTATCGCCCACCTGAATCGGGTTCAGTACGTCATTAATCAGCATGTTCCCGAGTTAGCAGAAGCTGAGGGACTAACATTGTCTGAGTGTGAAGCGCTTGAAGATTGGAAAAATTCTGATCTTTTTGATGAAAGAGATCGTAACGTTCTAGCATACACTGATTCGATGTCACTTGATATTCAGGTGCCCGATGATGTTTATGATGTTGTTGCAGAAGAATTTAATGAGGCAGAAATTATAGGGCTGACGGTTTTGATCGGTACTTACAACATGCATACTCGTATTTTCCAAGCTTTGGATATCGATTTGGAGCAATAAGGAGGAAGGGCTGGCGTAAACCCAGTGCTCTTTGTAAATTTATGTATATAGAGGTGCCTCTGGCATTTCATTAAACAGGAAATATTTATGGATCAGGCAGCTTCGGATACTATCAACATTGACTGGGTCGTGCGAGCTCAAGGCTTGCAAGATAAGATTGCTGCCGCTGCGGATGAAACCGAGACACAGGGCAAAGTGCCTTCCGACATTATGGAAGCGTTGCATGACAAAGAAATGTTTCGGATGGCATTGCCGCGGTCTATCGGTGGGGGTGAGTCATCACCCTTGATGTTAATGAAAGCTGTAGAGACTGTTGCTCAAGCTGACGCCAGCACGGCCTGGTGTGTTGGGCAGGGTACCGGTTGTACATGGGGTTCGGGCTATATATCGCACGATGTTTGCAAAGATATATTTGGTCCCCGCGATGCCATTCTAGCGTGGGGCCCCCCTGCAAAAGCAGTGGCGATACCTGTAGAGGATGGTTATCGGGTGACTGGTGAGTGGCGTTTTGGCAGTGGCAGCCGTAATGCTACTTGGCTTGGTGGTCACAGTCGGGTCTGCGATGAAGCAGGTGAACCAATGAAGGGCGAAGATGGCAAGCCGGTTATGCGTACAATGCTTTTTCCCAAATCAAGTGCTGAAATGATTGATGTTTGGCAGGTGATGGGACTCCGGGGCACCGGGAGTGATAATTATAAGGTAACCGAATTGTTTGTTCCTGAAGAATATACAACATGGCGGGATAGTCAGCCAGACCGGGTTGAAATGGGACCACTTTATAATATTCCCTTGTTGACCAGCTACGGGATCATGTTTTCTGGGCTTACCCTTGGAGTTGCACGCACCATGCTTGAGGATTTTAAAAAGCTGGCGGAGACAAAGGTTGGAGGAGGCATGACGACGGTTTTAAGAGAAAATGCTGTCATTCAGTCGCAGGTTTCAATCAACGAAGCAAAGTTGCGGTCAAGTAGAGCATTCCTCATTGAAATGATTGAGGAATACTGGGCTGCACAATGCTCAGGTGAACCACCATCATATGACGTTCGGGCGCGCCTCCGGCTGGCTATAACATATGCGATGAACCAGGCGCAGGAGGTTGCTAATTTTGCCTTTCAGGCTTGCGGAACAAACGCCATATTTGAGGTCAATCCGTTTGAACGTCGTTTCCGTGATATCCATACAGTCTTGGCTCAGGGCCAATCACACGTGTCGAATTATGAGCCGGTCGGGCAGGTACTTATGGGACTGCCGCCTTCTGGTCATCGCGTTTAAAACTGCTGTTATTCCTGCCTGATGTTTTTCGTGAAATCGTAGTCCTGGCTACTGACACATTCGTAGTGGGAATATATTTTTGTTCGGTCGTACGTGGGTGATAGCACTTTCCTTAAAAAATTTAACTGTACATTCCATGCAAGTTCGGCTTGCTCTCGGCGGTAGCGTCCGGGCATTGTATCGTTAAGCCATCCATGCGGTGCATCTGGAAAAACATGCACTGCGTGGCTTTTACCCTTGTCCTCAAGACAGTTTCGAAATCGTCGGATATGATCAAGGGAGATCATATGGTCAGCTTCGCCAAACATTCCAAGTACAGGGCAATCGACCTTTTCAATCACCTTCTCTAGCGGCTCATGGTAAAGGTCACTGGTATCCCATTCGCGGTCCTGGGCTGCCCCATACCATACCAAGGCGGCCGCTATTTTTTTGCGTGCGGCTATAATCAGAGGGTGTCGTCCCGTCTGGCAGACGCCTTTGACAGCAATGCAATCGTTGTTCACCTCTTCCATGGATAATAATACATTTATCGAAGTGTTGAGATGTTTTGCAGCCTCATCATCTGTAATGTCATAGCGGTCATCACCAGCATGAAGGGCCTCTTGGTCAGGATGCTGAAAAAAACAGTCCGGGGCTATACACACAAACCCGCTATGGGCAAACCGCTCTGCTAAATCTAGCGTATGTTGAACTAGTCCATAGCGTTCGTGCATGATTACGACAGCGGGCAGGGGGTGAGCGGTATTTTCAGGTTTGGCAATGAATGCTGGCAGTCCGCCATCACATTTTAATGTCTTGGTTATAATATCAGCCATGAGCGTTATTCCCTAAGCAACTTCTATCTATTGACTTTAGCCAACGGTGAATAGACACCATAGTCAAGCCCGAGACCCGATTTATGGATTTGTGTTCCTTTGCTTATTGCCTAAAAATTCGTTATCAAATAGCTATGACTATTCAGAAAAATGATCTCCTCGGTCAGCGGCTGACCAGGCTTGAAGATCCTCCGTTGATTGCAGGGAAGGGCAAATACGCTGCGGATATTAATTTTCCGAATCAACTTCATATGCGGATTGTCCGCAGCCCTTATGCGCATGCGCGAATAATTTCCATTGACACCAAGGAAGCCGAAAAAGTTCATGGGGTAGTAACAATTTGGACGAGCGAGGACATTTTAGATTTACCACCAATCGATTTTCGGGCAGACAAATCTTCCGAGGAACTCAAGCCATTTCGTCAGAATGTTTTAGCTTGTGAAAGGGTACGTTATGTCGGTGACCCAGTAGCAGCAATTTTTGCTGAAGACCCTTACGTGGCTGAGGATGCCGCGGATCTGGTTGTAATCAATTCTGAGACATTGCGGGTTATATCGTCGGCAGATGATGAACCCGGTGAGTTCGATGATGGGTTGAGTTCTGAGGCTGGACTTCTCACTCACACCTACGGTGATATCGACGACGCCTTCGCAAAGGCAGACACGATTATTGAACTAGATCTCCGTACCGGCCGACATTCTGGGGTGCCGATGGAGACAAGGGGCGCAATTGGTGTTTATGACCGCGAAAACGATATTCTTAAACTTTATGGTGCGGCCAAAGTACCGCACCGTAACCGTGATACACTAGTGCGGATGCTTGGCCGGGACTCGGATAAGATAGAGTTATATGAGGGGCATACTGGCGGCGGATTTGGTATCAGGGGTGAATTATACCCAGAGGATGTTCTTGTATTAGTTGGTGCGATGCGGCTTGGCCGGCCCATAAAATGGATAGAGGACCGACAGGAACACATGATGGCGGCTAATCAGGGTCGTAATCAACATCATTTGGTTAAGATTGCCTCGGATAAAAATGGTATGATCCTTGGGATGGAGGATGAGTTCTTTCATGATCAAGGTGGCTATATACGCACCCACGGCGCTAATGTGCCAAATCGCACAATGTGTATGCTTACCGGTGCTTATAAGATCCCCGCCTATCGTGCTCTTTGTCATTTGCGACTGACAAATAAAACCCCCGCGGCAACATACCGAGCGCCGGGGCGTTTTGAGAGTACTTTTGTACGGGAACGGTTAATAGATGCCTTGGCCGTTAAGCTTGGTATAGACCGCATAGAAATTCGTCGCCAAAATCTGATCACATCTGATGATATGCCATATTCTATAAAGTTTGATGAGGCAGGCGTTGAGAATCTTGAGATTGATACTGGAGATTATGCAAAATTATTGGATAAATCCATTGAATGGTTACAGTGGCATGATTTGGAAAGTGATTTAGAAAATCGACGCCGTAATGGTGAAATGGTGGGCGCCGGGATCGCTATTTTTGTCGAAGAAAGTGGCAAAGGACCCTCAGATGGGGCCAGAATTTCCATTGACGACAATGGTGACATTGAGGTTCTCACTGGCGGGGCTTCATTGGGGCAGGGGTTTGAAACAACTATGGCGCAGATTTGCGCCAATGCGTTGGGTGTTGATTACAATCGCATCACGGTTCTTCACGGGCAGACTAAATTGATCCCCTACGGAATTGGCGCTCATGCAGCGCGCGCGACGGTGATGACTGGCAGTGCTGTTAACGTAACCGCACTGTCTTTGCGCAAAATGGTACTCGATCAAGCTGCAGAAATGCTACAGCTGTCTGCTGATAGCCTAGATATTGTCGACGGGATAATACGTGTTTCTGACAGTCCCTCTGGACCTTCCATTACCGTTGCTGATGTTGCCCGGAGCCATAATGGTAGGTTGGAAGCCGAAGATTTCCACCAGACCGAAGAATCAGCGTTCCCTTATGGTATTCATTTTGCTGTCGTGAATGTAGATCCAGATACGGGTAGAATTGATGTTGAACGTTTTATGGTTGCCTATGATGTAGGCTGTATGGTCAACGAGATGCTCCTTGAAGGCCAGTTGGTTGGCGGCTGTGTCCAGGGTATCGGTGGTGCGCTCTACGAGGAGTTTGTCTATGGCGATGACGGACAACCCATGGCGGTGACATTTGCTGACTACCTTATGCCGACCCTAGATCGTGTTCCATTAATTGAATGTATGATTACAGAAGATGCCCCCAGCCCCCATAATTTGCTGGGGCTCAAGGGTGGCGGTGAAGGGGGTATAAATGGTGTTGGTGGAGCGATTGCCGGAGCCATTGATCAAGCAATTGGTATCCCGGGAGCAATTACTCAGCTTCCGGTTACACCACAACGTATGAAAGAAATTCTTCAAAAAATATAATGCAAATTCAATATGATCTTACATAATTTTAATTCTTTTTCGGCGTCAGGAGTGTGGGGGTAATGGGGCAAAAGTTGGAGCTAACCCTAGCGATGGGCGATTACGAGATCGTTCGTGCGCTTAAAGAGGGAACGGTAGAACCTGATGGAATAAAACTAAATGTTCTAACAGATATGGACTCCACCACTCGCCATTGGCGTTTTCTACGTAATCAGGATTTTGATATTGCAGAATGTTCCTGTTCTTCCTATCTCGTCGCACGTGATCAAGATATGCCTTTTGAAGGAATACCCGTTTTCCTTCACCGTCGTTTCAGACATGGTTTTATGTTTATTAACACGACAAAAGGAATAAAAGACCCAAAAGATCTTATTGGCTCCAAAATGGGGGTAAAACAGTTCCAATCAAGCGCCCAGTTGTGGATGAGGGGGATTTTGGAGCATGAATATGGTGTTCCACATCGTTCTATAGATTGGTTTTCGGAACTTGATGAGAGTATCGAATTTGAACCGCCAGAAGATTTGAAATTAACGCGTTTACCAGACGAAAAGTCTGTTGAAACTATGCTGGCGGAGGGGGAACTTGATGCCGTTTTGCATCCCGATTTGATTAGGCCGTTGGTGGAAAAGGACCCTCGTGTTGGGCGTTTATTTCCGAATTTTAAGGAAGAAGAGGTCTCCTATTTTTCTCGAACGCGTATTTTTCCAATCATGCATGTTCTTGGAATTAAAAGAGAAATTGTAGAAAAATATCCTTGGGTGCCTCTAAATCTTTACCACGCCTTTAATGAATCAAAAGCATTAGCGATGAAGCGCATGGTTAACCCTCGTATTGTACCACTCGCTTGGTATAGAGAGGCCTGGGAAGAACAGGAAGGTATAATGGGCAAGGATCCATGGGAATATGGTATGACAAAAGATAATGAAAACCAGCTTACCAAGTTGGTTAGCTATTCACATGAGCAGGGCATGATTCGCAGCAGATTTCCACTGAGTGAACTATTTTTGCCAATGTCACAGGGGCGTAAGCGTGGTGATGTCTTTAGGGTTTAATAAAACCTGTTGTTTCTGGCCTTATAGGGCTGGTTTTCGTGGTCGTGTTAGTCCATGATTACGACTGTCTTATAAATTGAAAATTTAATGAAAAGAAGGGGAGGTCCGTAACAATGGATGATGTACGTTACGAAGCTCCGGAATCACCGGATGTAGCGGTTTCGTTGCTTGCCCAAGCGGGGAGTGAGGGGAAGGTTTTTGCCGGAGGTACCGATGTAATGGTGCAGGTTCATGCAGATTTAATAGAACCCGGCATTATAGTTGATATTAAAAATATACCTGGGACGATCGGTGTTTCTGAGTCGGACGGTTCATACACGTTTGGTGCGGCGACACCAGGTATGGCACTAATGGACGATGAGGGCTTCGCCTCCTCTTGGCCGGGAATCATTGATGGTGTTGCTCTCATAGGCTCCATTCAAGTTAAAGGCCGTGCCAGTGTTGGTGGTAATTTGTGTAATGCGTCTCCGGCGGCTGATACCACGCCTGCAATGATTGCAGCGGGCGCAATTTGTAATATTGTTGGTCCCGATGGGTCACGTGAGGCACCCGTTGAAGATATAGTTACAGGCCCTGGCAAAACGTCATTAGCTGCGGGGGAAATAATCATTTCCTTCACGATGCCGAAGCGTTCACCTCACTCAGGTGATGCTTACCTTAGGCTAACACCTCGTACCGAGATGGATATTGCAGTTGTCGGTGCAGGGGTAAATATTACGTTGGATGACGATGGTAACTGTGTTTCTGCCCGTGTCTCACTGGGGGCAGTGGCTCCGACGCCTCTGCTTGTCTCCGAAGCAGCTGATGCCTTGATCGGAACAAAGGTTGATGATGCGGCCCTTGCCAAATTGGGTGAAGCCTGCAGTGCTGCATGCAATCCAATTTCCGATAAACGGGGGTCCAAGGAATACAGGATTAAAACCGCGTCTGTAATCGCACAGCGCGCTGCAAAAATAGCATTAGAACGGGCGAGAGAAAACTGATGGCAAAAAGAAGTCACGTCACAACGACGATAAATGGCGATGAGTACGAGTTCCTTTGCGAACCTGATCAATCGCTGGTTGATGTTCTGAGGAATGAGTTGGAATTAACTGGCACTAAAGAGGGTTGTTCTACGGGTGACTGCGGAGCTTGCAGTATTTCACTAGAAGGCGAATTAGTATGTTCCTGTCTTGTCCTCGGTGTTGAAGCAGATGGCAAAGAAATTGAGACGATTGAGGGTATGGCACCATCAGCCGATGAATTACATCCGCTGCAGCGCCATTTTCTCGAAATCAACGGCTTGCAATGTGGAATTTGCACGCCAGGTATTCTCGTCGCAGCTAAGGCTCTGCTTGAGAAAAATCCTGATCCAACCGAAACTGAAATTCGTTTCTGGCTCGCCGGTAATTTATGCCGGTGCACTGGTTATGATAAGATCATTCGTTCCGTGCAATCCGCGGCTGCAGAAATGAGAGGGGGCTAATTATGGCGACAATTCTTGAAGAGAGTGGATTCGATCCAAATGCTGAACTAAAAGTTGTTGGTACTAATCCTGTAAAGCATGATGGTCTTGATAAAGTAACAGGCCGCGCTAAATTTGGCGCTGATGCGTTCCTGCCGGGAATGTTAGTAGGCAAAATCTTGCGTAGTCCGCATGCTCATGCGGTTATAAAATCGATCGATACTTCGAAGGCAGAAGCCTTGCCAGGTGTTAAGGCGATTGTTACGCGCGATGACTTTCCAGAGAAAAAAGCGGGAACTGGCGCCGGTGATATGACAAGAAATATGATGGCTCGGGAAAAGGCATTATATGATGGTCATCCAGTTGCCGCTGTCGCAGCAACCAGCGAGAGAGTGGCTAAAAAGGCTCTTAAGTTGATCGAAGTCGATTATGAAATTTTGCCGCACGTAATAGACCCTGTAGAGGCCATGAGTGCTGATGCGCCTATTCTGCATGACTATCTCCGTACAAAGGGCGCCGAGAAAGACGAAGACAAGCCCACTAATGTTACGGAGCGGATGGTTACCCAACTGGGAGATATCGACGCTGGCTTTGAAGATGCTGATATAATTGTTGAGCGGAGCTATGATAGTAAGCCGATGCATCAGGGTTATATCGAGCCGCAGGCTTGCATAGCAGATTATTCGGAAGACGGTCAGGTTGAAGTCTGGTGCTGTACACAGGCTCCGTTTGTTTACCGAGATCGTTTGTCGGCAATCCTTGATATTGATTGTAATAAAATTAATGTTCAGCAATCTGAACTCGGAGGCGGATTTGGCGGCAAGACCGGTTTTTATGGCGAGCCAATAGCAATCCTACTTTCCAAAAAAGCGTCACGTGCCGTTAAGATTGTCCTTTCTCGGATTGAAGTATTTCGGGGAACCGGCCCTGTTTCCGGTACCAGTTATACCGTTAAAATGGGTTGTAAAAAGGATGGTACTATTACGGCGGCTCATGCTGAGATGATCTTTCAAGCAGGACCATTTGCCGGGTCGATGTATTTTAATGCGCCCAATGCGATGTTCACACGCTATGACATCAAAAATGTTGATGTCATAGCATATGAGGTTCTTTCCAATCGGCAAAAAGTAGCATCATTTCGAGCCCCTTGTGTGCCACAAATTGTTTTTGGGGTTGAAGGTGTGATCGACGAAATGTCTAGAAAAATTGAGATGGATCCAATTGATTTCCGTCTTAAAAATGCTGCGGAAGATGGCCATACAACCATTTATGGAGATACCTGGGGGCCTATAGGGTTTATTGAAACCCTCAAGAAAGCTAAGGAATGTGACCATTATAAAACGCCGGTTAAAGAAGGCGAAGGTCGCGGTATTTCCACTGGATTTTGGTTCAACAGAGGCGGAGAGACCGCTGCATCTCTTAACCTTGCTCCGGATGGGACGGTCACAATTGCCGTCGGAACCTCTGATGTGGCCGGATCCCGAATTTCCATAAGTATGATGGCGGCGGAAGAGCTGGGTATTCCAGTTGACCAAGTGCGTGTCAAGATGGCGGACACTAACTCCTTAGGTTTTAACCGTGTAACGGCAGGAAGTCGGACCACATTCTCTGTGGGTATGGTGATTGTAGATTCTGCCCGTAAATGTATTGCGGAGCTAAGGCGGCGGGCCTCAGAAATCTGGGATGTTCCTGAAGACGGTATAGTTTTTGAAGAGGGTATGTGTCGTCCGGCTAGTGCTAATGTCGGAGACTTCGAACCTCTATCTATTGCTGATATTTGCAAGCAAACCACAATGAGCCACGGTGCAATTTGTGGGCATACAGAAATGAACGTGACTGGTGCCGGTCCTGGTTTTGCCGTTAATATTGTCGATGTCAAAGTTGATGAGACGACCGGGCGAACAGATGTCACGCGATATACCGTCGTCCAGGATGTTGGTAAGGCAATTCACCCCCAACAGGTTGAAGGCCAAGTTCAGGGTGGCGC
>CAZCKO010000002.1:22562-93817 GCA_964499275.1 uncultured Rhodospirillaceae bacterium
TCTTCATGGCTGTAGCTCATGGGGTCGAGGTGGGTACTCCAGCAACCATTTAATACCTCTACCCCGTCTTGTGGGTCGCAACGTGTACACATTGACCAAATTACATCATTGAGATTCGCTGGATCAATATCATCGTCAACGACAATTACCCAACGATTGGCATAGGCCCCGGCATGGCATTGCGAGGCAATTAATCCAGCTTGTTTGGAATGCCCCCCATACATCTGTTTGATGGAGACCGTTAGCCACATTCTGCTACCCCCCGCTTCGTGGGCCCAGACGCCCTTAACTTCAGGAATTCCCGCGGCTTCAAGCTGGTTCCAGACCGCCCCACAGCGGTAGGAGCCACGATAGAAGGTATCGTCATTTGGTGGAACCGCAGGTATGGCACCAAGCAAAATAGGGTCGTCGCGATGCATAAATGTTTCAATTCGAATGGCGGGTTGGGTGGTTGCCCCGCCGGCGTAGTAGCCGGTCCACTCACCAAGAGGCCCTTCGTCAATTCGGTCATCCGGATGGATGAAACCCTCAAATGCAATCTCCGCATTGGCAGGAACTGGCAAGCCGGTCTTTGGCATATTGATAATTTCTACCCCTTCTCCCAGCAATCCCCCTGCACAGTCATATTCGTTCTTTCCATATGGCATTTCGAGTCCGGCAACCATAAATAAGGCTGGATGCATGCCGACAACGACAGCGATTGGGCATGGTTCGCCGCGATCATGATATTTATTCCGTATGATGTCACCGTGTTTACCCTTAGAGGTCATCAAAGAGGCTGTTACGGAGTCGTGGGCTTGGACTCGATATGCACCATAATTTATCCAGCCGGAATCGGGGTCTTTCATAACCACCATACAGGCCGTACCGATAAAATAGCCACCATCATGTTCATGCCATTTTGGAGTGGGTATTTTAGTAATATCAATGTCTTTGCCTTTATAGACGTTATCCAGGATTGGCCCCCCATTCACCTCTAACGGTGCATGTGTGGGTTGGTCCTTCATGTATTTACGCCAATAATCGACTAGTTCTACTTCTGATTTATCAACGGGTTCGTCGAGTGCCAGATTGATCCGTGGTACGGAAGTTAGAATGTTGGCGAGGACACGATAGCCTTTAGGGTAGCCGGGAATATCATCAAACATCACAGCTGGGTTGGTCATCTGTCGCATATAGATATCGACGATGGCACCAATTTCTTCTTCACGGTCGGCACCAGTCACCAATTGCAGCTGGTCGTTCGCTTCCAGATCAGTGATCCAGTCTCTTAGGTCTTTGTTCGCCATAATGTGTCTCCAAATGTCTGATCTTGAAACGCGTTGTTAGATTGAGTTTTCATCTAATATTTTTTTCAGTCTTTGTGGTGTTACTGGGACCTCGGTAACCGCACCGGGTATACCAATAGCTGCATCAATAGCTGATGCTATTGCCCCTGCTGCCCCGGTAATTCCAGCTTCACCAGCTCCTTTTATTCCAAGTGGTGTGCGTATACTTGGGAAGTCTTCGGTTAGTAGAATTTCCGGATTGGGTGTTTCGTTTAACGTCGGCATAAGGTAGTCAGCAAACGTCACAGACTGTGGATCACCATTTTCTGTATACGTGAATTCTTCAAATAACGCCCCCCCGATACCCTGCGCTAAACCACCTACTAATTGCCCTTCAATCATCATCGGGTTTATAGACCGGCCGATATCGTAGGCAATAAAATATTTTTCAATTTTTACACCGCCAGTGCCCGGGTCGACCTTCACAACCGCAATATGGTGTCCATACGGATAGGTTTGATGGTCGATATGAAACCACTCTTCCCCTTTTAAATATGGCTCGCGGCTTCCGCGTACTTTTGATGTTGGGGCTAACGCTTCGGCAACTTCTCCGAGGGTTAGAGACGGCCCGTTAGGATTATCTTTTGAGTGAATTACACCATCAGTGATATCTAGCGCCTCGGCCGTGGTTTGTAGCAGTTCTGCGGCCATATCAAGTGCTTTCTCTCTGACAGCTTGTGCGGTTAAACTAACCGCAGTGCCGGTGAGGACGGTGGCACGAGAGGCATGGGCACCAACGCCATAGTCAATACGGTTTGTTTGACCGTGAATGACACGAATGCGACGATAATCTGTTCCCAAATCTTCGGCACAAATTTGTGCCATCGCAGTTTCGAAGCCTTGACCAAGAGAGGCTCCGCCTGTGACAATTTCGATATGACCCGTCCCATCAACAAAGATCTTGGCACCATCGGATGGGCCCAAACCAGATTTCTCAAAAAACATCGAGATACCAGCTCCAACCATTTCTCCATTGGCTCGTCTTTCGGCGAGACTAGCCTGTAAATCGTCCCAACCAATTTGCGCTAAACCTTGGTCGAGGAGTCCGGCATAGTCGCCCGGGTCGTGTTCTACAGAGTCACCCAGAACGTCAAGGTCTCGTCCGTAGGGCATTTCCTCCAGCGAGATCAGGTTGCGGCGGCGCACAGCAATAGGGTCCATTTCCATTGCAACAGCCACGGCGTCCATTAATCGTTCTCGAACGAAAGTGCTCTCGCAGCGGCCGGGAGAACGGTAGGTTGCAGCCGGTGTCTTATTGGTTAAGCAAAAATGACATACTGATCGGTATACGGGAAATCGGTATGGCCCAGGTAGAGTACCAGTTGTCATGTTAGCTACCCGGGTGCCATGTGTTCTTATATACCCACCTTGATCAAGGTAGAGTTCGTCATCAAGGCCGATTACTTCACCATCCTCTGCAACAGCAGCACGAATAATATGACGTTGTTGACGTGAGTGGTTAGCCGCCATCAAATGTTCCTGGCGATCTTCTATCCACTTTACTGGCTGTCCTAAACGCATGGCAGCGACACAAACCAGTACATCTTCCGGATAAAGTTCCCCGCGAACACCAAACCCACCTCCTGTATGTCCTTCAAATAGATGCACGCTAGATGCTGGGCGATCCAACATTCGGCATAAAGTTTCACGGTTGCGATGGGGAACTTTTGCAGCCCCATACATTTCGAGGGTATCACGAGCGGCGTCATATCGACCAATCGCCCCACGGCATTCCATTGGTACACCTGTATGGCGACTAACCTTTACATCAACTTCAACAACTTTATATGCTGATGCAAATGTTGCTTCGATATCGCCATAGCCTTGTTCGACAATAGCAGCCTCAGTTTTTGCTTTGCCTTTGAATTCTTGAGGAGGATCATCTGCATTGATCAAAACGGGGAGCGGCTCAATTTCAAGACTGACCAACTCCGCGGCGTCTTCGGCTGTGTATGGGTCTTCGGCAAATACCGCGGCTACCGGATCACCCACATATCGCACGAGTTCGCGAGCCAGCGGATACTGACGAAATAGCGCTAATGTAGGGTCACTACCTTCACGGAAATCGATGGGTGGGATATCTTTTATATCATCGGTGGTCCAAACGGCAACGACCCCTGGATAAGCTGTAGCCGCTGAGGTGTCGATTAATTTAATTTTTCCATGCGCATATGGGCTCCGTACAATCCGCATGTGAATTTGGTGTGGAAAATTAATATCACCCACGAAGCGACCTTGGCCTTTAACAAGAGGTGGATCTTCCAACCGAACAACACTATCACCGAGGTGTCCCAGCATTCTATTTGTTGCGGTGGCCATCAGCTTGCTGTCTTCATTTCGTCGCGTGCTTTGCGTACGGCTTTTACAATATTTGCATAACCCGTGCAGCGGCAAAGGTTGGATGAGAGGACTTCATCAAGGTCTTTATCGCAGATATTAGGCTGGCTTTCTAATATTCCAACTGCAAGCATCAAAAATCCAGGGGTGCAGTATCCGCATTGTAAGGCATGATTTTCCATAAATGCCTTTTGAAGCGGATGATATTCGTCACCCTTCGCGAGACCTTCAACAGTACGAATTTTTTTCCCATCGGCTTGAATACCAAACATTAGGCACGAGCGTACTGGTGTATCGTCGACCAAAACTGTACAAGCACCACAAACACCATGTTCACATCCGAGATGGGTTCCTGTTTGCCCACATTGGTCTCGGATCACATCGGCTAAAGTCCAGCGAGGGTCAACTGAGACCTTATACTCATGATCGTTGATGGTTAGGCCTACATCTTTTTTATTACTCATTATTTAGTCTTCTCCAGCGCTCTCTGAACGAGAGTTGCGGTTAAATCGCGACGGTATTCAGCGTTCGTTGCATGGTCTTCCATAGGGTCAATAGTTTCAGCAGCGACTTTCGCAGCTCTAAGAAATACGTCACTATCAGGTATTTGGCCGATAAGAACGTTTTCGGCGTCCTCAATCCGGCGTGGTCGATCTTCAGCCCCGCCAATACCAATATGTGGATCAATTATTTTGCCGTTCTTTTGTCTGTAGGTAACGAGTGTCATGGAGATCGCAAAGTCCCCGGCGCGGCGGTTAAACTCCTCGAAGCCATAGACTGTATCATCACTTAGTAGTGGAATACGAACCTCCCGCAATAATTCATCCTGCTCAAGAGACGTGGTCATTACGGTCTCAAAGAAATCCGCAGCTGGTATAAGCCTGTCACCGGGCTTGCTTACTGCAACCATGGTTGCATCCAGCGTTGCGGCAACCATGCACCACTCGGAGGCGGGGTCCGAATGTGCAATGCTGCCACAGAAAGTGCCCCGCTGGCGTATAGGGTAGTGCGCGATGTTTTTAACGACGTCGGTTAGTAAATGCCCTAAAACCCCTTTGCATACGGGCTCATGAAACTGTGCGTGGCGTATAGTGGCCCCAATATGAAGTGCATCTCCTTCTGTTTTTATGGTATTTAAGTCAGTGATATCGTTGATATCGATTAGATGTGTCGGGCGCGCTAACCTAAAAGCCATAGTCGGCACCAGGCTTTGGCCGCCCGCGAGGATACGTCCGTCATTTTGCGCGTGTTGTGACAATAGCTCAATTGCTTCTTCAATTGTCTTGGGGGCGTGATATTCAAATGCAGCAGGTTTCATTGATCAATCATTTTATAAAGTTTTTAACTAAAATTAGCTGGCTGGAAAGTTTATACAGGAAGAAACGCACAGGGAAAACTCGCTATGAACGTTAATTTAAATTAAGAAAGATTAAAAATTGTATTGAAGTCCAAATTATTTTGGTATGCGTTTTGTCCTAAGGGCCAACTGGCCCTACGATACCCTCAATTTGAACCCTATATCCCGAGCGTACATTTGGTAGGTAGTCATTGGTTGCTCGGTGTTGGGCACAACGGTTATCCCAAAATGCTATTGAATGTGGTTGCCAGCGGAAGCGGTGGCAGAATTCTGGCAAGGCACAATGGTCCCATAGGAAGCGGAGAATTCCCTCGCTCTCTGTTGATGAGACGCCGTTAATGTGTTTCGTGAAACTCCGATTAACATATATTAGCCTTCGGCCGCTTTCTGGATGGCGAACGATTATTGGGTGAGTGGCATTTGGGGTGCCGGGGCCGAACGTAGGGACTCCGTCATGCCAGGCAGTCATTCCCTCTAAATAAATTTTCATTCGTTCTGAAAGTCCTTCATAAGCGGCATACATGCTCGCAAACATTGTATCTCCCCCGCCATTTGGGGGGACGGTATGATTATAAAGAATACTACCCAGAGGGGGTAATTCAGCACAGGATTGATCTGTGTGCCAAATATGTCCGGAAACTGTTTTTGAGTTTTCGTCGAAGTGGAACTTTCGGACGCGAGGGTCTTCAGTAATCTTACTATTTGTCTGCTTTCCCACATGGGTTCCGATAGGTCCGAAATACTCTGCAAGCCTTGTATGGTCCTCGAAGCTGATATTCTGCTCTCGGAAAAACAAGACACAATACTCGGTAAATGCCCGCTTAACTTCAGCGAGTTGCAGATCTGTCAGTGGCCTCGTTAAATCAACATTACTAATTTCCGCTCCCACCGTTGGACTTGCGGGAACGACGCTAATCGTTTTGTAAGCAATATTACTGCCTGCACCATCCATTTTTTTTCCAGTCACGTTTAGGCAATAGTCTCGGTTGATTTGTTTTAACAAATACTGCGCAATGGAGGAAGCCTTATACGTAGCTGGCGACCTTTTTAATTTAATAGACAGTTTTTAAACGAGGCAGTGATACCTTCTAAAAGTTTATTGTACATTCCCGGACTAGGTTCTATGGCTGCGCCAAGGGGGTCAATTGAAAGAATTTTCGTTCCGGTGCCACGAGCAACTGCTTTGGAAATTCTTTGATTAAATTGGGGTTCTTGAAATATACATGCAGCCCCTAATGTTTTCAGCCGTTTTTTAATCGTGGAAATTTGTTTAACGCTGGGAGGCACTTCATGGTTAAGGGTGATAGTGCCTGCAGCTTTCAACCCAAACCGGTTTTCAAAATATTGGTATGCATCATGGAATACAATAAAAGGCCTTCTTTTCAACGATTTTAGTTGTGAGTCGATCGTTTTCGTCAATTTGGTTAATCGTTCACGAAGCTCCCCGGCGTTTACCCTATAAGTCTCCGCGTTTTTGGGATCTGCTTGTTTCAATTCTGCTTCGATTTTATGAACAAAGCGTATTGCGTTTTTAGGGTCCAACCACATGTGTAGATCTGTACCTTCATGATGATGCCCTTCGTGACCCTTGTGGCCTTTGTGGTCGTCATGGCCCTTGTGGCCAGATTTGAAATCCTCTAATTCACGATACTTTAATTCCGTTAATCCTTTTGTTTCGGAAAGTGTTACAATTCGCGCCTCTCTTCCCAACGTTTTTAGAGACTTGATCAAAAAATTTTCTAGGGTGTTGTCAATCCGGAATACAAGTTTAGCTCTACGAATTTTTTTTGCATCAGATGGGCGCAAACTGTAGGTATGTGGAGATGATGCTCCACGTATAATCAGGTATGGTTTGCTGACACCCTTTGTTATTGATGAAACCAGTGAATGAATTGGCTTAATCGTTACGACTATACCTTCCATAGCTGAGGATGGTGGGACAAGCCCACTAGTTAGAAACAAGGTCAAAGCGATCAAAGGGGTGTATTTTGTACTCATGAGATTTACACTAAAGGTATGTTGAGATTGCAGTCCTAGATTTTCAAAGAAATGTTATAATATAACAATTTGAACAGAGTCTATTCTTTTCATCAGGATATTTCAGAAAATGAATAATTCTTCCATTTTGTGCAAAACATTTCTAATCTCCTAGATAGATCTTTCCTTTAGACTATTATCACACCCACACAGGAATTATTGCTCAATGGCTTGGAAAGTTTTTGGAACCCGCGCGAAGCGTCTTGAAGATCCCGCTTTGTTAAAAGGGCATGCTAAATTCATAGATGATATAACCTTTTCTGATATGTTGCAGGCAAGTTTTGTTCGAAGCCCATTTGCCCACGCTGTGATAAAAGATATTGATGTTTCAAAAGCGTTGGAACATCCCGGTGTCCATGCCGTTTACACCATGGTGGATATTCAACCATTTCTTATTAATGATCGCCTGGTGGTGGGCATGCCAAGCCCCTCATACAAGCAGAACCGCGATCGGCCAGCCTTAGCTTCAGACGAGGTTACCTATGTTGGTGAACCCATCGCCGTCGTGATTGCTGATGACCGTTATATAGCTGAAGATGCTTCAACGCTGGTAGATGTCAACTATGAACCCCTTCCAGCTTCTGCGGATTGCCGTGATGCCATGCAACCCGGCGCGGCCGTTGCGCATCGAGATGCCGAGCATAATTTACTGGCAGAGTTTAATATGACTTACGGTGATATTGATAAAGCCTTTGCTAAAGCTGCACATACATTTTCTGAATCACTATGGATCCATCGCGGCGGCTCACACTCAATTGAGTGCCGTGGTTGCGTGGCAAATTTTGAGCCCAGCTTGGATGAGGTTACCTTGTGGACATCTACGCAGATGCCCCATTCTTTGAAAACTACCTATACAGATATGACAGGCCACAACGAGAACCAGTTGCGTGTCATCACGCCTGATGTTGGCGGCGGATTTGGTCCCAAGCTGGTAGTCTACCAGGAAGATATTGTTTTGACTTTGGCAACACGGATGATTAATCGACCCATCAAGTGGGTGGAAGATCGCCGTGAGCACTTCATTACTACGACGCAGGAACGTGATCAGTATTGGGAAGCGGAAATTGCTGTCGATGAGGACGGGATGATCCGAGGTATTAAGAGTAGCGTTATTCATGACCACGGAGCGTTTACCGCGCGTGGGGTAAATTTACCCTATAACGCTGCAGAAACAATACCATTACCTTATGAAGTGCCGGCCTTCAGTACCCATGTGCAGCTTGCTTTGACCAACAAGGTTCCCGTGACCCCGGTTCGAGGGGCCGGTCACCCGCAAGGCGTCTTTGTTATGGAAAGATTGCTTGACCGCGTTGCAGCCGAACTAGGGTTACCTCGGGAGGAGGTCCGCCACCGAAATTTAATTCCAGGCGATAAAATGCCTTATGAAAAACCCCTAAAAACCCGTGGGGGAATGCCGGTACTATTAGATTCTGGGGATTATCCTGAATGCCAGCAGAGCGCCTTGGAAAAATCAGATTGGTCGGGGTTCGAGAAGCGGCAGGAGCACGCTCGTTCTGAGGGAAGGTATATTGGAATTGGCATTGCCAACTACGTCAAGGGGACAGGCCGGGGGCCTTTTGAGGCGGTTACCGTTCGTATCGGTCCATCTGGAAAAATCAATGTTTATACGGGGGGGACCGCAATCGGGCAGGGTACAGCCACGATGATGGCACAAATTGTGGGCGACAAGTTCGGTGGCGATATGGAAAACGTCACGGTGACCGCAGGGGATACCGGCACGATCTCACTTGGGATCGGGACTTCTAATAGCCGTCTCGCAGTGGTGGCAGGATCATCCGCCCACGTTGCTGCAGAAAAAGTACGGGACAAAGCGCTTAAGGTAGCGGCTCATATGCTTGAGGCCTCTGAAGAAGACCTTGAAATTGAAAAAGGTGAGATACGGGTGCGGGGGGTGCCTGAGTTGAAGGTCACGCTCGGGCAGGTCGCTCATGCTGTAGCGGGAACCCCCGGCTATGCGCTGCCAGGGGGTATCGAGCCGGGTATGGAGGCAACGGAGCATGTCGTTTTGGATAACCTCGCATTTGCCTGCGGTACAGCCGTTGCGGAGGTCGAGGTTGACGTTGAGACAGGCGGGGTAAAAGTTCTTAAATATGTGATCTCTCACGATAGTGGGACTATTATTAATCCAATGATAGTGGACGGGCAGGTCCAAGGCGGGACCGCCCATGGCATTGGCAACACGTTGTTTGAATGGATGGGGTATGATGAAAGCGCTCAACCCGTGACAACCAATTTTGCCGAGTATCTTCTAATCTCTTCGACTGAAATGCCAAAAATAGATATCATTCATCATGAATCTCCCTCACCATTAAATCCACTCGGGGTGAAAGGCGTGGGAGAATGTGGTGTCGTCCCTGCACCATCAGCGATTATTTCTGCTGTCGAAAATGCGTTGCAACCTTTCAATGTCCATTTCACAAGGGCGCCATTAACACCCTCTGAAATAGTAGAAGCGATTGCAGGTGATAAGGGACGTAATGCTGCATGAGCATTCGGTTTGACGATATTGGTGATCGGCTGAAAGCCTTCCGTCTGGCATCAGGCCTTAGCGCAGATGAAATCGCCAACCGTATAGGGATATCAAGAACAGCTTTATACCGATTTGAAAAAGGGGAAGTCGCCAAAGTTGAAACCCTGGAAAAGCTCGCCGAGCTTCTTGACGTTTCTATACCGACTTTAATGGGTGTTGGAGTTGAATACATTCCCTCAGCTGTTGCTTTCTTTGAAAGACTAAGACAAATAGAATCAACGACCGAACACATTGTTGTTCTGGCGGGGCCAATTTCATTTCTTTTAGCTACGAATAGTTTTGATCAAACTCTCGAACAATGTTTGAGCGAGAGTATACCCGAGGAAGAGCTGGAACGGGAGAGGGCGCTGGACCAAGTCCGTGAACTAATGCCAATTCTTCAAAAGCGCAAAAAGACATATCGGGAGAGACGACCAGGTATCTTAAACCTAATATCGGGCGCTGAAATTGAACGTTTCCTGCAGAATGGTCTCATTGGCAGACTTGATTTAGCTCAGGATGTTCGAGATGAGCGGCGTGCGCGGGCGCTTGTCGAAGCAGAGCACCTAATTGGGATGATGGAAGCCGAACCAATAGCCGTCCAAATTGGTATTATACCCGGGACGCTGCCTCACACGAGCTTCCAAATTTTTCGCCAAGCAGATCGTAAAGTCTTGGCAATGAGCCCCTTTCGACTTGGTGAACAACCCAATGTGCATGGGGGGATCGCGATGATCACTTCGGCGCCGGAGGCATTGGACTTGCACCAACGTACGGTGCAAGATTTATGGCGGAGGGCATTACGCGGTCCAGATGCGGCGAAGTTTTTGCGTCAGTTAATTGTTCGCCAAACCGCCTGACTTATTCCGTGCCAATGAATAACATACAAGAACGTGCAGCCATTGCATTAAAACACCATAACGCCGGCCGCTTGGCTGAAGCGGAGGTCGTATACCGTGAAGTTCTTGACGAACAGGCGGACTATCCAGCGATTCATCATAACTTAGGTGTGCTTCTTGTGAGTACTGCGCGGGTTAATGAAGGGATAGAACAGTTTCAAAAAGCCGTTACTATTGATCCAGAATACGAGCCTGCATACTGGAGTATGGCGAAGGCTATGCAACAGGCATGTCGTTTTAAAGAAGCGGCAAAAGCTTGTGAGGAAGTCATATCTATCAATCCTGAACATTATGGAGCCCAGCTTGCGCTGGGGCGGCTATTTCTAAAGTTGGGGAAAAGAGCGCGTGCTCTTGATCTTTTTGCCCGCACCATGGATCTTCGGAGGGGTGAAAATAGGGTTGGGCCCTTGGATAATTCGCTAAAGACGACCACCCGTGCGAAGCTGCTTCATGATATCGAGCAGTTCCGATTTCTCGCTGGGCAAAGGCGGGATAACGAACGTGTTTCTGCGTTAGCGAGAGCTTACGAATTTGCAATAAAGTCAATCGATTGGCCGTTGGATGATCATCAAACAATATCGATGACGGAAGAACAGGTGGAGCTCTTTGGAGGGAACTACAATTATCCGAATTTTATTGCCGACGCTGCAGAGTTGCCAGCTTCAACGATCAACAATGACGTTTCTGCCGATGAAATTTCCAAGGCATTTAAGGTCTCCACCCCGGGTGTTGCGTGGTTTGATAACCTTTTGACCCCGGAAGCTTTGAATAGACTGACGCAATATCTACTAGGTAGTACGATTTGGTTTGATTTTTCACACATACCTGGGTTTCTTGCATCCTATCTGGAGGATGGGCTCGCATGCCCATTGCTTTTACAGATTGGAGATAATGTCCGAGAAAAGTTTCCAGAAATCCTAGGCGATTATCCTATGACGCAAGCATGGGCGTTCAAGGGGCTTATCGGGGAAAAGCCCATAGAACTTCATTTAGACGATGCGGCCGTTAGCCTAAATTTTTGGCTCACTCCTGACCAATCTAACCTAGAGCCAGAGCGAGGTGGACTCCAAATTTATACTAAGCGACCACCAAATGACTGGGTTATTAAGGATTATGAGCAGGATAAAGAATCTATTAAAGCATTTATCAAGGGTTACGAAAATCAAAAGATCACAATACCATATGCATGTAATCGAGCTGTTTTGTTTGATTCAAACCTTTTCCATGGTTCAGACTCACCTAAGTTTTTATCCGGCTATGAGAATTATCGTATAAATATCACTTTACTTTTTGGTAACAGTTAGCGTAGTCCCTATATGTGCCAAAATTGGAACAAGTATTTATTTTGTTACAAAAAGCTGTTATAAAAATAATTAGCACAGAAAAATTAGGTTAAAGAGAGATGACTGATCTTACGCCAGAGCAGAATTACTCGGCAAAGCCGCTCCGTATTGGGGAGAATGACCCACACCCTGATAAACCCACTGGAGAGTTTATTTCGATTGTTGTTTCAAACGAATATGTGAATGACGAGTACCTTAAGATGGTTGTTGAGGTGCCTGATCGAGCTCTCAAAACTAAGGCTGGACAATTCTTTCACTTACTTTGTCCTACTCCCGATGGCGCCGAGGTGTGGATGAGGAGGCCAATGAGTATTTATCGAGTAGATCAGGAGCATAAGCGCCTTGAATTCCTTTACAAAGAGGAGGGACGCGGTACGCAGGGTATGGCCATGCTCGAAGAGGGTGATGAATTCAATATCGTTGGCCCACTCGGGATAGGCTTTTGGCTTGAAGAGGATTGGAACAATATTGTTGTCCTTGGACGCGGTGTTGGTCTGGCGACACTTGCTCCTTTATCTCAGCTAGCGGCTGAACATAATGTTGGTGTCACTGCCATCCTTAGTGCACGTAATCCCAAGGTAATAATGTCGCGCGATCTATTTGAAGGGCTGGGAGCTTCGGTGTTTGAGGTTGTCGATACCGACAACAGCAGTCGCGTCGAAAATGTCGAAGAAATTCTCGAAGGGCTCATTATGGAACAAAAAGCTGATGCATTTTTTACGTGTGGGTCGAACAGGCTCCTCACGTTAATGAAGCGGCTTGGTAAAGCACACTCAATACCTGGTCAGGTGGCCATGGAACAGAATATGGCTTGTGGTCTAGGCGCTTGCTATATCTGCATGCGAACCTTTGAAGTCGACGGGGTTAAGACATTACGCCGTGTGTGCCGCGAGGGGCCCTGTTTTAATATGCAGGAGGCAGTCGGATGGTAGATCTTTCTGTAAAAATTGGAGACGTTACCCTCCAAAATCCGATAATGCCCGCGTCGGGTGCTTTCTCATGGGATTATGGAGACGTCATTGATCTCAATCGCTTAGGAGGCCTCGTCGCCAAAACAATTTGCCGGGAGCCCCGTTTGGGAAACCCAACCCCGCGTATGGCTGAAACGGAGGCTGGTATAATTCAATCAATCGGATTACCCGGCAAAGGTATAGATTATTTTCTAGAAAATATTGTACCTGAGTATAACAAGTGGGAACCACCTCTGATTGTCAGCGTTTCAGCTGACACCGCTGAGGATTTTGCGGCAATGAGCCGAGACCTGAGTGTCGATGGTGTTGATGTTGTAGAAGTCAATATATCTTGTCCCACAAAAGCCCCAAGTGGTGGCAATTTTTCAATGCACTCTGATCATACAAAAATGGTTATGGAGGGTATCCGGAATGCCACAGATAAGCCTGTGTGGGCCAAGCTTTCTCCCAATGCCGGCGATATTGTCTCAATTGCACTTGCCGCCGAAGAAGCTGGTGCTGATGCACTTGTGCTGTGTAACACATTTTTGAGCCTCAAGATTAGAACAGACAATTTTCGTCCTGCGTTGGGCAATAAGTTTGGCGGGTTAGTGTCTCCAGCCTTAAAGCCGATCGTCATGCGTATGGTTTACCAGGTAGCAAAAGAATGCAGTGTTCCGGTAATAGGTATTGGAGGGGTAACCAAGGCGGAGGATGTCGTCGAATATATGCTCGCTGGAGCATCGGGTGTGGGCATAGGCTACGCTGGATTTCGTAATCCGACTGCGCTGACGACTATCATTGATGATTTAGAAGAATGGTGCGACGGACGCGGCATCAAGGAAATATCCGAACTAATTGGTGCGGTCCGCGATGAAGATATTGAGTGGGACCCGCTTGTAGCAGCTTCTCAGGGGGTTTGATCAAACTGGTTCGCCTGGCACTGTTCCCTTTGGCAACGTCACAATGTGGTTATAAATCTCTCCCGGTTTGGTGAACCATATTTTGTCAGCATCTTTATGGTTTACGATATGGTTCAGTATTTCCCTTAACCCCGCCAACCTGTAGGGTTGCCCGACGACGAAAGTATGAAGGGCGAGGGAAAAAACGAGTGGTTGTTTCGTACACTGTCGTAGCTGTTCGTCAAAATGTGCGCATACTATTTCTGTAAACTGGTTGGCTGTATGTCGTCTCGAAAGTTGAGCGGGAGAGTCATTGATCTCAATATGGTAGGGTATCATTAATAACTGACCATTCCGGGTCCGCATCCAGGTAGGTTGATCGTCACAAGACCAGTCCATAATAAATCGATATCCGGCCTCTTCTAAGAGGTCGGGGGTGAATTGACTTTCAGAAATCCAGGGCCCCATCCAACCCATCGGCCCAATATTTTCATATGTTTTGAATGCATTTGTTGTAGTCGAAATGAGACTGCGTTCATCATCTTCCGAGTAATCCCCTTGTTGTTCAGAGTTTGTTATTCCGTGTCCAATAAATTCGTCACCGCGTTCACGGATGCGTTTTGGTATTTGTGGGGCGTAATCGTAAACAGAGGAATTCATGAGGTGGCATGCCGGGAGATTAAACTCATCCAGTAACTCTAAAATACGCCAAATACCAACGCGCAGGCCATAATCCCGCCAGGCATAATTCCGAACATCAGGTTGTACGCCGGGATTGGTAGGCGTGTGCCCAAGCCCTTCGCCGAAACTGAAATGCTCGATGTTTAGGCCAATATAAAATGCGAGCCTTTTGCCGTCCGGCCAGTCGTAAACGGGACGATCGGTAATGGGGGAATAATCATATCTACCGTGTTGTTTAAGTTCCATATTTGATGGGTCCTATACGTGCTGATGAGATCAGCATGGCATTGCCATATGTTATCGGCAAGATCCGATTGCAGCTTTAGGCTCCTAGTACTATTTTTGATACATGTCTGTTGAAGTTATACCCTTTGGTGAAACCATGGCTGCGGAAATTCGTGGTGTTGACTTGGCTCAACCACTTGGCGCGGTGGAAAGTAAAATACTTTTAGATGCTTGGCATCAACATTTATTGTTAGTGTTTCGTGATCAGGTTATGGACGACCTGCAGCTCAAAGATAGTGCCTCCTGGCTCGGCGAAACGTCCAAAATTTCTATGCCGAGAGAACGTCGAGGAGATGCCGATACCGAAATCCAAAATGTTTCCAATATTCTTGACGATTCAGGAATGCCGATTGGCGCACTCGGCGATGGTGAAATGTGGTTTCACCATGATAATTCTTTTACTGAGGCACCGGATAAGGCGACATGGCTTTATGCTGTCGAATTACCGTCTTCGGGCGGTAATACCTTGTTTGGCAACTGTTACAAAGCCTATGAGGCTCTTCCAGATAAACTAAAAAATTTGGTTTCCGGGCGAAGGGTATTGCAGGTTTATGACTATACAGTCAGAACCAAACCAAGTCTTAATGGGCTGGATGAAACACCCCATTTTTGGCAACCCGCAGTAGTGCGACATCCCGTAACCAGCCGCAAGGCACTATATATTGATCGGTTAATGACAGCTGCCATTGATGGCTGTACGAAAATTGAAAGTGATCAATTGCTAGCAGAATTATTCCCCTATATCGAGCGTGTCGATTATGAACATGAGTGGCAGCTTGGTGATTATGTTGTCTGGGATAATCGTTGTTCGGTTCACGCTAGAAGAGAATTTCCTGCAAATCAAAGACGCCTGTTAAAACGTGGTAAAGTGGAGGGGAACAGCCTAATCGGCGCTGGTTAACCACGCCAGCTATTATTATATTATGTATTTGTTATGATTCAAGGGTGGTATGAACGGAGCTAGATACCGCAAACGTATGGAAAACAAGGGGTTTCTTGCTGATTGGTTTGGTGCGTGACTTATTGTCTCTCTAACGGAGAGCACTACGTTGACATCGTAGGGGTCACCCGTTCAATCTCAGTCGTGCCCACCATTTTTTATTAGATATATCAACTGTTTGGTATGTCCCAGTGACTCTTTTTGAGTCTCTATGACCCCATGTGGCTATGGTATTAACAATACCCATGAAATATGTCAGAGTTTTGGTATGAAAAAACTGACCACCACCTTCTGCCTAACTTTTGGCCTGCTATCTGGATTTTGGGCGGCACTACTTTCCGATCCTTTGCATTAATAGAGCTATTTCTTGAGAAAATTTTTAAACTGATAGACAAAATTGTTATTTCCAAGGGATTAAAATTGTATAGAGGAACAAACCATTGAAATTTCTAACCATTGACGAAGAAGGAGGGCAACCGGGGATCATAGTTGGAGATGACAAAGTGTTAAATTTAGCAAAGGTGCCGAATATTTTATTTTCCGGTTGGCGACCTAGTTCAATTAGGGAAATATTTGAACATGGTGAAGAGGGTTTAAACGCAGTACGCCGGATTGCAGAAACGGTAGAAAACACAATGGAAACTTACCAAGCTGCATTATCTGAATTAATGGAAACGGAATTATCCCCCCCCGTACCCGACCCGTGGTTAGTTTTTTCTGTTGGAATGAACTATGGAAGACATCTTGCAGAAATGAACGACTCACCACACCCAAAAAATCCTTCCGGTTTTATTAAAACAAGAGATTCTCTCCTCGGATCAGGAAAGAAGGTTTCTGTGCCACCCCAATGCCCACAAAAAATTGATTATGAGGGCGAATTTTGTTTCGTTTTCGGTCGAGAATGTCACAATGTGAGCGAAGCTGAAGCAATGGATTATGTGGTAGGTTACACCATTGCTAATGATATTTCCGCACGAGATTGGATTCCGGATATCCGGTCGGGAGAACCACCTTTTGGTCCAATCCACGGTTGGGAACGCAACATTATGGGAAAAAATTTACCGGGCTTTACTCCCTGCGGACCGGTGATAGTAACCAAAGACGAGATTTCCGATCCCTACAATTTAAACCTGCAAACCCGGCTTAACGGGGAGGTAATGCAAGATACAAAAACCGATGACTTAATCTTTAAACTACCTACAATAATTTCCTATTTCTCAAAATGGTATAGATTTCATCCTGGTGACATAGTGACAACGGGTTCTCCCTCAGGAGTGGGGGTAGGACGTACACCCCAAGTGTTTATGCATCCAGGCGATACCATTGAAATCGAGCTCGAAGGAGTGGGGATTTTAACTAATACACTTGCCTGAAAATCAAATAACCATAAATGAAGGTTAGATCTATCATCGCAACACCGCCCAACGCCGCGGAGTAGCCGAGGGTCTTCGGTACGTGGAACCGCTTGTCCCAGTGCAAAACCTCCCATTAATTCTCCTCAACCATTAACTTGCCTCTATAGCTAATATTTCCTTGTAGCCTTCAATGTTTCAAGGGTTTGGAACGGGTGTTGGTACCTGGTGAAATAGTCGGACCTCACAACCGTCATTTGTCGATTGTATGATTGCCTGACACGCTTCAAATGTCCCGCGACCCCACTCACCGGTATGAAGCGGTAAATCACCATCCAGAACGACCCCACAGAGTTCGTCAAAAACTTCTGCTCGTGGTACCGTAGGTTGGTTTAAACTGTGTTCTGTGACTGCTTCATCAGCATATACTTTCACTACCTCTGGCATTGGACGGATGTCTGCACCAGGGCAACTGACGACAAATAGGCCAAAATGTTCGTGGGAAATTTCTTTCGGGAGATTTTCTGGAAACGGTTTAGCCAAGGGTCCGCCGTAACCACTATTGGCTTTAAAAGTTTCCTCACTGCCATCAGAAGTAATCCCACGGAGCATCCGTCGCGCCATCCCATAGTCATTCGGGTTTTTAAGTTGCCCGGTTTCACCACGCCATCCACAAAATTCATCAGAGTCGAAATGCCCGCACCCAGAAAAGGTAAGATTTGCGACACAGCCATTAACAAATTTGAGAATTGCCGAATAGACACCTTCTGTGGGCCGGTTGGGGTCGTAATTACCAGTAACAGCGTAGATCGTCTCAATAATTCCGCCAGCGAGCAATCTGGCAATATCAATTTGATGTGCGGCCTGACTGTAAACGACACCGCCTCCCAGGGCAGTATTTAGTTCGTCCGCTCTGCGAGGGCGATAAATAAAATCTGTATAGTTTAAACCAGTAATTAACCTAACCGGCCCATATGCACCGCTGTCGATAATTTTCTTTGTTAGCCTGATTGGTGCATCATAACTGTGGCTGTGGCCCACAAGAAGATGAACCCCATTAGCGGCTGCGGCCTTGATCATTCGAGTGCAATCTTCGATGCTCAAAGCCATCGGCTTCTCGACTAAAATATGTTTTCCTGCTTTCGCCGCGGCGATGGCGTTATCACTGTGAAGGTGATGTGGTGTGGCAATGTATACGGCGTCTATTGCACCCTTGTTGCACATCTGGTCGACAGTTTCGTATGCTGTGCCATTGAAATCTTTAGAGAATTGGGCTCGTGACTCGGCTCTTATATCAACAGCTGCCACTACTTCGATCCTTGGGTGAAAAACGAGCGTTGGTAGCATTACGGTGAAACCTCTCCCCAGCCCAACGACACCAATTCTTAGTTTTTTGCACGCCATGTGATTATCCTCGTCACTACAATTCGGCTAAAATTTTTTTGCTACCTAATTAATCGTCTCTGAGAATCACTTTAAATTTGAATGGGTTGAGAGTAGCCGGTCTTTTATACTAATATTTTCTTAAAGTTTAAATGTAGAATGGGAACGGGAGTTTTATAAAGGCTCATACCATGACAACTTTTGACACATATGCATTACGCGAATTAGTACAGCCTGATAGAGTGCACAAAGATTTTTATACGAATCCCGAAGTCTTCGACCTTGAAATGGAGCGTATATTTGGGCGTGCTTGGCTGTTTGTTGGTCATGCTAGTCAGGTACCCAATCCGGGAGACTACATTACAACAACTATTGCCCGCCAACCAATTATCATGAGCAGGCACCGGGATGGCGAGATTCATGTAATGTTCAATCGTTGCACTCATAGAGGGGCGCAGGTTTGTCTTGAACAATTCGGCAATACAAAGAGGTTCGAATGCCCGTATCATGCATGGGTATTTAATACGGATGGCAGATTTTCTGGTGCCCCCTATCCGAAAGGATATGAAACAGGTTTTCTAGAAAAAGAAAAACTGGATTTGGTAAAAATTCCCCGGGTTGCGATATATAGAGGTTTTGTTTTTGGAAGTCTGGCCGATGACGGTCCTGATATATTTGAGTTTCTCGGTCCGATGAAGGAGCATATAGATGCTTTCGTTGACCGATCTCCTGATGGAGAGGTAGAGGCATGCGCCGGTATGTTTCGTTATCGATTTGATGCTAATTGGAAGATTCAGATGGAGAACCAGACTGACGTGTACCACATTATGTTTACACATGTGTCAACGACAGATGATGATGGCAAGCAGTTTCGTCGAGAAGGGGCGGAAGAGGATGAAGCTGGAAAGGTCAAGGTACTAGAAGAAAGCTCTGCTCTCAGTGACCAATGGGAGGAATTACCTCTTGGCGGTCATCGGCACGGACATGTCTATATGGGTCGCTTTGCTATGGATAAAGCCAATAGTGGCCCTGTTTATGAGCGGTATCGAGCAGCTATGGACAAAGCCTATGGTGACCGCGCCAGTGATAATATGGCGGTTAAAACTCATAACAGCATTTTTTATCCCCAATGGTCGATACAACACCTGACCCAACACATCAGGGTTATGAATCCTATTTCTGTGAATTGCACAGAAAACATTATTATTCCCCTTAAGCTAAAGGGTGCTCCCGAGGAAATGTGGCGTGCGTCGTTGCGAAGCAATAATAATAGCCATTCGCCGGCAGGAATGGTGATGTCAGACGATATGGAAGTCTGGGTTCGTTGCCAGGAAGGCCTGATGACCCAAAGTACGGACTGGGTGGTTCTTGCTCGGGGTATGAACGAAAAATTTATGGCGAGCAATACCGGGACTTACGAGTCGCACGGTACATCGGAGTCGGGCGCTCGCAATCAACAGGTTGGCTGGGTACATTTTATGTGTGGTAACAGTTAGGACGAGCGTTGCCAGTGCAAAAAAAGGTTGAAAAATATCTATACCGTGAAGTGCGGTTACTGGATGAACGCCGTTTTGAAGAATGGACAGATCTTTTTTCAGAGGACGGTACTTATTGGGTGCCGGCATACCCAGGCCAGGAGGATCCTTACAAAGCCGTGTCCATTTTTTTTGATGACAAGGAATTAATGCGAACTCGGCTATCGCGTCTTGATCATCCTAAGGTTCACGCTCAGAAGCCCGCGAGTAGGACCGTTCATTTTTTGTCAAATATTGAAATTGATGAAACTCATAACCAACAAGGTGAGATACTCGTCCACTCTTCGCTAATGATGATGGAATTTAGGCTAGATAAACAGGCAAGTTATGGGGGTCGTTGTCAGCATTTATTGCGCGTTAACCCTGAAGGTTTTGAAATTTTCCGCAAACGTGTTGACCTAATTAATTGTGACGGCATTTTCGAGCCCTTGGCGGTTCCGTTTTGAAAATTAAAATTTCATGAAACAAATAAAGTAGTCAAGCATTCTCCTCGAAAACTATAAGCCCCATGCCAGTAGTCATTGGCGCATAGTAATTGCGGTGAATTTTGGTCAGGTTATCCGACAATGCACCCCGCATTGTCAGCCACATAATAAGTTCTACAGCCTCTGCCCCAGCTTCTTCCATAATTTGTTGATGGGTCAATTCTGCAAGAGAAGCAGGTTTTTTCTCAATTTTATCGAGGAAGTCATTATCAAAATCAGGGTTAAGATGTCCAAAACGCGTGCCATTTAGTTGGTGTGACATGCCTCCAGTTCCAATTACAACAACACGGAGTTCAGATTCAAAAACTTCAACGGCCTGACGAATGGCCTGACCAAGTTTGTAACACCTTAGTGCTGTAGGTAGTGGGTGTTGGATGACGTTTATCACGATTGGCACAGTCTTGACGGGCCAGTTGGGCTCATGAGGGAAACACAGGTTCATCGGAACCAGGAACCCATGCTCAACAGATAGTTCCTGGCAAATCGTCATATCAAATTCGTTGTAAACGAGCTCTTCCGCTAAATGCCATGAAAAGTCTGGATCTCCTGGTACGTCTGGGAGCGGGCGCGGGCCCCAGCCTTCGTCACCTATTTGATATCTATCTGCGGCACCAATAGCAAAGGTCGGATACTTGTCGAAAAACATGCTTGAACCATGATCGTTATATACCACTATGGCCACATCTGGTTTAAGTTCCTTAAGCCATTTCTGTACGGGCTGATAGGCTTCAAATAGTGGCTTCCAGTCCGGTTCCTCCTGTTGGCCCATGTCATAGGCTTTTCCTATGGATGGGACGTGTGATGTGCCGATGCCGCCAACGATCTTAGCCAATTTATCTTGCTCCCGATGCGTTACGGGTTTTCATAAACTCTTCAAAAGTTTGACCTCTCAGTTGTGCTCCGACATGGTAAAGTCCGTGCCCGGTGCAGGTCCCCAGTTTCATAATCATATAAATGTTGCCTCCACACTCCTCTATCAGCCCTCTGTAGTCGCGGTCCCGTATAAAATGTCTTTCCTGGTCGCTGAGGCTCCACTGTTCCATGTATGCCTCTTCGTCGATGGAGAAGGCGTCTCGGTTACTGGGGGTCGTAAACGACATTGCAAATTTGTTCAGGCGATATCCCTTACGCGATTCTGATCCGCCGAAAATAGTTGTACCCGGTATCTCTTTAGATTTATCTACCTGCTTTACCATGAGAAATTATTGCCTCACCGATTTATTTTTACAGAACCGATATTATACCCGTCCGAATATAAATTAATAGCCATTTGGACTGTCTTCGTTTCTCCAATAATACTATGCTTAAATAGGTTTTACGACGAAAGATCATTTTCGGGGCCGCACGGTCATCAATAGAATTTACTCATCTCTTTACGGAAACCAATATGAAGCCCCCAGTCGTCTAAACCGCCGTATATGCCATGCTCCTTCAGCAGGCGATGTCTACGATGAGTGGTTTGACCATCCCGGTTCTGGCTCCGTCTATCGCGCTAGAAACAGGCCTTAGTCCCAGCTTAATTGGGATATATACGGCTTTCTTGTATGGGGGGTCGATGATTGCGGCTTTGGTGGGTAGTAACTTCCTTCTTCGTTTTGGTGCGCTGCGCGTAAGTCAGGTATGCCTTTTAGTTGTTGCAGTGGGTTTGCTGATTAATATACCGGGCTCTTTGTTCCTGTTTGTTCTTGGTGCCCTGGTCACCGGGCTTGGCGGTGGTCCCTCTACCCCAGCAAGCTCTCAGATTCTTGCTCGTTACTCTGGGCCTAAACAGGCCCCACTTATTTTTTCAATAAAGCAAACAGGCGTGCCGGTTGGCGGAGTGATTGCCGGTATGTTGCTCCCAATTTTTGTTGCAGCTTTTGGCTGGAGAGGTGCTTTGGTTTGCGCATCGTTGATGGCTTTAGGGTTGGCCGCAGCTTTACAGCCATTGCGGAGAGAGTTTGATGAAGATCGTCAGCCGGATCGCAAGGTTAGGGTTGTGGATCTACGCGCTCCATTAACCACCGTTCTGCGCGATAAAAATATCAGGCTGTTAGCATTTGGATTATTTGCGTTTACAGGCCTACAGCTGGCCTTTGCATCTTTTTTTATTTCATTTTTGTCTCTCGGCCTAAAGTGGACGCTTACCGAGGCAGGGCTTGCATATTCTATTTCAATGATTGCAGGAATATTTGGTCGGTTATTCTGGGGTTGGGTGGGCACACATTATATTCGCCCAATCCTTTTGTTGGCTCTTCTCGGGATCGCTATGGGCATCGCCTGTATGGCATTAGGGTTGATAACGGAAGACTGGCAGAAGTCTGCAGTTTTTTTGGTTGCTTTTATTTATGGTTTGACAGGTATTGGCTATCAAGGTGTTTTATTGGCAGAAATTGCCCGTGTTTCACCTTCTGGAATGGCGGGGGTTATTACTGGTGGCGCAGTATGTTTTGCCTATGCTGGAATGATTTTGATGCCCGCGGCATTCGGGTTGATATTAGAAGTATTTAATTCATATCGTCTCGGCTTTGTAATTCTTGGAGCGATGCCAATTGTCGTGGGGGCTTTCTTTTTTCGATCTGTGAGCCCGCTTAAAAAGGGTTAAGATATTTTAATAATTAATTACTGAAAAGTGATCAGACTGTAAAATTAATCATTCAGGTCCGGCAAGTTTTTCTATGCCAGTGTCATGCCGCGTAACAAGTGCCATGTGATTGTTACTCATGGTTTGGCCAACATAGGTCCAAGTGTCGCCCCGGGCACGAGCTACGTTGGTGGATACATGGTTACCAGATACAAACTCTACGGTTCCTTTGGGAACCAACTCGTGAGCGTCCTCCCTACTGATCACCCTTTCACAATCAACGTCTAAGTCCTGGCGTTCTCAGGCCCCGCATTCTTTAATGACGTGCATTAAGACTAGGTGGCTGTGGGCTCGGTAGAGGAAACTGATTTCATCCAAAAAACTTCCTCCTTACTTTGCGTGTTCTATGGTATTGGCTTAAAAGGCTAATTAAAATACCATTATTTTAATTAGGGATAATTATCTAAGCCAAACACATATCAATGTATTTAATATGGACGAATACCGTTATATGATTTGGTAGAAATGAATAACAGATTGGATAGCTGGGAGACAAAGACATGATCAAGACGAAAGGATTAAATGGGGCCCAGGCTTTTTTAAAGGTGTTGGGTGCTATGGGCGTCGAGAGAATTTTTGCTTCGCCAGGCTCGGAATGGGCACCAGTTTGGGAAGCCCTGGCAGAACCAAACGCTAATAATATTCCCCTCTATATGAGTACTCGCCATGAGGAAACCGCTATTGGTATGGCGAGTGGCTATGCCAAAGCTACCGGTAAGCTCCCAGCGGTAATGATTCACACGACAGTTGGAGCACTGCACGGCGCCATGGCTATGCGGGGTGCGTTACACGAGGAGGTGCCTATGGTCATCTTCGCTGGAGAATCCATCGGTTTTGGGGAGGATGAAGGCCCTGATCCCGGTGGGCAGTGGGGTGCTCACCTTGCCGATATGGGTGGCCCAGCCCGAATGGTAGAAAAGAATGTTAAATGGAGTTTTGGCGTTAACACGAAATCGATATTGCCAACAACGGTACAGAGAGCCTGTAGTCTGGCTATGGCAGGACCACAAGGCCCAACATTTGTTTCCCTGCCTATGGAGCATTTGTTCGAGGAAATGACGCAGGATGTTGCTTCAGGGCTCTCTAATGCACCGTTGTCAACTGCCGATCCAAGTGGGGTCGCAGAGCTTGCTGACTTGCTGACAAATGCTAAAAGACCAGTGATTGTAGCCGAGGATGTGGGGCGAAGCGTTAAAGCATCTGAGTATCTCACAGCCATAGCCGAGCTTTTAGGCTGTCCGGTGTCGGAGTCTCGAGCGACTGGCAGTATAAATATATCTAGAACACATCCTTTGCATGCTGGCTTCAACCCGGCCAGTGCAGTTAAAGATGCTGATGTAATATTCTTGGCATCATCTATTACGCCCTGGCATCCGCAAACTATCACACCTTCTGTCGATGCGACCGTTGCTGTGCTAGATGACAATCCACATAAGGTAATATTACCGTTTCTTGGTGTTCAGGCGGACTTAATATTAACCGGTAACGTTGAAACCTCCCTTCTGGCTTTGCTTAACGAGATTAAACAACGTGTAGATGATGATAAGTCGCGAGCGGCAAAGATAACGGAAATAAAAAATATCAATGATAAGAGACGACAAAACTGGAAAGAGGAGGCTGAGGCGCTCTCAGCCAATAAACCCATGGATACTAAATGGGTGGCTTATCAACTGGGTCAGGTGATGCCGGATGATACGATGATCGTCGAAGAACTGATCACTCATCGTCTTGCAGCACATCAATATCTGGATAAGTTGAAAGCTGGATCCTGGTTTAGTGGTGCACAAGGTGGGCTTGGCACCGGCCTCTCTACCGCGCTTGGCGTTAAAACAGCAAACCCGGATCGGCCAGTTATTTGTTTAATTGGTGATGGCTCGTTTAACTATGACCCGGTCCCAGCTGTTTATGGGGCGGTGCAAGAGCATAATTTGCCATTTCTTACAATTATTTTAAACAATCACGGCTATCTATCTCAGAAGACAGGAGTGCCAAAATATTTTCCTAATGGCGATGCCGTCCAAACAAACAATTTTTCGGGTTTGCATATAGGACCCGCGCCCGATTACTGGAAGATTGTCGAAGCGTTCGGGGGATATGGGGAAAAAGTTGAGGACCCTGGCGATGTTGGTGCGGCCATCAAGCGGGGCCTAGATGTTGTAAATAAAGGCCAAGCTGCGATATTAGATGTGCGCCTCAAACCTGTGGCTGATACACTTGATCGTTCCGACAAGTAACAAGTTGTCGGAAGCGCTTTCGATTTTTAAATATCGTTACCCCAAATTTCGTTTGCCAGTTCAACTATCAATCCAAGTTTATCGAACTGTTCCTGCTCTGAAATAATGTTGCCTATTGCATTAGACGAAAATCCGCATTGTGGGGATAAACAAAGTTGTCGTAAGTCCACGAAGTGGGAAGCTTCTTCAATTCTTCTTTTAATTAAATCTCGATTTTCTATTTCCCCACGTTTCGTTGTAACTAATCCTAAAACAATTCTTTTATCCCCCTTTGGAACAAAGCGTAACGGTTCAAAGCCACCCGAACGATCATCATCGTATTCTAAAAAGAATCCGTCTACGTCGGTCAGGTTAAACAAGTGGTCTGCGATTGGCTCATAGTCCCCTTCCGCAAACCATAAGCTTCGTGCATTGCCGCGGCAAAGATGAATGCAGGCTGTCATGTCGTGAGGACGTTTACTAATACAATCATTGATTAATGCGGCGTAGGTGCGAGGTAATTCGTTGGGGTCTTCACCTCTGTCGCGTGCATCTTGACGCATTTTAGTATCACAAAGGTACGCAAGATTGGTATCATCAAACTGAATGTATTTGCATCCCGCGTCACCAAGTAACTTTATTTCTCGGCGATAAAGACGCGATAAATCGGAAAAAAAATTATCTAAAGTCGGGTACGCCTTCCTGCTGATAGCATCACGTCCACCACGGAAGTGCGTCATGGTGGGCGATGGCATAGTGACCTTTGGAGTCGATCCTTTAACAGTGGCGGAGGCGAGATATTTAAAATTTTCTATACCAATACCGTTGTCCGGTAACGTCATTTTGTCTGTAACTTTTATAGTAAGCGGCACGGCCTTTTCCCCGCCTGCCTTGGTTCTTTCCCCTTGTGCAAAAGCACCTTTTAACGAAAAGTTTGTTTCGACGCCGCCAATTTGATTTATGAAATCAAAATGGAAGCTTTCGCGCCGAAATTCGCCGTCAGTTACAGATTCAATTCCTGCGTTTTCTTCTTTTTTTACAACCTGAGTGATGCATTCATTTTCAAAATTTCTTAATTCTGAATCGCTAATTTTGTCGGCTTTCCAATCATCGCGCTTATGCAGCAATGATTCTGGTCGTAACAGACTGCCGACATGATCTGCTCGGAATGGTCCTTTCATCCTGAGGCTCCCTGGCGAATTGTCGAATCTACAGAGTATCAGGCCAGGTAAAAAATTCAACTAACTCATGATATGATTAGATTTCTTTCAATTTTTCGACCTGAATTTCCAACGTTTACTTTCCAAATTTAGATATAACCAATAGGTTTGCGCGGGTATTTTGGTAAGTGAGAAATTTTATGACTGTTGTTAGTGGTTTTGATTACATAATTATAGGAGCAGGCTCAGCCGGGTGTACTTTAGCTGGCCGATTGACAGAAGATCCTCGAGTAAAAGTTTTATTACTGGAAGCTGGAGGATGGGATAGGGATCCGTGGATACACATACCACTCGGCTGGGGTCGCATTCTTCAACGCCGTGACCATGACTGGATGTATTTTTCTCAACCTTCTGAGAATATGGGTGGTCGTTCCATTGAATGCGCCCGAGGCAAGGTTATTGGCGGTTCATCATCGATCAATGCAATGGCTTATTATCATGGGCACCCGTCCGATTATGATCGCTGGGCGTCCAACGGTCTCCCTGGTTGGTCCTACTCTGAGGTATTACCTTATTTTCGCCGCGCGGAAGATTGGGAAGGTGGTGAAGATACCTACCGTGGGGCAGGGGGTCCCCTGAGTTCTTGTTTTACAACCTTTGAAGACCCCCTCTGTGAAGCATTTCTGGAGGCCGGCCGCTCCGCTGGATTCGGTTATACAGAAGATTACAATGGTGCTGACCCTGATGGCTTTGCCCGAATACAAATGACCCTCAAAAACGGGCGCCGCTGGAGTGCGGCATCGGCCTACCTGCACCCCGCTACGGTTAGGAAAAATTTGCGGGTGGAAACTGGTGCTATGGTCGAAAAGATAAATCTTGATGGACAATGCGCGACAGGTGTTACTTTCAGAAAGGGTAACAAGGTAATAACCGCTACTGCCAATTCAGAGGTTTTAATTTCGGGCGGATCAATCAACTCACCTCAGATTTTGATGGTGTCTGGTATCGGGGATCCATCACATTTAATGGAAAAGGGTATAGAGGTTCGAGTACCCCTGAAAGGCGTAGGCCAAAACCTTTGCGACCACACTTCATCGGCATTTGTTTATCGTCGAAAGTCAGGTGGCCCATTTCAGAAAAATATGCGACTTGATCGTGTTGGCCTGTCCCTTCTTCGAGCCTACTTTGGATTGGGCGGATTTGCTGCAGACCTACCATTCGGAATTACGGCCTTTGTTAAATCGCGGGAGCAGGAACCATTCCCCGATTTACAATTGTTATTCTGGATGGGAGCAACAACAACTGCGGCACCTTGGCTACCGCCATTCAAAAAGGCTTTTTCGGACTCTTTTTCTGTCCGGGTCATGCCCATGCGCCCCGAAAGTCGCGGACATGTTAAATTGGCCTCTTCTGATCCTCGCGAAGCACCGGAAATTCATCAGGCCTTTCTTGAGACAGAGGAAGAGTGGCGCGTTATGCGCGCGGGTCTACGCCTCGTGCGTGAACTTGTTGGCCAAGAACCATTAACTCCATTTGCTGGGCAAGAACTTATTCCAGGAGTTGAACATTCGTCTGACGAAGCAATCGATGACCATGTGCGCAAAACAATGATCACAGTCCATCATCCCGTCGGGACATGTAAGATGGGTCCGGATACCGACCCTGATGCAGTCGTTGATGCGGAGATGCGAGTTCGCGGCGTTGACAGATTACGTGTTATCGACACATCGGTAATGCCCGATTTAATCGGTGGAGCAACAAATGCGCCGGTCATTATGATGGCAGAAAAAGCATCAGATATGATAAGTAGCAAACCACCATTGTCGCCGGCGGTTATATCCAAGGATTGATTTTTTAATTTTTAAATTCTGCCTTACTTTCGGACCTAACCATGAAGAGCCCTGATATGAAGATAATGATACCTCCTGCCCAGGTTAGAAGACCAAGTCCTTCAGCAAAGAACAGGTATCCTGAAAGGGAGGCAAATATAAGTCGAGTAAATTCGAATGGCATTAAAGCTGTCGCATCTGCATATGCATAGCCTCTCGCCATTGTTTGTTGAAACCCATTTGCAACTAAACCCGCAAATGCTAGCCAACCGAGTTGTTCCAAATTAGGCCATTCCCAAACTAGGAAAGCTGGGATGGCGGATGAAATCGTCATACCCAATACCATCCAGGCCGTTATTTTATCTGGCCCCTCTGTGCGCGTTAAAAACTTTACAGAAATCGTTGTATAAGCACCGGAAATCATTGCACCAATTGCCCAAAAGACACCTAAATTGATCTCTTCAAACCCTGGGCGGACGATTAGGAGCATTCCGCTTAGGGCTATAAGCACGCCAACCCACCGCGACTTTGTCATGACTTCATGCAGAACCAGCACCGCGGCAAAGGTTGCAAAGATTGGCTTGGTGTATTGGATTACTATGACGTCTGCGATTGGCATCAGGGAGAGTGCGGTGAAAAGGCAATAGAGCCCAATCATCGTAAAAAAACCACGGGAGGCCATTAGAAATGGCTTCTTTGTAGCTAGTCCAGCTAAACCGTGGTTGAGCAGCCATGGTACTAAAAAAATTACCCCGAACAGACAACGAAAAAATACGATCACCGCGACCGGAAGGCCGTCCAAGGCGAGATGTTTCGCTGTTGATGTGTAGGAGATCACAAGGATTGAGGACACGATTGTCCAAAATACGGCGTGGGACATAGATTGAGCCATGGGCATTGATAGTTGAGCCCTAGTTAAATTTTATAAAAGTATTGATAGTTTATCGGTTAAATGATTTTCAGACATCCCTTAGCTCCTTTTTGTATTTTCAATTCATTGTGTGAGGTTTAAGGGAAGAAAATTATATGTGTAACTCGTATTAATCAGACTAATCAGTTTCGAATACCAAGTCTTTTACGATGGTTCTATTGGGAGGGGGTTCAACTGTCATTCCATCTTTCGCGAGACACATACAGGTAAGTTGTCGTCGCCCGTTGATCATCATTGAACAAATTCCGCAGACACCTCGTCTGCAATCGGAATTTCTAAAAGATAATGTGCCGTCAACATTATGGTATACGTGTCGAATAGCTTGAAGTACCGACACTGGTCCATCTGTTTTGATCGTGTAGCTTTGAAGCTTAGAACTTTCATCGATTTTAGGATCAAATCGATAGAGTGTTATATTCAACTTTTCCAATTAGCTGCCCCCCCTCTGGGCTATTTCATACTCGGGGGTTGTTTTTCGAATTCTTGCGTCGAATGTCAGCGAAGGGTCGTTTCTTTTTTGATATATATGTATGTTTCTTAGCCAGTTTTTATCATCGAGCGCGGGATAGTCTTCGCGAAAATGCGCGCCTCTGCTTTCTGTGCGCATTAAGGCTGCTCCTGCCATAGCCTTCGCTAATTGAACCATTGAGGTGACTTCCAGGGCTTCTACCCAATCATAATTTCCAATGGGGTTGTCTTCTGCTATTGCCATATTTGGAAGGTCTTCATTTTCCATACGTTCAAACTCTACGATGGTATCCCGCAACCCCTCCTCATTCCGGACAACACCGACATAATCGTTCATGAGTTTCTGCAAACGTGCTTTGATAATATTAGGACGGGTACCTGTGTGCCGACGATTAAGAAGAGATTTTACTGTGTTAACTTCCAAGGATACCTTTTCAGAGTTAGAGATCGCCAAGTTTTGTCTATTTGCAAAGTTCGCAGCTTCTGTTCCTGCTCGTTTGCCAAACACCAGTATCTCCGTCAGTGAATTTCCTCCAATACGACCTGCGCCGTGTGGACCACCTGAGCACTCCCCGACAGCATAAAGACCGGGAATAGTTGATTGTGATTGTTGGTTAATTTTTATGCCTCCGCATACATAGTGAGCGGCCGCACCTACTTCGATGGGTTTAGTTATGTCTACACCAAACGATTCTAGATATTTAGTTTGTGATGGAAGGGCTTCCATCAATGTTTCTCTTGATACTGAACCAGGGTCAAAAAAAGCGCCACCGTGGGGGCTGCCACGCCCGGCACGGACTTCACCATATATGGCACGGGCATATATATGCCGGGCCGGGTTGTCGCTGCCCTCTGGGTCGTATTTGGATAGAAATGCTTCACCTTCAGAATTGAAAAGTGGTTTAGCACCCTTTGTTAGTAAGTATTGAAAAGTAAATAATACACCGCGGACCGTAGCGGGATGTAAAACTGCGTGACCCAACATTAATAAAAATTCAATATCAACCAATTTCGCTCCGGCGTTTAGAGCCAAAGAGAACCCATCCCCGGTTGAATCGGGTGTATTACTGTGCACGGGAAATAATTCTCCTGCGCCTCCGGTTGCCATCACGATAGCTCCCGCACGAATCTCAATCATTTCGCCCTTTTGAAAATCGAGGGCGATGGCTCCAGTTACACGCTCGCCGTCTTTGAGTAGTTTAGTTACCAATATTTCGTGCATTCGGGGTATCTCGCGCCTATTCATCTCCCGGCGTAGAGCCTGCATAATCGGCGTACCAAGAGAGTCTCCCTTTTTTATTGAGCGTGGATAGGTCTGAGAGGAATCGAGTTTCCGCTGAATGAAATGACCATTAGCATCACGGTCAAACCGGGCACCGAAGGCTTCTATGTCTTCCACCGCTTCGATAGCTTCGTCGCAAAAAATTCGAGCCAGTTCGGGGTCAGCGAGGCCGTAGCCTCCCCTAATACTATCTCCATAATGAATTTCAGGGTTATCGCGCGAATCCGCATAGCCGAATGCAACCTGAAAGCCAGTAACGGCAGTTTGGGTGAGCCCACTTTTACCCACAATGCCTTTCGAAAGGACTAAGACACGTGCCCCTGCTTTATGGGCTCCTATGGCAGCGCGCAAACCACCACCACCCCCTCCGATTACGAGGACATCAGTTTCAAATATTCTATCGGCGGAACCAGTGGGCATTCGTTAGGAATTCCTGATCATTTTAGCTGTTGTGTACGGACTCTATAAAAAGGTCTTCAACAGACAATTGTCGGTCGAGTAAGCCTTGGTCATCACAATATCCTATGAAGGTCTCGAGGTTGTTGCGGTTAGCCGAAATTCCAGAGGGCCAAAGATCTGGCGCCATTCTCTGGCTTTGGGCCTTATAAATGTTTGATGTCCAGGCCAATAACGCGTAGGCCGGATCGTCGTAATATTTATAGGCAATATTTTTTGCCTGATTCCACAAATGGATCAGGTCATTCGGAAGTTCTGGCACTTTGGTAATAGCATCACGGTGCATCACCAGGAGGTGCATGATTGGAAAATAACCATATTTTTTGAAATACCCCTCGTCTTCCGTTTCTGGATCAGGAAATAAGCGCCGCACTTTATCGCCAGCGGCCGCAAGTGATTTTAAAGACTTAGCTGGTGGCTGGGGACAAATGAGCGCATCAATTTCACCCGCCGCAAGCATTTCGCCAATATCCGCATCCGCAGGAATTTGTTGGACAGACACTCCGGGTGGAAATTCCACCGGCAGTTGTTCGGGCCTCATGCAGCGCCAATTAATATCACGCCAGTCGACACCGTAATCCCTTTTGAGGTCCCCTTTTGCTAGGACTGATAACGTTACTTGAAATGCCGTAATTCCGACATTTTTTCCAATCAGGTCCCTTGGGGTTTTTATTCCAGTGTTAGCGTTTATATAAATCTGGCTCATTGAAAAATATCGACGGGGAAAAACCGGGATCCCCACCATTGGAAAACTGGGATCACGTGATAGGCCCAAGATATATGATCCTAAGGACATTTCACATATATCAAATTCTAGATCGTTTAACATCCGGTGATGCCGGTCTAACCCGTGACGCCTTTCGAGAGTTTCACCAACCTCTAAAATATCCAATTCTACGCCCTCAGGACCGGTAATTTGCCCCGTAAAAAAAGGCATATGTCTTTCATAGAGCTCTAACGCCATTGATAGTTTCACAAATCTCCCCCCCCCCTAAATTCAAGGCTGTAGGGTGGTACAATGTTAAATTTCTGTAAAGGGGCGTAAGTGTTTATCATGTTCACTTTTAGAGCCAACGTTTAAATTCTCACTCAAACGCTTATTATAAATGCTTTCACAAATGTTTTTGTCATTTTAAAATGTTATAGTTTAATGGCTGAAGAGAAATCAGAGATATTAAAGTCTGGGTGAAGGGAAGATATTTCTATGAAAATTTCACCTTACTCCACGGCACTTGGGGCAGAAATTACCGGTATTAAACTATCATCTTCGTGTGGTGATAATCTGATAAGAGATATTAAATCTGCATTACATGAACACTTGGTGTTAGTTTTTCGTGACCAAGACCTGTTGCCGGGTGAGCAAGTCGCTTTCAGTGAGCGGTTTGGTGAATTGGTTGTTAGGGTCTCAGGCGAATTTTTGCATCCTGAATTTCCTCCGGTTTTAATCCTGTCAAATCGCATTATTGATGGAAAATCTGAGGGGGCAACGGATGCCTACGCAGGGTCCCATTGGCATTCCGACTTGACCTATGCTGAGCGACCTAGTTTTGGTTCAATGTTGCATGCACTAGAGGTCGCAGACGAGGGAGGTGACACCGCCTGGGCAAATATGTATGAGGCGTATGATACGTTAAACAATGAAATAAAAGAACGGATCGATGGGTTGAAGGCTATTCACGTAAGAGATCGTCGACGTAACCCTAGGGCAGGAATTCCTGGAAATTTTGATCGTGATGTCAACGCTTATTACGATATCAAGGTTCCCGACTCCATTCATCCCATGGTTCGTACACATCCGGTGACGGGAAGAAAGTCTCTCTATGTTTCACCGCGTTTCACGGTTGCTATTGAAGGTGTTGATGACGCTGAAGGCCAGCCGCTCTTAAATGAATTATTTGACCATCAAAAAAAACCAGACTTTATGTTCCGACATAAATGGAAAACTGGAGATCTTGTATTTTGGGATAACAGCGCCACTATTCACCTCGCATGTGGGGGATTAAAGCCTCATGATGTCCGGAAATTACATCGGACATCGATCGCTGGAGATGTTCCATACTGAAGAATCTTTTGGCTGCAGTAGACCAAGCCTAAAAACTCACTAAAATTAATTATAACTACTAATTTGACTAATATCTTTGGAGGCTTATGCCATGACCGTTAATTTCAATAATGTACATGAAATGTTACTAATGGCCCGCAGAAATTTGAGCCAGGATAACTGGGATTATATTAACGGTGCCGCGGAAACTGAGACCAGTCTGCGTCGGAACCGGATGTCAATTGATAGCCTGGCCTTTCGTCCACGTGTGTGTCGCGATGTTCGAGAAATCGATACCAGTATGAAATTTCTTGGCGATAAAATCCGTATTCCGGTCTTAATGGCGCCGATGGGTAGCATTCATAAATGGACGCCAAACGGTGCTAAGGATGTTGATACCGCCGCAGAAGAATTTGGCACGATTAATTTTATCAGCACGGTAACGCAACCAAGCCTCGAAGAAATTGCAGCCAATAGCCCTCATCCTAAATCCTTCCAGATCTATGTGCGTGGCGACGACGATTGGATTAAGGCGTTGGCGAGGCGGGCCATTGATGCTGGGTATAAGTCCATTACCCTCACTGTGGACTCCTCATTCTACGGAAATCGTGAACGTTTGAGCCCAACGCAGCTGGCACTGCGCAATGTCCCGGAACGGGATTTTCAAAAGGGGATCACATGGGACACCGTAAAGCTAGTTCAAGATACCATTGGCGATGTACCGTTTGTGGTCAAAGGCATTATGACCGCTGAAGATGCCGCAATTGCCGTCGAACATAAGGTGGATTGCGTTTACATTTCTAACCATGGTGGGCGTCAGCTTGACCATGTTTATGGAAATATTGATACGCTACCCGAGATCGTGGAAGCGGTGGATGGCAAGTGTCAAGTTATCATTGATGGTGGCTTCACGCGTGCTGGAGATATGCTCAAAGCCATCGCGCTTGGTGCGGACGCGGTTGCGATTGGCCGTCTACAAGCGTGGGCCCTCGGGGCGGGTGACGCAGAGGGGCTTGTTAAATGCCTCGAAATGCTTGAAATCGAAATTGAGAGAACCATGGGTCTTCTCGGGGTCACAAATCTCGATCAGCTTGACCCATCTTATGTTGGCCCGGCGATGCCTGTCAGACTGCCGCATGAGCATAGTGCATTTCCTCATCTTCCAGATGACAGAATAGCCTAAGATAGAATAAGATGATGTCCGGTTTGTACCTCTAAGGGAGGGGGATATGGAACTACCCAGTAGCGATAAGTTCTACTCGATGAGTGTCGAGTCGATGGATACGAGTAAACTTTTAAAGAATGCCGCCCGCCAACGGGATGCGAGAAAATTTGATACATTCCCCATTATTGATTGTGATTCTCATCACTACGAAAGCGAGTCAGCGGCCGAAATCATTGAGTTTTTGGATGACCCTGTTATTAAACAGCTCGCGGAAAGTGAAAAAGCCCGCGGAAAGCCCGCCGGTATTTTCGGGGGAGGGCGTATCGGATACCAAGATCGTGGTGGAAGAATTACGCGTTATCCATTGCGGCGTACGGAGTTAACCCCGGGTGATGGACAACATCGTCACGCCCATATCACTCATCGTTGGATGGATGCAATGGGCGTTGACTATACATGCTTGTTCCCGGGCCCCATGTTGGGGTTAGGTCTGCATCCTGAAGCTGAGATAGAATTCCGGTTAGCAAAAGCCTATAACCGTTGGCTTGTTGAGACGGTGCTACCAAATTCACCAAGAATTAAGGCACTTATATGTCTGCCTTTTAACCACCATCGTGGTGCGTATGAAATTATCGAGGAATTTGGTGATCATAAGGGCGTTGCAGGCTTTTGCGTAGCGTCAGTGCGTGACACTGCAGTGCATTCTGATGATTTAATGAAATGCTATTCTTTGATGGAAGAAATTGGCAAACCGCTTTCTTTTCATTCAGGAACAAATTGGAGCGGGTCACACCTACGTCATTCTAGTCGGTTTATTGCTGTTCATTCCCTTTCATTCCCCTGGTATGTAATGGTTCATATCGCAAACTGGGTCACCAACGGGTTAAATGAACGCTTTCCGAAACTTAACGTAATTTGGGCTGAGGGCGGTTTGGCCTGGATACCATTCTTAATGCAGCGGCTCGACCATGAGTACATGATGCGGACTTCCGAGGCTGCAGGGCTTAAAAAGCTGCCTTCAGAATACATGAAAGATATGTATTACAGCTCCCAGCCTTGCGAGGCGATGCACCCTGAGCAGCTGGAACATACTTTTGAAATAATTGATGCTGAAAATACACTTTTATATGCGTCAGATTATCCGCATTGGGACATGGACGTACCCAGCGTGATTTATGACCTACCGTTTTTGGACGAACAGCAAAAAAGAAAAATTTTGGCTGAGAATGCTGCAGAGATTTTTAAGATCAACTACAGTGAGCGGTATGCAAATTATAAATCTTTGAACTAATCAACAGCCGAGAAAAAACGGGCGCTAAGCAGCGCCCGTTTATTAGTTTATGAACAAATTTATTTAAAGCCTGCCAAGGCGCGGATCTTTTTAACTAGACTGGGGTCCGCTGATAGGGCCCTATTAACGGCATTTTGAACAAATTCACCGCTGGCTCCATCGACCATACTATTTTTGTTGTATGCATCCTTTATGAAGGCCTTATCTTTAAGCATTTTGCTGAAAGCAGTTCGCAATGCCTTGATCCTTGCCTGCGGGACCCCGGGAGGCACCGAAAGACCCCAGCCAACTGGTGACCCGAGCTCAAGCAATGTTGCCATTTTTCGTTCTTCTTCGTTGCGGGCAAAATCGATCAGAAGCGGGATGTGGGGCAGGTCTGGTGCTTTCTTGAGACCAGTTTGTAGAATGATATCCACTTTTTTGTCTTTCAGCCACTGCGGTTTTTTCGCTTTCAAGCTGAACCACGCACCAATTCGAGCGTGTACCTCTCCGCTTTCCATGGCCTTATACATATTGGCTGCACCGCGATAGCCTTTGACGAGTTTGAGCTTCATTCCTGCCCATTTCATAAGGGCAGCACCTTCTAGGTATGAATGAGAAGACACACCAGAATTTGCCAAAATCACCTCTTTCTTAGTCGCATCTTGCCACTTTCTGATTCCGCGTTTGTGCCAAATCATAAAAACCGCTGAGTAGGGCATCATCCGACCCAGGTAGTTAAAGTTTGCTGCATTATATTTTAGTTTCTTTGGTCTAAGAACCTGAGCTACCGCCGTGTCCTTAGATAACTCTGCCATGTAGCTACCATCTTTTGGCGCTGCAGAGTACATGTAGTTTGCAGCCTTACTGCCACCGGCACCTGATTTATGTTGGACAATGATATTTGGTGTACCGGGGATATATTTACCAATATGTCGCGACATTATTCGCCCATTTAAGCCGTACATTCCACCGGCACCAAATGCGATAACCAAGGTTACTGTTTTTCCTTTATAAAAATTAGCCACAGGGTCGGCTTTTGCTGCTGATAAAAAGACAGATAATGCACACATCGCCGGAATCAGGCCGTGCATATATTTGTTGAACCTCATCATAATTTTCTCCCTATTGTTCGCGAAGTTTGGCCTATAGCCATATTATTTTTAGTGGTTTAAATGTATTCTTTTTTGTTGCGTAATCTCCCCTCTATACAAATGCACGGGTGTTTTTTATTTACGAACCACCAATTTAGGTTGGCTTAATTTAGGTTGGTTTGGCTCGGCCATAGTCAGGTTGCTGGAACGTCCTCCCGTATCACGAGATATTTTTCCGTCTTTTGTTTTGGCTTGAATAATTTCCCATTCGTTATTGAACGTAGCGTTGTGGCCTTGGAATTGCGGAATAACGTAGCGCGCAAACATTTCCATCGAGCGTTCCCATTTAAATCGATCAGTCCATTCAGGACTGTGCAGTAACATACCACCAAAGCCGCCAGTTTCGTGTAATTTGGCCTCTAACCAAGCCACTGCATCATCCGGCGTTCCGATGACCCAGTCGCGACGATCGGCACAACTTTCCGGCGTAAATTCAGAAAAGGGTTGTCCCTCATACTCCGCATAATGACCTCGAAGTCCGATGGCTGAAAAATATTCGGCTTCTCGCATAATGCCGTCCCGGACCTCGTCCCATGCCTGATCTGCTGTTTCCGCTAAATACATATACGTTGCTATACGCCAGTTATCACGATTAGCAATCTTACCGGCGTCACGGGCACCTTTTTCGACAATTTCCCAGTTTTTTCGTGCATCCGGTCTATTTTTACCAGTTGGCGACAGCCAAATCATATTATTCCGTCCGATCATCTCTAGGTTGGCAGGTGTCGCTGCAGATGGCATTGCCAGCGGCAAGCGTGGCTGTTGGAAGGACTTTAATTGCAGTTGCATGTCTTCAAATTGCCAAAATTCACCGTGATGGGTAATCGGGCCGTCAGCTTCCAAAAGGCGCACAATAACGTCTACCGCTTCATGTAACATTGGCACCAGTGCGCCCTCTTCCATGTTGAATAACATTTTATCGGTTACCAGGCTGCAGGGGCCTACCCCGAGAATAGCTCGGCCGTGCGTCAGATGATCAAGAAACGCCATTCTTTCTGCGAGATAAAATGGGTGGTGGAAGGGGGCGCTAAATACCGATGTTCCCAACCGTATGCGGTGTGCCTTTGCCGCTGCCATGGATAATGCCATCTCCGGTGCTGGCATGGTCTCCCAGCCGCCAGAGTGATGTTCGCCGATATAAGCCTCATCAAACCCCAGCTTGTCGGCTAAATGAATGAGGCCGATGTCCCGCTGGAAGGCGAGAGCAGGGTTTTCCTTGGGATGATGACAAGGCATCATAAAAAGGGAAAATTTCATCAGATTCAATCTCCGCCGTTTAAGGCAATCAATTGATATAAGTTGATGGGTATTGTGCACATAGAGAAGCGGTTGTGCTACCCCATTTATCACAAAGTTATTATGGTACTGGACAGCCGGCATCTGCCTTCGTAGCCTCACTTTGTGGAAAAGATAGAAAATAAAAAAATCGCAATGATTGGACTGGGCACTATGGGCTCGACCCTTGCCGAGACCCTTGCTAGAAGTCATTTTGAAGTTCATGTATTGGAGCCTCTTTCCTCTGGCAATGTCCTGCTGCCAGCTGGCACCAAGCTGGCTGATGATTTTGGTTCAGTAGTTGCTAATTTAAAATCTCCACGCAGAGTAATGCTGATGGTAACCGCGGGGAGTGCGGTAGATAAAGTGATTAGTCAGCTAACCCCTCATCTAGAACAAGGCGACATTATTATCGATGGTGGCAATTCGCATTATGTCGATACGGAACGCCGTGAAGCTGCTTTGAAAGAGATTGGCATAGGCTATCATGGTGTTGGGATTTCAGGTGGTGAAGAGGGTGCGCGATCCGGTGCCTCGGTTATGGCTGGAGGATCAAAGAAGGGATTCGCTGCCATTCGAGAAATTTTGGAGGCAATTGCCGCTAAGCAAAATGGGCAAGTATATTGCGAATACTTTGGGGCCGGTGGTGCCGGACATTTTGTTAAGATGGTCCATAACGGCATCGAATATGGCATGATGCAGGCTATTGGCGAAGCGTATCATTTACTTCACGAAGGGTTAGGTCTCAGCCATGCGGACTGTGGGTCTATATTTCGTAGCTGGCAGGACGGAATGTTACGTTCCTTTTTAATTGGGATTACTTCAGATATTTTACATAAAAAAGATGGCTCAACCGGATCACATTTAATAGAGCACATCGACGATGCTGCCGATCAAACAGGCACCGGCCGTTGGATGGTCGCCGAAGCTATGGCACTTGGTATTCCCGTGCCGACTATTTCAGAGGCGGTTGCCGCGCGCAGCCTTTCAGGGGGGAAGGAAACTCGAAGGGCAATAGAAAATTTTAAGCCGGAAATTATGGCCAGCTTAGATTTAACCGTCGATGAAATCCGTGATAGTTTGTTGGCCGCGTTTTGGTGTTGTTTTGCTCAAGGCTTTGCCGTTCTCTCTGCTGGTGCAAATAAATATGGCTGGCCTCATCGCGAAGCCGGAATTGCTCGGGTCTGGCAGCGTGGCTGCATTATCCGGTCCCAACTTCTACAGAACATTACCAAAAGTTATATTGCGAACCCCGAGTTAATTCATTTATTTGGTTGCCCGGAAATAACGAACATTTTTGTAAGCGCATTAGGCGGGTGTCGTCGCACTGTTTCCGGCGCTATCGGGGCCGGTCTGTCAATTCCGACGATGGCATCGGCTATTACATATGCTGATGCATTCAGACCGAACCACTTGTGGACTGCCCTAACACAGGCACAACGAGATTACTTCGGGTCACATACCTATCGCCGAATTGATCAAGACGGATCGTTTCACACCAATTGGTTAAACGATGAAGGTTAAGCGACGTCCATAGCAGGCAAAGGGTCGACGCCCTTAATCATATCAGAGGCTTTTTCCGCAATCATTAAAACGGCTGCGTTAATGTTACCGGATACCAGGTCTGGCATCGATGCAGCATCCACAACACGAAGACTTTCAACCCCACGCACCTTTAGTTCTGGATCAAGTACCGCATCTTCGTTGGTGCCCATCTGACATGTGCAAGATGGATGATGGGCAGTGACTGTCGTCTCACGGATCCAGCTATCGATCTCCTCATCAGTCTGAACATCCTGGCCCGGGGCAACTTCGACACCACGCCACTGATCCAGTGCGGGCTGATTTATGATATCGCGAATCCGTTTGACACCTTCACGGAGGACAGAAATATCATTGGGACTGGAGAAAAAGTTTTGTATTATACGAGGCTTGTCTTTCGGGTTTGCTGATCGCAGCAGGACTTCACCGCGGCTTTCGGGGTGTAATAATACTGGTCGCATACCAAAACCGTCGGTGTAGGATTTCTTGATGCCGGGGAACCACAAATGGGCTCCGGGTGCCGCACCACGGAACATTAATTGCATGTCTGGGACAGCCAGCTCCGGGCGAGTTTTTATAAAGCCATGCAAGCCACCCGGAAGGACAGTTGCGGGACCATTTTTAAAGAAATAAGCCTGCAACATAGCCAAAGCCATTCGATCAAATCTCATTAGATCTCGAAACTTGCCAGCGTTTGGCCGCGTATAATGTACAAGGCACGCCATATGATCCTGCAGATTTTTGCCGACACCTTTGAGGTCGATAATTGGCTCTATACCGACATCTTTGAGGTGGTCAGCGGGCCCGATACCTGACAGCATCAAGAGTTGTGGAGAACCAAAAACCCCTCCAGATAGTAACACCTCACGCTCCGCAGTTGCCCGTACGATGTTTCCTTTTTGGGAATACTCCACACCTGCCGCCTTGTTGCCCTCCATTAATATTTTTGTAGCGTAGGCATTTTTTTCGATTGTTAGGTTATGTCGAGATTTGGCGGGGTGAAGATAGGCGACTGCAGCGGAGCAGCGTTCCCCGCCCCGCTGCGTTGATTGTGAAGTTCCTATACCTTCGCCGTTGCCGCCATTGTAATCATCGGTGAGTTTATACCCAGCATCTATGCAAGCTTTTTTCCAGTCTTCGAGCAGGGGGTCGCTATTTTTTGCCCACTGAGTACGTATCGGACCGCCCTTGCCGCGATATGAATTCTCCTCTCCCTCCCAATCCTCACATCTTCGCATATAGGGCAAGATTTCAACATAGGACCAACCCTTGGCACCTTTTTGTGCCCAGCGGTCGTAGTCGCCGCGATGACCGCGGACATAAGCCATGACGTTAATTGAACTGGAGCCGCCGATGACCTTGCCCCGCATGGCTTCTATCTCTCGCCCGTGGACGCTGTCTTCCGCTTCCGCGTCAAAACCCCAATCGTGCATACGATATTCATGCATTTTGCCCATGCCTAGTGGAATTTGGATAAGGGGATCCTTATCGCTACCACCGGCCTCGAGTATCAGGACATTAACCGATGGGTCTTCGCTTAGCCGGCCCGCCAAAACGCACCCTGCAGAACCCGCTCCTACAATTATGTAGTCATAACTTTTACCGTTACTCATCCTTTTACCCTTTATATTCAGTTCGGCTAGAACTCATATTTTCATAGGTTCTGTGTACACTGAAGTCTCGACGCCGAAAACCCCTACCCCTTCAAGAACCCAACGTTGACAGGAAGGCTTTGGTTGCTCAATCTGATATCTATTAGAGGGAGAGTAACTAAATGCCGCATACACTTAGATCATTTTTGGAAAATATTGATAATCGCATTCTTAATATTCACGATCCAGTCGACCCTATCAATCAGGTGGGTTACTTGTGTTCTGAGAGCCGGCATCCACTGATGTTTCATAATTTGGAGGGTTTTGAGGGGTGGCGCTTAACGGATATCCTGATTAAGGACCGAAAGGGGCAGGCTACAGCACTGGGCTTAGAAAATGATGATGAGGTTTGCCCACATCTTGCTAAGCAGATGGCGGCTGGCAGTGGCAATTCCGTAATGGTTGAAGACGGGCCGGTCAAAGAGGTCAAGCTTCTTGGTAAAGATGCGGATCTTCGAGATTTACCGATCCCAATCCATAGTCACGGCGATGCGGGGCGTTATTTAGGTTCAGGTGTTACCATTACCCGTGATCCAGAAACAGGCATCCGCAACGAGTCGATACTGCGTGTGCAGCTTACAGATGATCCTCATAAGGCACCCTTTTGGATGGCTGCGCGGCACAATTACCAGCATTATCTTAAATATGTGGAACGGGATGAGCCAATGCCAATGGCGTTCGCGATAGGACTACACCCAGTTTACGAAATTATGTCCAACTGGTCAGGTATCCATAAAGATTTTGACGAACTGGAATATGCGGCGGGTGTGCTCGGCGAAGATATCGAGATGATTAAATGTGAGACGATAGATCTCGAGGTGCCAGCTCATGCGGAGGTGGTAATTGAGGGTACAGTCCATCCGACAGAGCGTATGATGGAAGGACCGTTTGGGGAATTTACAAATTTTGGCTTCGGTGCAGAAGGACCAGCCCCTGTTTTTACATGCTCAGCTATTACGCATCGGAAGGATCCTATTTTCCGACACATGCAGGCGACTTGGTTTACCGATCATCAACCACTAATAACCTTGCCGATGGAGGCAACATATTACAATCGACTACGGGACACCCAGGGGAATACAAACGTTATTGATGTGTTCGTGCCACCCTGGGCCTCACAGTTCTTGATGATCGTTCAAGTGGAAGCGAAATGGGACGGGCAGGTTAACGATATGTTGATGGCTGCACTTTCAGGTCCTAACCTTCACGTTAAGACAGTGATAGCGGTAGATGAGGATGTTGATATCTATAATGCTGAAGACGTACTTTGGGCAATGACGACGCGCGTTGACCCGGCACAACATGTTAAAATTGCGAAAAATTCCCGGTTACATCCTCTAGACGCCGTGATCCCGGAGGTAGGGGACGAATACACGGTAATGCGGATCGGCGGTAAAATGGGAATAGATGCAACCAAACCACCCACCTGGCGCGCGGAGGCACGAAAGAAATTCCAAAGGGTTGATCCGATGGGTAAAGGTGATGACGCTATCGCCAAGATACTTGAAATGGTTCGTCAACCGAACTAGCAGGCTCAATGATGTCAAAAAAACATCTTCCATTCAAAGTCACCAAGTTAACACCCCATATTGGGGCGGAGGTGAAGGGTATTGATCTAAATGAGGAACAAAGTACCGAAACTATGGCTGCTCTCAAGGAAGCCTGGTTGGAACATATTGTATTATTGTTTCGAGGTCAGGAGTTAACACAAGAAGCACAGCTGGGAGCGACCGAGTTCTTTGGGGAAGTAGGTTATCTTGCGAGACCGGCTAATGAATATCCGATTGGATATGATAAGTTACTCCCCAATGTCATGTTAATTTCAAATATAAGAGAAAACGGTGAACCAATCGGCGCGCTGCCAGACGGTGAAATGATGTTTCACCATGATATGTTGCATGCCGAGGTGCCTCATAAGGGTACGATGCTTTACTCTGTCGAAATACCTAGCCATGGCGGCCACACACTTTTCGCAAGCGGTTATGCTGCTTATGAGACCTTACCGGACAATATACGACTACCACTCGAAGGCCGAACCGCTAAACATCATTATAATTACGGTTCTACTCAAAAGGGTGACGATAAGGGTACCGTTGCTTTTTCAAAGTCTGAACATCCCGTTTTCCGGACCCATGAAGAAACGGGAAAGAAAGCGATTTATGTAAATCGGCTTATGACGGAGGAGGTTGTAGGTATAAATGTTGAGGATAGTGATCGACTGTTAGCAGAATTATTTGATCATTCCGAGAAGCCGGAGTTTGTTTACGAACACAAGTGGAAGGTTGGTGACGTGCTACTGTGGGATAACCGTTGTTCTTCTCATGCTCGCACAGATTTTCCGGATGGTGAAAGGCGCCTAATGCTTCGCACGACAATTGAAGGTGACACTAGGCCTTATTGACCCCATGTGGTTAATAAATAACCTTGTGAAGGTTGGTCAGGTGCTTCCTAAGTACCAATCACCTGGCGAATACCCTTAACAACTAGTACCGCAGCGCCTCCAAGAAGTAAGACCTGTAGGGTAAAGTAAAACCGTTGAGGACTTGAAACTTTAAAAGCATGTGCCCCCAGCCATGTTGCTAACAAAACAACTGGAGAGAGCAATAAACCCTCGCAAATTAATTTTGGTGTGATAAGTCCTGCTGTAGTTAGGGCTAACACTCGCATAAACATTGTTATTGTGGCGAGCATAACGTTGGTCCCGCGTAAACCTTCGGGGGTCCGGCATGCGTGTTTGAGGTAAACAACCAAAAAATAAAAAGCACCCGCGCCACTTAAGCCCCCCATCGTGCCACTTATAAATGAGAAACTACCCGTTATCTTGAGCGAACGGATATCCAAATGTCTGGTTACTTTTTCAACAAATTTAAAGGTGTCTATTAATATGATGCCGACAATTAAAAATCCCAAGATTATCTGCAGGGTAGATCCGGGGAGGAAAGTAAAGACCCAGGTTCCGAACAATGTTCCTATAATCATACCCACTATTAATGTTTTAGTGACTTGCCAGTCAGCTGTTTTGAAGCCAGCTGGCATAAGGTGTAGTTGTCCTATAATTGTTGTCATCAAGGCCAGTAAGATTGCGTGGTGGGGGCCAATAATAAATGTTGTCGCAACAACGATTGGCATATTTGAACCAAACCCATAGGCACCACGAATAAAACAACCACCGGCATGAGCCAGCGCAACTAGCGTAATCATCCACCAAGTAAGATTTTCGAATGAACTGTAGAGGGTTGGAAGAAATTCAACCATTTATGAATATTCTTGCAAAAAGAGGACGTGTTGATTTTATAACCCGTGATATCCGGCAGTATTTTACTGGGTACCAGGAATTGGAATATCCATCTCTGTGCCGCGGCCTTCTTCCTTGGCGCGGTCAAATACAATTTTTGCCAAAGCCATATCGGCGGCGGCCGTACCGTTGTTATTAAAGTGATATGTAATCTGGTCATCAGATGTTCGGCCCGGATTTCCGCCTGTGAGCACCGACCCTAAAGAATGCACCTCATCTTCGGTAATGATGCCCTGCTGGATTGGATCATAAAGCCCGGCTTGTTTTTCCATGGTAACTGACTCGACGTGGTTTACGACGATTACGTCGGCTCGTTTCACTGTCTCATCATCATTTTCGCGTCTTCCGCTTTTAAGCCACCCACCTTCCACCAGAGCACTATTAGACCCAACTACTGTTACCACATGCTGTCCTGGCTCTAATAGCGAGCCATCAAAGACCGGAACATTTGAATCGGTTGCGGAAATGACTACATCAGAGTTTTTAATTACCTCTTCCGGTGTTTCTACAGGTATGACTTCCTTTTCAATGAGTGGTGCCATCTTATCGCAGAAGGCAGCTCGGTTTTCAGCGTTTCGGCTATAAACCTTGACCTTTTCAATATCGCGTACTGCATCGATTGCTAAGATTTTATTAACTGCTTGACCACCAGAGCCAAAAAGGCCGAAAACCTTTGCGTCTTTCCTTGCCAAGGCATCTACGCCTACGCCCGTCGTCGCACCAGTTCGGAATGCCATGATGCTAGTAAAACCGGTACGATGATCGAAAATCTCTCCCATCATCATACCGTCAAGCTTGGCGGTTTCTGAATTCCAAAGTAGATACACAGGGTGCTCGCGGTAAGGGTATGACTGGTTATTTCCTTTGTGGCTCACCATTTCGCCCCTAGTTAACGAGCCTATGACACCGAGACCAGGGATTCCGCCTGGAAAGTTAGACACTCTTACACCCTCAGGCGAATGGACGCGCCGTCTTGGTGCATTACCAATCGGAAAGTCGTCTGCTTCTTTGTAACCTTGGGCGATAGCAGCGACAGCCTCTTCCATATTAATAAGACCCTTGATTTCGTCGGGCCCTAAAATAAGGATTGAATTACGATTTGGTCGATCCACTGCCATTGAATTATTACCCTGTTTTTATTTGTTTCTTCATGCTCGCATCCTATTTGTGCAGTTACTCACATGCAAGGCGCCTCGGGAAACTTTGAAGAATAACCAATTTTGCTTATACTCCGATCTATGAGTAATTCTGATTATATAAAAGTAGAACCGCTTGATGCCCCCACGGGCGCAAGAATTACTGGCGTAAATATTGATGCCGGACTTAATGCTGCTCAATACCATGCGATACACCAAGCGTGGCTGGAGCATCAGGTATTGATTTTTCCTGATCAAAACATGGACGAAGCTGATCAAATAACTTTCACGAAATACTGGGGGGATATGCCACTCCGCAAGCGCTATGCCGGACGTCGAGAGGAAGGCCGGCGCGGACATGAATCAATTATGCTTATAAGTAATATTCGCGAAAACGGTGAACCAATCGGCTCTCTACCGGATGGCGACATGATGTTCCACTCTGATGGCCAGTACGACGAACACCCTTATCGATATACTATGCTTTACGCCTTAGAGGTTCCCCAATCTGGTGGTAACACTTTATTTGCCAATCTCTACAAAGCGTTTGAAACACTACCAAAAAATTTAAAAAAGAGATTATCCCGTATTAAAGCCCAGCACGGTTATTATGCTGGCCGCCATGTGACGCCAGAAATTCTCAAATCTCTCGGAATTGGCCTTGTTTCAGACAAGTATGCTCACCCGGTCTTTACCGCACACGAAGAAACAGGGAAACCAGTACTTTATGTAAGTCGTTTGTTGACTACCTCTCTACTCGGCTTGCCTGAAGTGGAGGGTAATGACATTCTCGATCAATTGTTAGATCATGCCGAACGCAAAGAATTTATTTATGAGCACAAATGGACAAAGGGTGATTTTGTGATTTGGGATAATCGTTGCCTTAATCATGCAAGGACAGACTTTTCAGCTGGTGAACGACGCCTATTAAGGCGAACGACAGTGCAGGGTAGATGTCCAAAAGCGGCGAATATGAGAGGGATTTAACAAAGCTAAGGAGGTGTTGAGCATGAAAATTGAGAAGCTGACGGATAATTTAGGTGCGCGTGTAACCGGTCTCGATCTTTCTTGCCCTCTTGAATCGGATGTTCATGCCAAGCTTCATGAAGCTTGGCTAGATTATCAGGTGTTGGTCATCCCTAATCAAAACTTAAAACAAGAAGAACAAGTTAATTTCGCACGAACCTGGGGCGAATTTCCCAAGAGAGAACGCTATGAGAGGCGTGCGGAAAAAGATACTGCTGACAAATCTATAATGCTGGTGAGTAATATTCGGGAGAATGGAAAACCTATTGGTTCACTTCCGGATGGCGAAATGATGTTTCACACCGATGGCGCTTATGATGAACACCCCTATAACTACACTATGTTGTTTGCACTTGAGCTTCCGAAGACTGGGGGTAATACACTCTTCGCAAATATGTATGCAGCATACGAGACCCTGTCAGATGACATGAAGCTTAAGCTTGCTGATTGTACAGCACATCATGGTTATTACTCCGGTACTGTGCAACGTGGTCAGCCAATTGGAGATTTAAATGGTGAGTTTTCCCACCCTGTTTTTATTGAACACAATGAAAGTGGCCGCACAGCGTTATTTATTAGTCGGTTATTGACGTTACGTATCAACGAATTGTCCCAAGAGGAAAGTGACGAAGTATTAAATTTTCTTTTTGATCATTCAGAAAAGCCAGAATTTGTTTATGAGCATGAATGGTCGTTAGGTGATTTAGTGATGTGGGACAATCGCTGTTTAAACCATGCGCGAACAGACTTTCCAACCAGTGAACGGCGTTTGCTCAGGCGAAATGTTATTCAAGGCAGACGCCCAAGTCGCGGTCTCGTTGAAGTGGCAGCGTAAGGGTTTGGGATGAGTATCACTATCGATCCTGTCTCCGAAGCTGTTGGCGCAAAGATAACTAATATCGACCTTCGCGATGAGATGTCGGATAATATTTTCAGGGCAGTTCATCAGGCATGGCTGGACTATCAAGTACTTATTTTTCCTGATCAGGAGCTTGAGGAAGAAGATCAAGTCCGTTTCACTGCAAAATTCGGGGAGCTGGGAGGCCGCAATCGTAAGGTGCCAACAGCAGAAGGTGATCGTGTGTCGCACCCAGGGATTATGCTGATCAGCAATATTAGAAAAGATGGTCAACCCATTGGTTCACTTCCGGATGGCGAAATGATGTTTCACTCAGATGGTGCGTACGCCAAAAGACCCTTCCGGTATACGCTACTATATGCCATTGAAGTGCCAACAGTTGGTGGCAATACCAAATTTGCCAATATGTATAAGGCATATGACGCCTTGCCGGAGGAATTTAAGTCACGATTTGCAACTTATCACGCGGAGCAAGTTTACTATGCGGGCAGTGTACAAAAGGATAAACCATCTGAATCCCTTACCGGTAGCAGGATCCACCCATTATATATAAAACATGAGGAGACAGGAAGGACGGCGCTGTATGCGAGCCGTTTGATTACCACTCGGATAGATGAGTTATCCATGGGCGAAAGTGATGAAGTGTTGCAGAAAATTTTTGAAATATCTGAACGAGAAGAGTTTGTTTATGAACACGTTTGGGAACCAGGCGACTTCGTAATCTGGGACAATCGTTGTTTAAACCACGCGCGAACTGACTTTTCAAAAGGTGAACGACGCTTACTTCGTCGGACGACAGTAGTCGGTAAAGATCCTGAGGCCGCCACTTTTGATGTCGGGTCAAAGGGATAGGAATTAGGTTTAATAAATGCATATAGAACCAATTTCAGATGCGGTTGGTGCCCGTGTGACCGACGTCGATTTAAGCAAAAAGCTCGAAGAAATCCAGTACGAGGAGATACATAAGGCCTGGCTTGAATACCAGGTACTTGTTTTTCCTGAACAAGATTTAAGTGAGGAGAACCAGGTTTGCTTTACTCAGTGGTTCGGTGAGCTTGGTCGGCGGGTACGGAAAACCTCAGCGCCAGAAAGTGATCGTGTTCGTCACCCCGGCACCATGTTAATTAGCAATATTCGAGAAGATGGAAAACCGATCGGGTCTTTGCCTGATGGTGAGATGATGTTTCATTCTGATGGGGCATTTGCAAAGCGTCCTTTCCGGTACACCCTGCTATATGCGATTGAGGTGCCGTCAGTTGGGGGTAACACCCAGTTTGCTAATATGTATAAGGCCTTCGAAGATTTGCCAAAAGCATTGAAAATTAAACTTCGAGGGTGTCACGCGGAGCATTTATATTATGCCAATAATGGCGCTAATTTGCCAAATCGATCGCTTAGTGGTGTGAGACAACATCCAATTTTTATTGCGCATGAGGAAACCCATCGCACTGCTCTTTATGTTAGCCGGCTGATGACCCATAAAATTGTGGAACTGTCAGATGAAGAAAGTGAAGAAATTTTATCCAAGTTGTTGAGTCATACCGAGAAATCAGAATTTGTCTACGAACATGTTTGGACGCCTGGAGATTTTGTAATTTGGGATAATCGTTGTCTCAATCACGCGAGGACAGATTTTTCTGAAGGTGAGCGCCGGCTCTTGCGGCGGACCACGGTTGTCGGTGTTGATCCGCTCCCCGCTGAAACGTTAGCGGTGTAGGACTGGTGCAGGAAAGATGTCAGACATTTCTCTAACCATAGCGACTGGGCCCTATGACAGAATAACACCCCTAAGAGTTGGTGAAATAAAGCCAGAAGGTATTGTTCTCAAATATCATACGCAAATTCCCGTACACGGTATTTTTATTGAAATGGCGGAGAGGGAAGCATGGGATGTGTCAGAAATGTCCCTTGCCCTTTATATAGTCAAGCGTGTAAGGGCGTTGGAGGGAGGAGAACCGTTTCCTTTCACGGCAATTCCTATCTTTCCCTCCCGCGTCTTTCGTCACGGAAATATTTTTAAAAATATCAATGCCGGTATCACTGGGCCCAAAGATCTAGAGGGAAAACGTATAGGGATTCAAGAATACCGTCAGTCAGCCGGTATTTGGATACGCGGTATTTTGCGTGATCAATACGATGTGGATACCAGTTTTATAGAATGGGTTGAGGGGGGAGTAAATGAGCCACGAAAACCGGCTACGAGTGACGTTCGGCCGAATCAGGCGGTTAATATTAATGAACTAGAATCCGCCCACACATTGAGCGAGGCACTTGAAAGCGGTGAAATAGATGCAATCATTGCTGCTCGTCAGCCCACCAGTTCTATGACATCTGAATATGTAGTCAGGCTGATACCCAACTATCGTGAGGTAGAAAAAGACTATTTTGTTACGACTGGGATTTTTCCGATTATGCATACGTTGGTGATCCGGGATGCTGTTTATAACGAGAGTCCCTGGGTAAGCAAAAGCCTTTTCAATGCGTTTGATGCCTCCAAGTCTCGAGCTTTGGAAATTCTCAAATACACTGGTGCGTTGACATCAATGGCACCATGGATCCATGACGAGTTAAACGAAATGAACACTATTTTTGGCGAGGATCCATGGCCATATGGTCTTGATTGTAATCGCGGTCAATTAGAGATTTTCACTCGTTATTTAGTAGAGGAAGGTTTTCTAAATTCACAGCCACCCTTGGATGATATATTTGCGGATGTCAATTAGTTTCAATTAATCACGCGCTTTGCCTTCCTATTTTTGTCAAGATATAGCTTGTATCCTCAGGATAAACGCTTATGATCCGGGTCCGTTTTGACGTCGACGTTGCCATCGTACTTCCCCGCTTTTGCGGCTAGCAGGATTCTTCTCCGACATTATGAACGTTAACTAGGGGCGCCGAGTTGGCTGCTCTATTAAATTTTGTCGTGAAAGGAATTACTTATGACGACTGGTACTGTAAAATGGTTTAACCCTACAAAAGGGTATGGATTTATCGAGCCTGAAGATGGTTCTAAGGATGTATTCGTGCATATCTCTGCTGTTGAAAGAGCAGGATTGACTAGCTTAAATGAAGGGCAGAAGGTCTCTTATGAGCTCCAGGCTGGCCAAAATGGCAAAAGTTCTGCCGAAAACCTGTCGGTAGACTAATCATCTCTGTTAAGATTACCCCTGACCGTTGTTAGGGGTAATTCTAGTATCTAGGCTTAGAGTATACGAAGAATTCGATAGTTTTGTTATTACCATGGGTTATATACAAAAACCTGTAATGGTAATTAGGTTGATCCAACTGATAGGCGGCCAGTAACACCGTGTTTGTCTATCAGCTTCTCTACTAAACCGTTATTTTTTGATTCTTGAACAAACTCGTTAACAAACTGGGCTGCTTCCGAGTTTCCTTTTTGAAGCCCTATGGCTTGTTGCACTGCAGTAAAGTGACCATCCAAAATTTTGGTATTAGATAATTTCTGTGCTTCTACAATTAAGGCGGGGCGCAATCCGGCTAAAGCTTCTAATTTGTCTTTTATAAAGAGCTCGACTGCACCTGCTACACCTTGTGCGCGCATTAGTTTTGCATTTTTCAGATGCCGTGTCAGGAAGAGATCATATGCGCTGCGGCCCGAAACTGCGATACGTACTCCCTCTTGGTCAACGTCTGTGATTTTAGAAAATAAGGAATTGGCAGGCACAAGATATGTAGCCTCAATCTCGACATAGGAGTCAGAAAAATCAATTACCTTCGCCCGGGCGGGTTCGGCGCCTATCATCCCGATATCCCAGCAGTTTTTTCCGCTCATATCTGCAACGTCACCTGGTGCTGGGAACTCAATAAGTGATAGGTCAGTACCTAAAATTTTTGCAAGCGCCCGAGCCATATCAGGTGCTACACCGTCTGGCTCGCCCTTAGAATTTGTCCCACTAATTAGTAATGTATTTGCCATGTTAAGGCCAACGCGTAAAATCCCAGTTGGAGTGAGCTGTGATCGTATATTCGAGGTAATTTCCATAGTGAAGTTAGGCCTTAAACGGGGAAAAAACTGTCGAGCCAGCTTTTAACAATTTCGCGTACACGGGTGTTGTTCTCCGCAAACATAAAATGATCAGTTTCGGCGAAAAGGTGTAAATCGCTGGGCTGCCCGGCCTTTTGAAAAAGGGCGACAGACTGCTCCGTAGGCGTCACCGAGTCATCAGAAGAATGTAGAAGTAAAAGTGGACGTGGAGCGATGTCGCCGACCACATCTTCAGCACAAAAGTTGTACATGCTTTGTGGAACTTCGGCTGGAAACTGTATGACAGATTGTTGAGCCAGGTTATTTCGTAAGTGCTCAGGTATTGGGACAATATCATAACGATCCACCATAAGTGACTCGCCAGTTTTCTCTTTATGTCGGCGTCCCTGTTCCAACATATTAGTAAATTTGAGCCACCCTTCCTTTGATGGGTGCTGCCCTCGGAATTTTCTTTCGCCATGCCCCCAGCCGCCAGAGGAAATTACGCAGGCAAATCGATCGTCAATGCCTCCTGTATAGATTGCCACGGCCGCTCCGAATGATGAGCCAAGTACCCCAACGCGTTTGCCGTCTATTTCAACGCGGCTTTGGAGATAATTCATTGCTGCTTGTGTATCTTCCACCTGTTCCTGGCATATAACACGGCCAAATTCGCCGTCGCTTTTTCCACACCCCCTCATGTCAAAACGGAATGCGGCGTAACCCCATTCGTTTAGCATTCTGCATGGACCCATAACATTGTTACTACTGCTGTTACTGCCAAAGCCATGCAACACAATGATACAAGGTAGTTTCTTTCCCTCACTGTCGGCAGGAATATGAAGGGCGCCAGATAGGGATAGCTCACCGGATGGGAACTTAACTTTGTCTTCCATAGTGGACTCCTTAAAATTTATTTAACAAGTTTATAAGGGCCCAATGGGGGCGTATGCAAGGTAAGGTAGACGAATTAAGTCCACAGGTCCAAAATGATTGGATAAAACACGGAGTATATTATGCCAGAGGGCGTAAAAATAACGCGAGAAGACGCTACAAATCTTTTGATTGAAATTTTCAAGGCACGGGATTTGCCGCCAGATGAGGCTTTACTAGTAGCGGAAGGATTGGTTTGGGCTGATTTGTATGGCATAGAGTCGCATGGGCTTGTGCGAATTCCCCAATACATGCTGCGTCTCGATAAAGGTGTTGTAAACCCTCGGCCCCATTTGAAAATCATTAAAGAAACCGCGGCTGCCGTTGTCATCGATGGAGATCACAGTCACGGACAGATAGCTCTTAACTTGGCAATCGAGAAAGTGATAGAAAAAGCGCGAAAGGTAAGCGTCGGTTGGGTTGTTGTTGGGGATACAACTCATACAGGTGCGGTGGGCATGTACACCCGGAAAGTTGCACAGAAGGGAATGGCAGCCCTATATATGGGTGCTTCACAACCTAACATGGCTTATTACGGAGCCAAGGCTGGGGGTGTTTCAACAAGCCCTATCGCCATGGCGGTACCTCGCGCTAATGGCAAAGTTCTATCCCTTGATTTGTCAACGGCGATTGCTGGGGTTGGAAAGCTATTACAACATAAAGTTAACAATGAACCACTTGGTGAGGGTTGGGCGCTTGATGGTGAGGGTAATCCTACTACTGACCCGCAAAAAGCTATCCTGCCGACCCCGTTGGGCGGTCCAAAGGGATCGGGTTTGTCGCTGATGTTTGAATGTATGACTAGCCTTCTAGCAGGGCGCGCAATTCTTGAGCCCTGGATTAAGGGAGAAAACCAACGCCATCATCAAAGCGCGCTAATCGCCGCCGTTGATATTGCGCAATTTGTCGATTTGGTTGAGTACTGTGGTGAGGTCGAAGCACTTGCTGACGTTGTAAAGACATTGCCTACCGCGGATGGTATTGACCAAATTTTGATGCCCGGAGAGCGCAGTGATGCGATATACGAGGAACGCTCACGAAATGGTTACACCGTGCCAATAAAAGTCTGGAAAAAAGTGGCTGAGACGGCCGAAAAATATAATATTCCTTTGCCAGATGTCAGGTAACTGCTGCAGCCGCTTTGACGCTATCAATTAACTGAGCTCGCCGCATATAAGCTTTAGCTTTTGAAGGGTCCTCGCTTGTTGCCCTCATTTCATCCAACCTTTTCTGCCTCATCACCGGGTTACGTTCTTCGAGTTGCTTTTTGTTAGCGATAGTTTGCGCCTGAGTAAACTCGGTAGAAGCCTTGTGTCTCTGCCTCGTATATAGGTTAAATAACTCTATCCCAGCCTCACCCTTCCATACTTTTATCAGCTTGTCGGCGAGATTAACCGCATCGTGAATCCCACCATTAAGGCCCATGCCTCCGATAGGGTTATTTACGTGAGCCGAATCCCCAGCCAGAACTACACGCCCAGTGTTGAAGGTGGACGCGACACATTGGCTTACTGTATAGACATTAGCATAGGCAATTTCGTAATCGGCTTCTCGTGGAAAAAAGCGTTTCAACCTTTTTTGCATTGCTGACGGTTCTTTTGCTTCCTCCTCAGTTTCGTTTACCCTCATGGGAACGACAAAACGCCATACATCAGGTGTATCTGGTTCCCCTTTAACTCGAAACAAGTTACACCACTCCTCTGGGTGAGAAAAATAATTTCGAATGGCAATTCGTTGATCATAAGCGGTGAGGTCAAAGTAAGTGCCGATTTTTATGAACTTTTCCGGATAGGTAAAACCATCGAAGCCAATGCCAGCAGATTTGCGCACCGTTGACCGTCCCCCATCGCAGCCGACTAGGAACGAACCTCGTATTTTTTCAAGTGAGCCATCGGCGCGTGTTAGCTTCAGTATTACGTGATCTTCAAACTGTTCGAACCCGGTGACAGTACAAGAAAACCTGACATCAAAAGCGGGGTCATTATCAAACAGCTCTAAAACCTTTCTAACAAGCTTATACTGTTCGTATTGAACCACATAAGGAAATTTTACCTCATCGGCCAGGAGACCAAGGTCAAATTCCGCTATAACGTCATGGGTTACTCGGTCATGGAACCTATATATTGGAGATTTGAGACCTTCAGCAATCATGTGTTTCGCAAGACCAAGTTCGTCGAGCATTTCTACTGTTGGCGGATGGTGGGAAGCGGCTCTTTGGTCTACGAAAGGCTCGCTCAGCTGTTCTAAAGCGATAAACGGTACACCATTTTGGTATAAAGCTACCGCAAGTACCATTGCTACAGGTCCTGCGCCAGATATGATTATGGGATCGCGATCAGCCATTAAAACTCCAACTTTTAATATACCCTCAGTATCTGGCTCGCATGGGGGATGGTCAAGCAATGGCATGCTATAAAATTGTTTTCTAAATTTGGGGGTGTATCCATTAATTTTGTGTGATTAAATTTATATGTAGGTCTTCAGAGAGGTTTAAAAGGAAGACAACAACGTAGGGAGAACATGATGATTAAGTCTAAAATATTAAGACGTATCGCTGCACTTTCAGGAGTAGCGGTTTTGGCGACGATGATAAGCCTTCCAGTTCAAGCGCAAAAGAAAACACGTGTTACCGTCGGTGTAACCGAAACAGTTGGCGCTTATAATCCTCACTCAGATAGTGTTGCTCTAATGTATGCAGTCTGGTGTCAGGTATATGGTTGCTTGGGTTCATGGGATTTTACAAAAGCTAAAGATGTCGGGGTGTTAGCCGAAAGCTGGTCGATTCCTGATCCAAATACATGGATTTTTAAGCTTAAAAAAGGAATTACACGTCACGACGGTAAGGCAGAATTGACCGCCGCAGATGTCGTCCATTCCATAAAACGTATTGGGACAGACAAGAGAAGTAGCCAGAGACAGAATGTTAAAAAAATTAAATCTGCAACGGCTTTGGATAAGTACACTGTAAAACTTGTAACTAAAAAGCCTACTGCGCCGTTACTCGGTTATGTATTTGATCGTGTAATGATCACGAGCAAGGCCCTTTTTGAGAAACACGGTTCTCGAAAAGCCGATCGTGAACACCATTATGGTTTTGGCCCTTATATGTTGAAAAGATTGCGAACCGGTGAATCGGTGGTTATCGAAAAAAATCCCCGATGGCCTGGAGTTAAAAAGGAGTGGCCCGATGAGGTTATATTCCGGATTATGCGTGAGCCCGAACAGAGAGTGACGGCGTTGTTAAATGGGGAAATACAAATTGCCCAATTTATCCCACCTCACCTCCTCGATAAAGTTCGGAAGTCAAAAAATGCCCGCATTGAAGAAATGGGATCCGTAGAATTAATGATGCTTTTGATGAACCCGGCATTTAAGCCTTGGGATAATGTGCTTTTACGAAAGGCGGTAGCCCATGCGATTGACAGAGAGTCTTTAATCAAGAATGTCTTGAAGGGAGAGGCAATCAAACTAACCGGCCCTATTGGTCCCTTGCAGTTTGGTTACAGCAAGAATGTCAAGCCAACTTATGAGTATAATCCTGCCAAGGCTAGAGAATTGGTTAAAAAGGCAGGGTACCCTAATGGTATAGACGTAGTATTGTATACTCCGGTTGGTCGCTATGTTAACGACAAACAGGTAACCCAGGCAATGATACCGATGCTCAAGGCCGTGGGGATCAGGGCAAAACTTAAGACGCCGGAATGGTCTACACTTTGGTCGAATGTCCGGAAGGGTAAGGTGCCATTCTTTTATATGGGACGGGGCGGAATGGTCGACCCATCAGCCGCTTTATCTCAATATTTCGAGACTGGTATTGCTCCTCGTATAAAATTTTCCAGCAAAAAAGTGGATAGTTTGTTGCAAAAAGAGCGGGCAACTTTCGATCTTGCAAAGAGAAAAAAATATATGAATGACGCAATTAATGCCCTCATGGAAGAAGTTCCTGCCCATTTCTTGTGGCATCAAAAAATTCATTATGGTGTTGCTAATGGAGTAAATATTGCTATTCGACCTGATAAACGTATTCACGGTTATGAGATGACGGTTAAGTAAGCCGCAATCAGGTATAATTCAGACCTCGCTCAGGGAACTGGGCGGGGTCTTTTTTATAAAATCAATAGATTGCCGAAACTATAAATTAGAGGATGACAGTTTTAAGTGTAATTATGCGAAAGTGACTATTTCCTCTTTCTGCATAAATAGGCTAGCGTCTTTTTTGTTATTGATCAAAGTTCAGGAAGCGCTAATGAAAACGAGAATGGGCGAGACCTATGACGAATTGGTGGACGTCTCCGGCGTGCAGGGGCGTGTCACCGCAGATGAATGGGATACCAGGGTTAACCTGGCGGCATGTTATCGCATGGTTTGGGAATATGGTTGGCATCACCTAAACCTTAATCATATTTCTGCAAGGGTTCCGGGTGAAGATGAGAACGTGCTGCTCAATCCTTACGGCCCAATGTATAATGAAGTTACTGCGAGTAATTTAGTTAAAGTTGATCTGGGAGGTAATGTCCTAGATGAGAGTCCCTATAATATTAACCAGGCTGGCTACACCATACACAGTGCTATTCATTTAGCGCGTCCGGATGCCAAGTGTGTTCTCCATACACACACGCCGGCGGGTATTGCTGTTTCAACACTAAAATGTGGCCTGTTGCCGCTCCATCAGGAAGCTCTAAGATTTTACGGCGGTATTGGTTACCACGATTATGAGGGTGTTTCCTTAGAACTCGATGAACGGGAGAGGTTGGTAAAAAGTCTCGGCGACAACAACGTATTAATTCTGCGTAATCACGGGCTCCTAACGTGTGGCCGGACGATTTCAGAGGCGTTTGTGCTTATGTACCATTTGGAGCGATCTTGTGAGGCACAAATCATGGCAGGAGCAACTTCAGAGGATGATAATATTCATATCCTACCTTCTGAGGCCGTCCGCCAGAATGCTCAGAAACAAACTAATCTTAATGGACGCAACGCCGGTGAATTACGCTGGCCGGCATTATTGCGATGGATGGATCGTATTGACCCCTCTTTCCGGAATTAGGGTGAATATTGGGAGTGAAGATTATGGCGGTTGATCATTTGACAATACGTGACTTTGCCAATGCTGTGCAGGCGCAGATTAAAATACACGGTAGGGAAGCGGAAAATATCCTCGAAGGGATACGGGACCCAATCGAAAAAATACTTGCGAGTGATCTAAGTGCCATTGGCGTAAAGCGTGAGGGCAATCACATCGATGAGTCACGCTATCTATATTACGATGGTGAAATGTCTATAACTTTCGATCACTTACCCCAAGGTAAGGATATCCCTCCACATGACCATGGTACCTGGGAGGCTTTGGCCATTTATAGCGGTCGCTTACACCATATCGTATATGATCGTAGGGACGATGGTAGTATCAATGGTTACGCAGAATTAGAGATAATAGATGACCGTATACTTGAGGTGGGTGATGTTTCGATGGTGGCCCCACCTGCTGAAATCCACAGTTTTACTGCTCAGACGGAAGATACGTGGTCGGTTACGATAGTTGGTAGTCCTTATAAAATGGATAGGCATTATTATGATCCAGCGAATAATTCCTGTAGGATTGCGAACCCGAAAAAACAAAAGGTGGTTTAGAGACCAAGATGGGATTGTCTAAAGCAGATGTTGGCCGCCGATTTTTTGGGCCGTCCAAAACTTTAAATGATGCACATTTTTTAATGTTTTCTGCCATTACGGCTGACGTGCACCCAATCCATTATGACGTTGAGTATGCACGGAATACAGCGTTTGGAGCCCCAGTGGCTCACGGACTTCTGCTTTCAGGTTTGATGGCGCTGGGCGCGTCTGATGCGAAGGCGGAGCTTGATCATCTGGCTATGCTTGAACAGGGAACAACATTTCTCAAACCTGTCAAAGTTGGTGATACGGTGCATCCAGAATTTGAGGTTGAAGATGTTTGGGAAGACCAGAAACAACGCTCATTCTGTCGTTTTAAGACTAGTCTGCTAAATCACACAGGCGATGTCATGGCAAAAGGTTTTCATGTTTATCGGATTTTGCCGCAGCCAGAGAAAAGTTAAGATGAAAAAGAAACGCAAACCGGTTTTTATCGGTGATCAGTGGCCGGACAAATACACTTACGTTCCCGCGTTACGTGTTGGAAATACAATCTGGTTATCAGGGACTACCGGGACTGATGATTCCGGTACCATTACAGCCCCAGATGATATCGTGGAGCAGACACGACAAATATTTCGAAAGTTTGAGTCTTTACTCAATAAGGAAGGCGGTTCTTGTTCAGATATTGTTGAAACTAAAGATTTTATTACCACTACTGAGAATTACAAAGACACCGCTGACGTTCGACGGGAAATTTTTAAGGGGAAATTCCCATCATCCACGGGGGTCCTGGTTTCTGGGCTTTTGAGGAAGGATGCCCTTATCGAAATTTCGGCTGTGGCAGTGCTTAATGATAGCTCCGGTGAGCGGCCTCAAGAAGATGGATGATCCAATACGGTTTTGGGAAGACTTTGTCATGGGGGAGCGTTACTCTACCGCTACTCGAACTATAACTGATGAAGACCAAGATAATTTCTGTAGCTTAGTTGGTTATGACGTACCGTTATTCTTGGATGATAGTCAGGAAAAACAAACCTCTTACAGTACGCGCATCTGCCCCAGCCATTTAATCATGTCATTTTCGTCTGCTATGACTGGGCGATTATTTAGAGAAAGCCTTATTGGGTTGTTAAGTATAGATAATGGTAGTTTTATAGCACCAGTACGCCCAGGGGATACGCTGTCCACTGAGGTGGAAGTTGTTGAGAAACGTCTGAGTTCTCAGCCGGGACGGGGGATCATAACTTTTCGAGATCACGTATTCAATCAGCATGGCATTGAGGTGTTTCAGGTCGACAAAGTTACCCTCATCCGGTGCCGGGATACTGACTGATGGCGAAAGGGTTGATGCAGCATCTAACGCTTCCTGAAATAGAGAAAATTCAAGGTGAAAAACTGCAGCATATGCTCAAGCTCTGTGAGCGGGGACATAATTTTTATAAACGTTTTTGGGAAGACAAAGGTATTAGTGTTGCTGATGTTCTAAACGTGCATGATCTTGAAAGTTTGCCTCTTACCCAAAAGCAAGAATTAATGAGAACACCGGATGATTTTCGCCTAGACCTTCCTGATCAGCCTTTGCATGAACGTGCGTTGTGGGAGGTTCTCTACACGACGGGGAGTACCGCTGATCCGGTACCTATTTTTAATACCACTTATGATTACCATGCTTATCTTTATCAATCTAAGGCTGTCGCTGAAATTTCAGGTATTCACGAAACAGATGTCATCGCCAATCTATTTCCATTGACCCCAGCACCAATGGGTGCATTTGTTCGCTCTGCCGGCAATGCCTATGCGGTGGGAGCTAAAATTTTCGCAGCCTTGCCGGGTGGCACGTTCAGTCCGTTTGATTTGCAAAACTCGCTTGATCAGGTCGTGGAACGCGTCGAAAAACACCGCGCCAGCATACTATGGGGTGTCCCAAGTTATATCCGTCGACTTCTCATTAGGGCCCTAGAGCTAAAGGTCGATTTATCGTCCGTACGTATGTGTGCAATAACGGGAGAAGCGACATCGCCAGCGCTCCGCGAGGACATCCGGCGCTGCTTACGCGATATGGGTGTAGTCAAACCTCTAATCTTTAATCGCTATGGGTCTACGGAGCTTGGAGCTTTTGCTCAATGTAAAGAGGAAGGTGACTGGCATAACCCGACACCTGATCTCCAATATCATGAAATTGTTGACCCGATCACTGGGCAGCGCCTGCCTGATGGGGAACGCGGCGCCCTGGCAGTCACGCATCTCGATAGGCGTGGTACGGTACTGATCCGTTTCGTTGTAGGTGACATAGTTTCTATTGATCGTTCTCCCTGTCCCCATTGCGGGCGAACTAGCGAGCGGATTGTCGGGCCGGTAGTTCGTACAAAGGATTTAATAAAAATAAAAGGTATGTTGATTAATCCCGACGTACTACTAGGGGCCCTCCAGTCGATGATATTTATTTCTGAGTTTCAAGTAGTCATCCAACATGAAATTGAAAGTGACCCTCTATCAATGGATGAAATGTTAATCTTGGTTGAACTAAAGCCAGAAGCCAATGTAGAGGTGGCTCAAGAGATTAAAGAGCAAGTTCACCGGGCGGTTAATGTGACCCCGCGGATTGAATTTGTGGATCGACAAAAAATTTACAGTGTCGGGGTCCAGATTAAGGCTACCCGTTTCATCGATAGGCGAAAAACCACCGATAGTATTGTCCGTTAATATGGAACAAGTCGCGTTGGCCAATATTTTTAATATTGCCATAGCAATAGGTGCCAGTGTCGCGATGTTTAATGGGATGATCCACGGCTATACCGGGTTTGGCGGTGCCCTCATAATTATACCAGTTTTAACATTTATATTTGGCCCAATTGAAGCGATAGCTATGGTGGGGCTTATTACTATGTTTGGATCTGCACAGTTAGTATACAAAACAGTGCATCAGGCAAAATGGCAAGAGCTCGCACCTATTTGTTTTTGTATAGCTGCGTTTACCCCTTTCGGATCCTGGTTTCTGTTTCATGTTGATGGAGAGTTTATTCGAAGATCCATGGGTGCCTTTATCTTGCTCTTTGCATTAATTTTATTTAGCGGTTGGAGCTATCAAGGGAATCGAGGAGCCTTGCCAAGCGCGTTGGTTGGGATGGCGGCGGGGAGTATTAATGGCCTTACAGGAGTGGGAGGGCCACCATTAGGTCTTTACTTTTTGTCTTCTCCTTATTCGGTAGACGTCCAACGCGCAAATATTGTTATTTGTATCGCGGCGCTCACCATTGCAATGGTCGGAGCTAGCGCTATCGGCGGGGCTTATTCCCTGGAGGTAATTCTTCGTGCACTCCTGATTACCCCGGCCTATATGTTTGGTGTCTGGCTTGGTTCCTATCTTTTTAATTTGGCGCCGAAAGAATATTTTAAAAAAATTGCTTTGATAATTTTAATAATTACCGGGTTATGCACCCTTTTGGTCTAAACGATACCCGAATTTTAGTGGAACTAAGGTGTAAGTGAAAATTTTATAGTGAGGGATTAATGTTTAAAATTGGCGATATCGTTCGAAATGTTCCGGCTAATATCGTTGGCGAGGTAGTTGAGGTTGACGGTGAGGTTATCTACCTAGAGCGGGAAAATGGTGCAGAGGTTGATTTTGCGGCTTCTGTTCTTGTTCTAGAAAGCGAGTTTCAGACCAAGTTTAGTGGCCTAGTGCAGAAAGACGAAGCGGCGCATACACATGATAAAATTTACCACGCGGTAATTGATAATCTCTACCCTGCTTTAATAGAAGTAGGGCAAGGCGCCCATGCTAAAATTGTTCCAATACCGGGTGTACAGCCGAAACGCTGGGATGAGCTAACAGCGTTACAAAAACTGAACGCAATTTCAGATGTTACGGATACCCCGGTTAAAAATTTTATTGATGCAAATCAACCGGGAGCAAACCCCTCGCTCGTCAAATTGCAACTTTCTCTACTTGAAACATTCAAAAAAGGGCGAAAATAATGGGAGATTCCCACAATAAGAATAGAACTATTCTTGAAGCCGATGACGTGGCTTTGGTCATAAAGTCGGATGGAGAAGCTACTTTATGCTTGCCTGATTATGAAGATGACGATGAAGTACCCAGGCACACTCTTTTGCTTGTTGCATTAATGAACAAAATGGAAGATGAGGACTGGGTCGATAAAATAATATCCGAAATACTTTCAACTGAGATAGACGAGTAAATCCTATGGTCGTATTAGAATGCGGATCAGATTTTCTAGCTTAAATCGAAGCCGTGGCTCTTAAGAAATGCTTTAAACTCAGGCCTTTCGGGTTTGCCCATTTGGCGGGATATATGTTCTGACCAGCCATAAAACTCTGCAACACCCCATAGATCGGCACGGGTTTGGTTTTCATCAGGAATAGGAAAGATCGCGTTACGTGTCTGATCATACCCCTGGATATCTTTTTCAAGGTTACTGTCGTTATACTGGTTATAATGAACTACTACCGATTGCGGGAGGCGCTGATTGATATAACCCGGTGCTTCTGGCCAGCCAGCCATTACACCAGCGATGGGGAAGACGCCGTCTGGTAATTCTAGAATTCTGGTGACAGCATGAATGTTGTCACGCAGGCTACTGAGAGGGGCTGTTCCAAGCCCAGATGCTTCCGCTGCCATCACAAAAAACCCTAAGGCGAGTGCAGCATCCACCGTTGCATTAAGAAATGTGTCCATATTATTGTTGGCGTGGGGACGCTGGTGGAATTTTCCAATACGCTGGTTGCGACGGATGTCCGCGCAAAATACGAGTAGCAATGGTTTTCCTTCAAGTCCATTGGTACGCGGACACCAAGGTGCTAACTTGTCCCGAATATCCTGGTTCTGTACCACAATGATTGAATACTGCTGAAGGTTGGATTTTGTCGGAGCGGATTGAGCGCAGGCTAGTAGCAATTCCAAAAGCTCTTCTGAAACGGCCATTTCCTTATAAGAACGAATGGAGTGACGAGAAAGAAGACCTTCAATGGTTGAGTGCACCTCGTTATCATCTCCAATGCTTGTGTGTTTGCCATAACGAGCGTTAAGCAACTGTTTTATTGTTGCCATGAGGGATAGCCTTTTCTAATTTTGGTTCTGGGCTCTATCTAAAATATCTTGAGGTGTTTCGGTTACGATCTCCGCGTAAACGGGCACAAAAGGCCCACTATCGACCAGTTTCACAAATTCTGGTGCCATTTCTACCATTTCCGTTCGGATTTCCTTGTGGATTTCAATATCTCGCCATTCCCCAATTAGATAGAAATGATCCACGTCTTCAACGTCCCGACACAGGACGCCGTCTTTAACTTGAGCGCTTGATTTGTGCATCGGGTTATCGTCACCGTAATCAAACTCATTAAATAAACGAATAAATTCACTACCCGTCCCGGGCTTAACCCGAAAGTCATATACGTGGAAAAAATTACCTAGTTTTGCGAGTGGTTCCAGTGCCATTTCCTATGCTCCTTACGTCGAATTTAAATAAACGGTACATCTCACGGCGTTAGCAATCAATGGAGGGCTTGTTCGTTTGGTGTCAATTTCGGTACACTGGAACAGAAAGTTAAAGTTATAGGAGCTGGTCACACAATGCCTGATACCCATTTAATCGAGGATGGTAGTAATAGTATGGCAATAGAAGCATTGCATTGGCCCAACGACGATTTATCTCGAATTCCAGACTGGATATACACGTCGGAGGACATTTTAGTTCGTGAACGGGAACGTATCTTTCTTGGAAAATGTTGGAACTTTGTAGCTTTGGAGGCCGAATTACCTGATGTTGGGTGTTTTAAACGTTCATATGTTGGTGATGTTCCAGTAATTGTTACGCGTACCGGCGATAATGCATTTAATGTCTTCGAGAACCGCTGTGCACACCGTGGTGTGGAGTTTTGTCGTGAATTACGAGGTAAAGTAAATGAGTTTATATGCCCATACCACCATTGGACTTATGATGTAACGGGTGAACTTATAGCGGTACCTTTTCGTCGAGGTGATAAAGGAAAAGGGGGAATGCCCAAGGAATTCGATTTGGGTGAACATAACCCTAGGCAGTTCCGAGTTTCATGCCGTCATGGTGTTATTTTTGCTACCCTCTTAAATGATACCGAATCCCTAGAGGAATATTTGGGGCCAGAGACACTCGAGCAATTTGACGTGGTCTTTTCTGGAAAGGAGCTTAAGGTACTTGGGTACTATCGAAATCGACTCAATGGTAATTGGAAACTCTATCACGAAAATTTAAAGGACCCATATCACGCAACGCTTTTGCATGTTTATCTTGCCACTTTTCGGCTCATGGTGGCTGGTCAGAAATCCGCAATGATCTGTGATGAGGTAGGACGTCACGCTACGGCAGCTTCTGCTAAGGATGACGCAATCGAAATCGGAGAGGATTTGGTAGATGAAATGAAGGGGGCCTATCGTGTTGGTATGGATCTAAATGATGAAGATTTTACACGCTATGTGCCCGAATTCGACAGCCCTTGGACCGTTACGATGTCAACTATTTGGCCTAACCTTATTGTGCAAAGAGAATTGAATACTCTAGGAATTCGTCACATCGTGCCACGTGGGCCACATGCACTCGACATGTATTGGACAATGTTTGGTTATGTAGGAGATAGTGAGGAGATGACCAAACATCGAATGAAGCAGGGCAACTTAATGGGCCCTTCGGGTTATCTGGGTGTTGATGATAATGAGGCGATTAAGTTTTTGCAGGATGGATTTAGAAACTCAATGCCAGGTGAGGGTGTGGTGAAGCTCGACCCTGACAATGAAGGCGGCACTGATACACTTATTTCTGAGGCATCAATCCGTTCCCTTTATCGTCATTACCGTGAAGTTATGGACATATGACCAAAGAGAGAGGTCGGACTTCGGTTAAGAAATATTCGGAAGAGGAAAGGCGGGCTTTACGTTTCAAAATTGAAGAATTTAATACGGAATACTCGGCGGCCCTTGATGATCAAGATATTAATCGCTGGCCTAGTTTTTTCACTGATGATGCATTTTACCGGGTAACCGCAAAGGAAAACTTTGATCAAGGCTTACCTGTTGGACTGGTCTGGCTAGAGGGCCGAGCGATGTTTCTTGATCGGGTGGCAGCGATTGAGAACACAATGGTCTTTGCTCCGCGTTATCTGCGGCATTATGTAACTAACGTTGACGTTTTGGGTTATAATGATGCACAGGAGATAAGCGCTAAAGCAAACTATCTTATCGTGGAAACATTAATGGAGGATTCTACAAAAATTTTCCAGGCTGGTATTTACCAGGATCTATTTGTATACGATGAGAGTGGTTGCCTTAAATTAAAATTCCGTGATTGTATCTACGATAGCCTCTTAATACCAAATGACATGGTGTTTCCGGTTTAATAAGTGAATTTTGTAATTTGGCGGTTATCTGAGATAGTCAGCCATCATGTGGGCGAAGACTTTCGCAGCTCCGCATGATCTATCCACTGATGAACAGTCATCATCAGTATGGGCAAAACGATCCTCCCCACTTCCATAGTTTGCACAGGGAATCCCAATATGGTTGAGGTAACCCTGATCAAAAGCAGTCGTGGTATAAAAGGTCTCTGGCGGGGCACCCAGCATTTCGTTTGCAGATTTACAAATTGCCTTAACGATGGGTGAATCCATGTTGACGAGTGAGGGGTACATAAATGGTCCTTCTTTCATCTCAACTTCCCACTTGAAACCGCTTGCAGGGTCTTCAACACCATTAACTTCCATCACTATCTTTCGAATTTCTTCCCATTTTTCGTGGGGATTGTCACCCGGTAAAAGACGCCTATCCAGGGTTATCTCGCACTCCCCTTGGATTGTGTGAGTGGCATCGGGAAAACTTCTGATATGATTTACTGAAAAAGTAGGCTTTCCCAGGGATTCGTGCTCGCCGGATAATTCCAACTGACTCTCCAAGCGGCGAATTACTTCCAATGCCCCGGTAATGGCATTACAAGCACGGTTTGGCGCGCTCGAATGACCGGGGGACCCTTTGACTGTCACGAATGTATCAATGCGACCGCGGTTACCTAATGTTAATTTTAAACTAGTGCCGCCCAAAACTGCCATATCGGCGCGTATACCTTCACCTTCTATAACACTTTTGATAGCGTCATGCCTTCCGGTTTCGCCGGAAACACAACATAAAAAGACTAGTTGCCCATTTAGAGGTAATTTGGTGGCAATAATAGTTTCGATTGCGTGCAGCATTGCCGCCATGGTGCCCTTTTGCTCGCTAGCTCCTTTTCCAAGAACTACTTCACCAGGTAGATCATATTGGCCACCATCGACAACATCTCCATCATAGGCGTTTGCCATTGTCGATTGCGGTTGATTCATGGCATTGCTAATTAGCATTAGTGATTTGCCAGTGGTATTCTGTCCGTATTTCGCGATTAGATTGTGCATGGCATCGTAACGAATGTCGTCAATTCCCATTTTCCGCAAGCGAGGTTCTACCGCTTTTCGGATGAATTCAGATAGAAGCGGTTCTGCCTCAAATTTCTCAGTTTGTGGACTAGGTACTTTGACTAATTCAACGAGGATTTCCTTAACCCGTTCAGTTGATATTGCCCCTTCGATGGCAGTTTTGATGTCCATGCTAAAATTAATACCCCAAAAAATGTGTCAAAGTATATTTATTATTAATAATTATTTATAAACCCTCAAAAATCCATATCTGATAATCAGGACTACCAGGTATGCTTCCGCGTTGACAAACCAACTGTACCTTATTATTGTCCCGCCTTCCAAATTTAAGGTTGTAAAGAGTGAGCAGATGAAAGTCGCTAATTCGCTTAAAACATTAAAAAACCGAGATAAAAACTGCCGAATTATTCGTCGGAAGGGTCGCGTATACGTGATCAATAAAAATAACCCACGTTTTAAGGCGAGACAGGGGTGATCTATAGTTCTATCATTATTAGGACCGCGCTTTAGGCGCGGTTTTTTTTCTTCATCTCAATACCGAGGGTAATACTTGCTCAAGCTATAAAGGCTATAGTTTAATTAGGTTCTAATATAAATCTTAATAAGCGGGGCAAACCTAATATGGAGATGCCGGGTCCCGATCCTGAAATTATTGAGCGACGGGGAAATATTATAGAGGCGCTTCAAGCGATTATTCCAGCGAACTCCATAATTGCTGAAGAAGAGGGCTTGCGTCCCTTTGAGTGTGATGGGCTGACTGCCTATCGCGAATTACCGTTAATCGTTGTGCTTCCAGAGAATGCAGATCAAATATCAAGGATCTTAAAATATTGTTATCAGGCTGGGGTTAAAATAGTTCCGCGTGGAGCTGGGACTTCGCTTTCCGGAGGTGCTTTGCCTCTAGCCGACGCGATTACGCTTGGTCTTAGCAAGCTTAATAAAATAATCGAAGTGGATTATGAAAATCGTTGCGTAGTTGCGGAACCAGGAGTAACTAACCTAGCGATTACGGAAGCTGTTGAGGATTGCGGTTATTATTATGCTCCGGATCCATCGAGCCAAATTGCTTGTACAATTGGTGGCAATGTAGCGGAGAACTCAGGGGGTGTTCATTGTCTTAAATACGGACTGACAACTAACAACCTTCTCGGTCTTAAAATGGTTCTTATGGACGGGCAAACGATTAGTCTTGGTGGCAAGCATATGGATTCCGGCGGTTATGATTTGATGGGCATTGTAACCGGGTCTGAAGGTTTACTGGGAGTTATCACCGAAGTAACGGTGAAAATTTTGCCAACACCACCCACAGCACGGGCATTACTGATGGGATTTAATTCCAGCGAAGGGGCGGGAAACTGTGTCGCTTCAATTATTGGGGCTGGTATTATTCCCGGCGGCATGGAGATGATGGATCGTAAAGCGATCCATGCGGCAGAAAACTTCGTCAATGCCGGCTATCCCCTTGATGCTGAAGCTATTCTTATTGTTGAGCTCGATGGTCCCGTGGAAGAAGTAGACTATTTGACGGATAAAGTTTCTGAAATTTCGTGTGGGGCTGGAGCTACATTTGTTAGGTCCAGTCTTAATGAAGAGGAACGATTACTGTTTTGGGCGGGCCGGAAGGCAGCATTTCCCGCGGTTGGAAGAATATCCCCAGATTATTATTGTATGGATGGTACCATTCCGCGCCATCGATTACCTGAAGTTTTGAAAAGGATAGCCGATGCGGCTGTTCGGTATGGCCTGGGAGTGGCGAATGTTTTCCACGCTGGTGACGGAAATCTTCACCCGTTGATCCTCTATGATGCAAATAAACCTGGCGAGCTCGAAAGTGCAGAGGCTTTTGGAGCGGAGATACTCAAGCTTTGTGTCGAAGTAGGGGGCGTACTTACTGGCGAGCATGGTGTGGGCGTTGAAAAGAGAGATTTGATGGAAACAATGTTTACAGAAGTTGATCTTATGCAACAGCAGAGGATTAAATGTGCGTTTGATCCCAAGCAGCTTCTTAATCCAGGAAAAGTATTTCCAAAGCTTCATCGATGTGCGGAATTAGGTAGGCTGCATATAAACGGCGGAGAAATGCGTTTCCCCAATTTACCGCGTTTCTAATGTCTTCTGCCTTTGAACCAAAAAAGATTATTGATCTCGAACAGATCATTGGTGATGCGTTAGCTCAGCAAACCCCTCTAGAAATTTTGGGTGCAGGGTCAAAAAGAGCAGTCGGCCAGCCGATGGTTACAGCTCAGCAAGTTTCTCTCGTGAGCTTTTCTGGGATTACGCTCTACGAGCCAGAGGAGTTAGTCTTAGCTGCACGGGCTGGAACACCCTTAATGGAAATAGAGAAAGCCCTAGACCAGTTTGGTCAGCAACTTGCGTTTGAGCCGGTAAATCTTGGAAATATGCTCGGTAATAAATTGGCCCAAACGATAGGCGGGGTAATGGCAACCAATTTTTCAGGCCCAAGGCGAATACAAGCTGGTGCGGCTCGAGACCATTTGCTTGGGGTTGAAATGGTTACTGGGAGAGGAGAAAGGATTAAGACGGGCGGTCGGGTTGTGAAAAATGTTACGGGCTATGACCTATGTAAATTATTTGTTGGCTCCTATGGAACATTGGCGGTCGCCACCAATTTGACCTTCAAAGTTTTGCCGGCAAGTGAGAAAACTAGGACGATCTTGGTTACAGTAGAGGGTGAAGAAGCTGCAGTTTCGGCCATGAAGGATTCACTTAATAGTCCAAATAACGTCTCCGGTGCTGCGTTTCTTAGCAAGGAATTTATTAAGCGTTCAAAAGTGTCATATGTTTCCAGCGCCAACGCATCCATAACTGCAATTCGTATAGAGGGTTCTGCCCCTTCCGTCGAAGCACGCTGTTGCGCGTTAAAAAAACTCCTTATTGTTTATGGAGATATACAGGAATTGCACTATCACAATTCCATGCAATTTTGGCGGGAAGTTGGAAATGTTACACCTTACGTAGATAAGGTGGGTGTGGTTTGGAGAATTTCGGCAGCACCCACCAATGCAATTGAAATCGTTCGAAAAATTTCCAATACATTGGCTATAGAGTTTTATTTGGACTGGGGTGGTGGCCTGATATGGTTGAGAGTTTTAGAAAAACGTCACGATGGCGGAGCCCTTGAAATCAGAGATGCTATTAAAGCCCATGGAGGTCATGCAACATTGATCCGAGCCAACGAAAAAATTCGATCACAAGTTCCAGTATTTCAACCACAAGCGGTGGGTGTTACTGCCCTTAGTCAACGAATAAAGGGGAGTTTTGATCCGACAGGGATTCTCAATCCTGGTCGAATGGCGTATTCACCAGGGGCGGACCATGCAAACTAATTTTTCTCTTGCCCAACTTAGTAATCCCCATATTAAAGATGCAAACGAAATTTTAAGGGCGTGTGTTCATTGTGGGTTTTGTAATGCGACCTGTCCAACTTATTCCTTGCTCGGGGATGAACTAGACGGCCCGCGTGGCCGAATTTACCTTATTAAGGAAATGTTAGAAGGCAGTCGACCGGCTTCTGAAACAGATGTTAAGCATTTAGACCGATGTTTATCTTGCCTTTCTTGCATGACCACCTGTCCTGCGGGTGTTAACTATTTGCATTTAGTGGATCACGGTAGGCGGCATATCGAGGAAACTTATAAACGAAAATTTATAGACCGACTTACAAGGGGACTGCTTGGAGTAGTTTTGCCAAGTAAGAAGTTGTTTAGACTTGCACTATTATTGGCCACAATTTCTCGGGTTTTCGGGCCACTATTGCCCAAACAATATCAAAAAATGTTACGTTTGGTATCAAACACGAAGATACAAAATAAAGTACTGACGTCAAAAATTTATACAGCCTCTGGTACTCCCAAGTACCGCGTTGGTATTTTAACAGGATGTGTTCAAGACCATCTTGCATCAAATATTAACCATTCAACGATCCGATTACTAAACCGGCATGGGTGTGATGTGGTCCTACTTTCGGGAGTGGATTGTTGTGGAGCAATAAATCTGCATTTGGGGCAGGGGGAACTAGCCCTCAAACATATCAAGGCCAATATTCAAGCCTGGTTGGATTCAGATAAATTAAAGAAATTAGACGCTATTATCATTAACATGTCGGGTTGTGGAGCTACCGTTAAAGATTACGGCCATATCCTTCGCTGCGATGTGGAGTTTACAAAATCAGCGGCTAAAATTTCTGATCTTGCCGTCGATATATCTGAATTTATTGATCGAATTGGACTAAAAAATCCCCAATTATCAAAACAAATTCGTGTAGCCTATCAATCGCCCTGTTCGCTCCAGCATGGGCAGAGGGTTCTGAGCGAACCAATTACATTGTTGAACGCTTGTGGTTTTGAAGTTGTTCTACCTAAAAATGGACATATTTGCTGCGGAGCAGCTGGGACCTATAATATTCTTGAATATGAAATATCAGAGGAATTGGGAACGAAAAAATTTCGATCGCTGCAAGAGTGTTCGCCGGATGTAATCGCCAGTGGTAATTTTGGTTGTATAATGCAATTAAAGAATGAAATGG
>CAZCKO010000003.1:0-91809 GCA_964499275.1 uncultured Rhodospirillaceae bacterium
CCCAACTTAGGTGACTTCCGGCGAATTCATGGACAAAAACTATTGGAGTTCCGTTACCAGTATCCTCATAAAAAAGTTTAACTCCTTCACTATCTGCATGAGCCATTTTTAATCTCTAATTGATCTCTTTAAAAACAATTTTTTGGCAAGTTTCGTATCATAAAACACACCGTCGTCGCCTTTATATTTTTGAAAATTCGGATTAATTATAAAAAAATTTGTGATGTCAGATCAACTGACAGATTAGACAGACCCCAACCAAGACAACCACAGCCCAAAGAGCAGTGTTTTGCATACGTGATATTGCATTGGTTATCTCAATCTGAGGGATTAACCTTTTCAGCGAAAATATTGTAGGAAAGTTATACATATCCATCCTTTACTATTGGAAAGTCAGGCTCTTTATTCATTTAGCAGGGCAACAGTCAGGCAGAGTATGGTGGTCAGGCGTTTCATACCAATACCCTGACAGATATTGTTGTTAATTTGGAGTTAAAAACTCATCAGTAATGATAGTGATGTATGTTGAATTGTATTATTCACAACTTCCAGTGGATTTGAAGAATTATTAACGAAGTGTTAAAGCAGATTCTATCTTTGTAAATGACAAAAAAAATACTAACAAACCTCTGATCAATCGTTTCAGAAATTCTTATAATACACCTTGTTTCGCTATAACCCATTGAGTAGTATTTGTTGGATTTAATGTGTTAGTAGGATTTACAAAAACCAGTTCGACGTGTTTTATGGCGCGTTGACTATTTTCAATTACCACAATGGGTGAGACCCGTTTCATGGCCCGATTACTTCTCCGCACAGCAGCTGTATGTTCGACAATCGCGTTGTCGGCTTGTTCATTATCAATGGAGTCTATGGATTCGATGTGGCCGTCATCATGGTTTGGTGACAATACAAGTTCTTCAGCATCAGTTAATCAAACACGAACCAGAGTTCCTATTGCGCCTTCTAGGGGCGAGAAACGCAATCAGCCACTTACTGGCGCCTCAGCACCCCCTGCCTTGGGTAAAACAAATTTTATCCCTCCAAAAGTAACGCCTGGTAAGGCTACGGGGACTTTTGTAGGACAAAAAGTTGATATGCTTCGCAGCGAGTTAAAACGTATGCGCCAGCAGATTGGTGTACAAAATAACAAACTTCAAAGTATCCGTAGGCTTGCCGGAGCACACTCTGTGGCATATCACAGTGCGATCGCATCAATTAACTCGCGTCTTCAAGTCGGAACGACACCCGGCAATCCTTATATGGTCAACCAGTGGAATATTGCTCAAACAGGGTTGTCTAAAATTGATAGTGATATTTCTAGCATGAATTCGCTCGCCAACGAGGTAGCCAGCACCAGCACCATGTCTGCCTATCTACTGGAGACAACACGTGCTGCATATGGGTTAAGTGGCGCTGTAGAATCAGACCATCGCCAGTTAGCGATATTAGAAGACGAAGTGAATCGCACAGTTGTTTTAATAGACAGGCTTCTGAATGAATTAAGTGAAGATATTAACCGTCAAACAACATATGTTGCCGCAGAGCGCAGTAATCTCACTGCACTCTCCCTTGCAATTAAAAATGGGGAAGCCTTGGGGAGTAGTCTTTCTAATCGGGCCTACGCCATGCCAAGCCCAATTACTAACAATCCTTCTACGAAGGTTGGTAGCATTGGACCCTCAGGACGACAACCACTAGTAATCATACGTTTTGACAGACCTAACGTGAAATACCAGCAGGCTTTGTATTCTGCAATCAATCGTGTGCTCCAAAGACGTCCGCAGGCTGGCTTTGACCTGATTGCTGTTGCATCTGGTAAAGGGAGTGCCGGACAGGTGACCGTTGCAGGAAACAAATCGAAACGAAATGCAGAAAGGGTGTTAAGATCTCTAGCAGATATGGGACTCCCATTACAAAGAGTTCGACTATCGGCGATAACAAGTAAAGATGCTAAAACGAATGAGGTGCATCTCTTTGTTCGCTGAATTAAATCATTACGGGATTGATATATTATCTATTAATCTAGCGGGACCAAGCCGGGCGGCACCTAATACACGGGCGTTGCCTACATAGGTTTTTATAGGTTCAAGAGTTTCACTATCGCACACGGTAATATAGTCTACTGCCTCAAATCCCTTTTCTAAAAGCGTTGTCCTGGCAAGTCTACAAATACTCTCGCAGTCCCCTGGTTTAGCTTTCACCCACCCGGCAACCGATTGTAAAATTCCATTCAATTCGGGCGCAATCCGGCGTTCTCCGGGAGAGAGGTATTGGTTACGAGTAGACATCGCTAAACCATCTTTTTCACGAATGATTTTGGCGCCAACAACTGTGACAGGAATATTTAAATCTTTTACAAGTTGACGAATTACTAATAATTGTTGGTAGTCTTTTTCTCCAAAAATAGCAAAATCTGGTAAGGACTGTAAAAGTAATTTAGTCACCACCGTTGCCACACCTTCAAAATGGCCAGGACGGAACGGCCCACAAAGACCTGCTGCCAAACGAGAGACTGATACCTCCGTCGTAAAATCGTCAGGATAGACCTCACGGCTACTCGGACAAAACACTAAATCTGTGCCAACGGAAATAAGCGCTCTGACATCTTTTTCTTCATCGGCCGGATAAGCTTCAAGATCTTCGTTTTCACCAAACTGTGCAGGATTTACAAAGATACTAACAACGGCTTTATCACAATGCGACTTGGCCTCTTTCACTAAGCTTGTATGCCCCTTATGAATGGCTCCCATTGTTGGAATGAGGCCAATAGTCAATCCCCCGAGCCGCCAATTAGAAATGATATCACGTAAATCAGCAACATTACGGACGATGATTTTGGCTTTGGATTTTGAGTTACCTATTTCAGACATTGATATCTAAAAGTATGAGAGTCAGAAATTTGAGCAAATTAATGCTTGAACAAGAAGGTTCATTTCTTACCAGCTTTAGGGTTAAAGCAGTTCACTGCCCCCGGGAAATGCCGCTGCCTAACCTCCTTACTATATGCTTCAGCGGCTTTAGCGATTGCAGGTCCCAAGTCAGCAAATCGCTTAACAAAGCTCGGCGTAAATTCATTGAATAAACCCAACATGTCTTCCGTTACTAGAACTTGCCCATCACAGAGAGCCGAGGCACCAATCCCAATTGTTGGTACCGCTACGGCATTAGTAATTTCTTCGGCCAGCGGTTCCATAACCCCTTCCACAACTAAGGAAAAAACACCTGAATCGGCGATAGCTCGAGCATCAGAAATTATCTTGGTTGCCTCAGCCTTACCCCTTCCACGCGCTCGATATCCACCAAGACTATTTACACTTTGGGGCATAAGACCAACATGCCCCATTACAGGTATACCCCGTGTTGTAAGGAATGAAATGGTTTCTGCCATCTCTTCGCCACCTTCGAGTTTTATGGCATCACACCCCGTTCGTTTCATTATTTTAGCAGCATTCCGAAACGCTTGTGATCTACTTTCTTGATAACTCCCAAAGGGCATATCAACAGTCACACACGCCTTTTGGGAACCACGGACAACTGCTGTGCCGTGCCCAATCATCGTTTCGAGCGAAACGCCTAATGTAGATTCCATTCCATAAAGAACCATGCCAACAGAATCGCCAACGATAAATATATCGACATAAGGATCCAGAATTGACGCCATAGGAGCACTGTAAGCAGTCAACACCACTAGTGGTTCGCCGCCCTTACATTTCTGTATCTGGGGTACCGTCATGCGTCCCATTTGTCGATCCACCGCGCTCATTTGTTTCCCTAGAACTTAGCAATAATTAGCATAAACAAATTTTGATTCCCAAACTGGGCACGCTTTTACCCAGAAATCAACACTGGTGAAAGGATTTACTTGGCCCAAACACATTAATAATTCATAAATGAGGTCATAAAATTACCAAATACCAATTATTACTATAGTATCAATTTTATGAAAATCTCATTAACTTCCCTATATACTTTGTCCTTAATTACTTTAATTCTCATTATATCCATTGAGTGTGTGCACGGGGATAACCCGACTTCGAAGCGGTATATGGTCGCTGCAGCTAATCCACATGCCGTTGCAGCTGGACTAAAAATTTTACACGAAGGCGGGAGTGCAACAGATGCAACAATTGCGGTCCAAATGGTCCTGACTTTGGTTGAACCTCAGAGTTCAGGAATCGGCGGCGGAGGATTTCTATTACATTATAAATCCGGCAAAACCCGCCCAAAAGGCGATCCCATTATTGAAGCTTATGATGGTCGTGAAACAGCTCCAAAATCAGTAACGCCAAGTCTCTTTCTCGATAAAAACGGCAAAAAGATACCTTGGAAACAAAGAAAAGCCGGAGGCAAGGGAGTGGGCGTTCCGGGTGTTCTGAGAATGTTAGAACTAGCTCATAAAAATCACGGAAAATTACCATGGAAGCGCTTATTTGGCCCGGCAATATCTTTAGCTAAAAATGGCTTCAGAGTAACTCCACGTCTACACGCCCTAATAAAACGGGATCGTCATTTGGGGAATTTTTCGAACACTCGCAAGTTCTTTTATTCAGAAGAAGGTCTAGCACTACCAATAGGGCATAAATTGAAAAATCCAGTTTTAGCGAACACGCTGCGTGAAATAGCTGAGAAAGGGCCTATAGCATTTTATACGGGACCAATTGCTAAAGACATTATGGGCGCTGTAAATTCTACACAACACCTTCCAGGCAAAATTACTTTAGCGGATATAAGTGGCTACGAAGCCAAAGTCCGTAAGGTCCTTTGTACACACTATCGAGAATGGAAGGTCTTCGGTATGCCTCCACCGACATCCGGGGGAATAGCTATTGGACAAATACTAACTATGCTGGAAAGATTTGACTTTAGCCAAATCCCAGCAGGGTCAGCCAAAGCGGTTCACTTGATTGCCGAAGCAAGTAAGCTGGCCTTTGCGGACCGGAACCGCTATCTAGCTGACCCAGACTTTGTAACTGTACCTGCTTCTAAACTTCTCGACCGAATTTATCTCTTCAGACGTTCTAAATTAATTTCCCCCTCTAAAGTAATCGGAAAAGCCAAACCAGGTATTCTAACGGGTTACTCGGCACCCAAACTAGCTTCAGACTATGGCGAGAATCGTCCTATCTCCACAAGTCATATCAGTGTGGTCGATAATCGCGGTAATGCCGTATCTATGACCTCGTCGATTGGAACGGCATTTGGTTCGCGCCTGATGGTGCGTGGCTTCATGCTAAACGACGAACTGACTGATTTTGCCCCTTTCCCAAATTTAAATGGACAATTAATAGCTAATCGAGCGGAACCAGGAAAACGGCCAAGAAGTTCGATGGCACCAACGATTATTACAACCAAAGACGGCAAATTAATAATGGCCATCGGCTCCCCGGGGGGCTCAAGTATTATAGGCTATGTCACGAAAACAATCATCGCTGCCCTCGACTGGAATATGACAATGCAAAACGCTGTCTCACTCCCTAATTTTGTAAATAAAAATCAAAAAACAGAGTTAGAAAAAGGATCCAATTTAGAAAAAATAGCGTCAAAACTTCGGCTTCTGGGCCATAAAATAAAAATCCGAAACAAAACTAGTGGTTTACATGGTATTCGAGTTAGACCAACTGGATATGAAGGTGGAGCTGATCCTCGTCGAGAGGGTCTGGCCATCGGCGAATAAAATTGGACGCTGAGTTAATGAAATGAAATCTCTCCCAACCACATTTAAAGCAATGCCAGCGACCATTCGGGGCGCGATATGGATGGTTCTAGGGGGACTATCTTTAATTCTTCTCGCAATAGTAATAAGGGATATCCAAGATAAGTTTGACGTTCTTCAAATGATATTTCTTCGCAGCGTTATAAGCTTGTTAATCATCTTACCGTGGGCTTTACGCCAAAAACCGGAAGAAATTCGCACCAAAAGGTTACCACTCCATATTTTTCGTAATACCATTCATTATTTAGGTAATGTCGGCTGGTTTATAGGAGTGACCCTTGTCACTTTAGCTGATCTACAGGCCCTGCAATTTACCGTCCCATTGTTTACCATCCTCATGGCAATGGTATTTTTGAGAGAAAAGGTAGGGTTTCATCGTTGGATAGCCACTTTTATTGGATTTTTAGGAGCCCTTATAATAATCCGGCCTGGCTTCGTCGATCTTGGTACAGGAACGATCGCGGTCGTTCTTTCAGCAATATTTTATGCAGCATCGCAGACATCAACTAAATCACTTTCTAATACGGATTCTCCTAATGCCATTCTTTTTTATATGTCACTGATTTTTGTTCCGGTGTCAGCCATCCCAGCATTTTATGTATGGGTAACACCCGACTGGACAGATACCATTCCCATAATACTACTAGGCGTTTTTGGATATACCGCTCACGCGTGCATAATTCGCGCCTTTGCCGCAGCAGATGCTAGCTACGTGATGCCCTTTGACTTCCTGCGTCTGCCAATGGCCGCGGTGTTTGGTTTCTTCTTGTATATGGAATGGCCCGAAATTTGGGTTTGGCTCGGCGGTGGTATAATTTTTGCTTCTACCTATTACATGACCTGGCGCGAAGGTATGATAAAAAAATTCGGAGCATAGGCTAATCTAAATTCTCTTCGATAATTACTAGACCGTGTTACAATATGAGGGTAGAAATCGTTTAAGAGGACGAAATGAACCCCATCCATATTAAAAAGTTAGATCACGTTGTATTGCGGGTTACCAACATTGAAAAATCAATTCGTTTTTATCGCGACATTTTAGGGTGCTCGGAAGCTCGTATCTCAAAAAATCTATATCAATATCAAGCCGGTGCCTCCATGATTGATCTAGTGCCAAAAGATACAAGTGTCAAAAACACTGATCTTAATTCGAATAAAGAATTTGATAACATGGACCATTTTGCTCTTACGTTGGCAGAATTTGACAAAGAAACCATAGTCAAATATCTCGAAAATAATGGTGTTCAAGTTGAAAGGAGTGGGCGTCGATTTGGAGCTGAGGGATTTGGCCCCTCCATCTATTTTAAAGACCCCGATGGTAATTTTATTGAATTAAAAGGCCCTCCGGAAAAAGTTTCTTAGGACCAACAAATCAGGACTGTACAAATGTTAAAAATTATTGGACGAAGTACATCATCTAATGTGCAAAAAGTACTTTGGATTTGTGGTGAAATGGGGCTTTCTTTCGATAGGGAAGATTTAGGTGGCCCTTTTGGCGGAAATGACAAACCGGAATATCGTGCTCTAAACCCCAACGGTAAGGTGCCAACAATTATCGATGATGAATTTGTGCTATGGGAATCTAATTCCTGTACCCGCTATCTTGCTGCAAAATACGCACCGGGCACCCTTTATCCGGATAATCTGATAGTTCGCGCTGATGCCGAACGCTGGATGGACTGGCAAATAGCGACAGTAAGTCCGACGCTGGTACCCGTGTTTTGGGGCATGGTTCGCACCGCACCTGAAGACCGTGACCTAAAAGCCATCGAAGCTGCTAGGAAAAAATTGTCCGCAAATATCGCTATAATGGACAATCAATTATCCAATTCAACTTATTTGGCTGGTAGTACTTTTACCGTTGGAGACATTCCTCTCGGTATAACCGCGTATCGTTGGTTCAATATGGAGATTGAACGCGAACCATATAAAAACGTTCAACGATGGTATGACTTATTAAGCGATCGACCGGCATTCCAGGAACACGTTATGAACCCAATGGCATAATTGGATGAAAATTATTGGTCGAAAAAGTTCTTCTAATGTGCAAAAAGTCCTCTGGTGTTGTGCAGAATTAGGAGTCGAATATGAACAAGAAGATGCTGGGCGTGAGTTTGGTGTTGTAGAAACTGATCAATTTTTTAAAATTAACCCTAACAGGAAGGTACCGGTTTTAATCGATAAAGATTTTATTTTATGGGAGTCTAATACGATTGTGCGCATGCTCGCTGCAAAGTTTGGTGAGGGAACACTCTATCCAAAAGATATTGAGTCGCAAGCAAGTGCAGCACGATGGATGGATTGGCAGCTTGGTACGCTTGGGCCAGATTTTACAGCCATGTTTCACGGATTGGTTAGAGATAGGCCCGACGAAAGAGATTGGAAAGCCATTAATGCTTCAATTTCTAAAACACAGGTCAATTTAGAAATTTTGGACCATTATTTAGCAAATACGGAATTTGTCGCGGGTGACTATTTGACCATGGGAGACATCCCCGTCGGTATTTACGCATATCGCTGGTATGAATTCGAAACGATTGAACACAAGCACTTACCAAATTTAGAACGTTGGTTTTCTAACTTACAAAAGCGACCAGCATTTCAGGAGTTTGTAATGGTTGGTCTAGGATAAAATTAAGGGCACGAATATCTATATTTTATTCGCTTGCTGCATATTTCTTTTCAGCTTCATAGTATGAGTCGAACCCAACGACCTCTCTAAGGTGGGCAAAGTCTGCAAGGGATTCAGGTTTTTTTCCTAACCTAAGTGCTTGTAATGCTGTTTCCATCGCAGCCAAGGCCGCTTCTATCATAGTCAGGGGATAGAGAGCTATTTTAAATCCCATTTCTTTAAGGACACTCGGCGGTAGTAATGGTGTATCACCTTGTTCCACCAGATTCACCATTTTGTGCCCAGATACCCCCTCACAAAACCCCCGCATCTCTACCTCATTCTCGGGTGCTTCCAGGAAAAGGATATCAGCTCCTTGTTCTGAAAATGCTTTGATTCGCCACATCGCTTCATCAAACCCATCAGTAGCTCGTGCATCGGTTCGCGCCATTATTAAGATATTCGCCCCTTCATCACGAGCATCAACAGCAGCGCGAATACGGCTTATAGCCTCTTCACGATCGACAACCTGTTTTCCCCGCGTATGCCCACATCTCTTAGGCGCCACTTGATCCTCAATCATAATACAGCCAAACCCCGCTTGAGCATATCCCTTCACTGTCCGTTTGACATTAAGGGCATTACCGTAACCTGTATCGCCATCCCCTATTATTGGTATAGAAACAGCATTACAGATATTACGGCCTTGCTCCAGCATTTCTCCATAAGAGATCAATCCTGTATCAGGTAGTCCTAGTCGGCCAGCGGATACAGCAAAACCACTCATAAAGCTTAAATTGAAACCCGCACGTTCAATTAGACGTGCGGAGAGAGCATCATAGCAGGCCGGAGTAACTAAAAGTTCTGGGCCTTCCAAAAGAATACGAAGTTCATCGGCGCTAGATTGCATTAGGCTAAAAAATATAAGTTAATATTGTTTTACTCATATGTCTTGATCACTACTGACCCGAATTAAATGGAACACAAATAAAACGGCAAACAAAAAGAAAAACAGCCCACCATAATATGCAACGCCATACCCCGCATTGGCCGCTACAAATAGTCCGCCAACTGCCATTATGGCTGTCACCGCACCCATTATCCAATTTCCTAATTGCTTCATTCTCGAACCTCAAAAAATAACAAAAGCAATACCTGTATACCGTATTATTCAATTCAGTTAAATGATCTATTAAAAACCCGAACTATCTGAAAAAGTATATTGGTTTAATGTCATAGTAGTAAAATAATCATATGGAAAGAGCTGAGATCATTGATAAATAATGTTGCCGAGTACATTGCAAATTAACCAAGAGATAAAAGAAAACGTACAAAATATTTGATACGTTTACTAAATAATGATGCCGAATAATATTTGACCGCAGCGGACTTATTTATTTCACCAAGAGTGGGGTACGGCAGTATAAGCCCACAAACATCTTTAATCTTTAATCTTTTAGAAATTGGCAAGCACCAGCTTTGAATAATTTCTCCAGCTCTGTCACCAACCATAGTAGCACCAATAATTATTCCTCTGGTTGTGGTGATAACCTTCAATTTCCCGTCTATTTCACGGTCTGTTCGTGCCTTATCATTATCAGAAAAATTCGCCTCAAAAACCTTTATATTACTGAATTTTTCGCGAGCGGTCTTTTCCGTCAAACCAACCTGTGCCAACTCAGGCGAGGTAAAAGTAACCCTAGGCATAGCATTATAATCTACTCTGGCCGGGAGCCTGAATAAAACATTGCGGATAGCTATGCCGGCCTGATAACCCGCTAAATGCGTAAAATTATAACCCTCTGCAGCATCTCCTACCACAAACACACGTTTATTAGAGGTTTGCATTCGCGCATTAGTAGAAATGCCCGCAGGCCCATTATTAATACCTGCTGCTCCAAGGTTTAAATCATGAATATTAGGTTGACGGCCCGCCGCGATTAATAAATGGGAGCCATTAAAACTAAGTTTATTACCGTCGCGATCCACTTGAATTTTGATCTTATTATCGCAGTTAGTTATTCCTTGGATAATGACATTTTCATGAATATCTACACCCTCTCTTCTCAGGTTTTCTATAACGATCGAACTTAATTCCGGATCTTCGAGATTTAGGGCATTACGCTGTTCAATCACTGTTACATTTGCACCCAGTCGCCTATAGGCCTGCGCTAGCTCCAAGCCTATTGGACCACCGCCAATAACCAGCAAATGTTGTATTAATTCTTTATGATCAAAAATTGTCTCATTTGTAAAAAATGGGACCTTATCAAGACCATTTATAACTGGCACATAGGGCGTCGAGCCGGTCGATATGACTATACGCTTGGCAAAAATTTCATAATCCCCAGCAACAATACTACGGCGACCACTAAACCTGCCTCGCTCGCGTATAACTCTCACTCCCAATTTTTCAAATCGTCCTTGTGAGTCCTTTGGACTAATCTCTTCAATCACTCGCCTAACGTGATCACGAACCTTTTCAAAGTTGACCACCGGTTTTACCGGCTCAATACCAAACTTTACACTAGCCCGCACAGCGTATGCTGCATTAGCCGCGGCTATGAAAGCTTTTGATGGGACACAGCCGTAATGCAGACAATCACCACCCATTTTTCCTTTCTCGAGAAGGACGACATCGGCTCCCATTTGAACTGCGCCAGCGGCAAATGAAAGACCACCCGCACCCCCACCGATGACGCAAACATCAGTATCTATTCGTTCATTCATAGGAAACTCCTCAAAAGATTACTTTAGAATCCGGACCGGGTTTTCAACTTTTTATAAATTAGAGGTAGGAGAATAAGCGTTGCAAAGGCAACCAAAGGCACCAAGAATCTCGGCTCAAAGATTATACCAAGATATATCTCTTCCTCTGTTGTCAGAAGAAGGCCGAATCGGTCTCCTAATATGGAATATATGAAAGTCCCCGGGATAATTCCAACTAGCGTTGCTAATGAATAAACTCTGATTGAAATATTCAAAAATGCAGGGGCCAGATTTACAAGCCAAAAAGGAAATATAGGAATCAAACGTAAAATTAAGAGATAAGATAATGCATTTTCCTTAAAGGCCTCTTCCATTTTATCGGGAATACTTCCCAACCTAAAACGAAAAAAATCTGAAAATGCGTATCTTGCAGCTAGAAATATAATTACCGCACCAACTGTTCCACCAATTATCGCTAAAATGCCACCAAGAAAGGGGCCAAACACCAAACCACCAATAACTGTCATCAATGTCGCCCCGGGGAGCGAGACTGCCACGAGAACAATATAAAAACCTATAAATATGAACCAAGCCCTAACACCCAATTTGCTAGCCCACGTCACCAGTTCTCCATGATATAAATTAAGTGTCTTTAACTCAAATATTTGATGGACATCGTAAACTAAAAAGACAACCAATCCCAAAATCAAAAACAAGATAGGGGTTAATTTTTTTAAGCTGGGAATTGTTATCATTATTTTTTTGGGCATTTAGTTAGCCATTTGTGCATGAAATTCAAAAAATTTACAGTCGAAGATATCGGTGTTGTGCACATATTAAAGAGTTACTTTTTAAGCCTTTTATTCGGTTTTCGTCTAAAAATTGGTATTTTCTCTCCTCAAAACATCATTGCTACTGTCCTTTATTAGCGGATCCTTTCATAGAAAGTAATAACACAAGGTTAAAATAGATTGATGCAATGAATTGACTTAGCAGCGTCAAAACCTTATACAGCCCCCTCCTTTGAAACAGTCGCCTATTTGCGGAGTTCTAACGTGAAGCGTACATATCAACCAAGCGTGCTCGTACGCAAACGTCGCCATGGGTTTCGTGCCCGTAAAGCCACCGTTGGCGGTCGACGGGTTTTAGCTACCCGTCGTGCCCGGGGCCGCAAACGTTTGTCTGCTTAAGTGATGGGTAAGGCGCCACAGCGCCTGAGACACCGCCATGAATTCCTGCGCGTGGCGCGCGGAGGACAAAAGTGTGTAATGCCAGGCCTCGTACTTCAAGTTTACGAACCACAATCACCGGACCCTAAAAAGAGCCCAGAAAATATTCGGATAGGGTTTACCGTGAGTAAAAAGGTAGGTAATTCCGTTACCCGTAACCGTGCTCGAAGGAGACTTCGCGCTGCTGCAAATATCGTGATACAAAAGTATGCAGTTGGGGGACATGATTATGTGATGGTTGGTCGTACGCTGACGACGAAACGTGATTTTGAGGCATTGGTTGGAGATTTAGAGAAGGGGTTGCAAAGACTAGGTAAATGGCAAAAAGGAATTGGAGACAGAGACGAGGAACGTTTAGAATCATGAAATTTATATCAATATTACTTAAGGTAATGCTTCGTCTGATGATTCGTTTTTACCAGCTAATAATATCTCCGTTGTTTCCAAACTCCTGTCGTTACTTGCCGTCCTGCTCGCATTATGCCACCGATGCAATAACACAGTTCGGTGTATTGCGTGGAAGCTGGTTAGCAATTAAGCGCATTACCCGCTGTCATCCGTGGGGTGGCTCAGGTTATGACCCAGTTATCACTTCAAATAAAGACGTATACAGGAAAGCAAAGTAAAGGTTATGGAACAACGCAATCTCATCATGGCCGTTGTAGCCTCAATTACAATTCTATTGGGGTGGCAATTCCTTTATGAACAACCCCGGCTCGAAAAGGAAATGGCAGCTCGGGAAGCGGCTCAACAACAAGCTGGAAAAAACAACCTGCCAACCAGTCAAAACCAACAACCAAGCCAAACAAAAAAAGGACCAACAGTTCCAGCACCGGGACCGCAATCGGCTAGGCCAAGTGTTCCAGGAAGCGGAGCCCTGATACCCGCGGCCCCAGTAGTGGGAATACCTGTAAAGCCAGAGGGTCCTTCGCGCTACTCTATTATTAAAGGCGCAAAACGCGTCCAAATTAATTCCAAACGTTTGATAGGTTCGATAAAGTTGAAGGGGGGTCAAATTGACGACTTAGTCTTTACGAAATACTACGAAACTATCGACCCCAATAGCCCTACAATAACATTATTGTCGCCGACTGGGGCCGAAAACCCCTATTATGCCCAGTTTGGTTGGGTTGCAAGCGACTCCAGTATCAAGCTACCAACCTCCGAAACTAACTGGAATGCGGATCAATCAACTCTGTCTCCTAATAAACCAATTCGTTTATTCTGGGACAATGGCCAAGGTTTAAAATTTATTCGTACCATAACCATGGACGAGAACTACATGTTCTCTATTACACAATCTGTTGAAAATAACAGTAATAAGGCAATCACTTTATTTCCCTATGGATTGGTATCACGAACCGGCACTCCGGAAGTCCTCGGATTTTTTATTCTGCATGAGGGTCTATTGGGTGTATTCAATGGGCAACTTAAAGAAATTGATTACGACGACCTTCAAGAATCAAAGAATATCAGCCAACGAAGTACGGGAGGGTGGATTGGCATAACCGACAAATACTGGCTTACTGCATTAATTCCAAATCAAAAATCCAACATTCAAACCAACTTCCGTTACAACCTGCAGGATAAAGCGGATAAATACCAAGTGGACTACCTCGGAGATGCGAAAACCATAGGACCAGGAAGCTCAGTGTCGGTAAATAATCGATTATTTGCAGGGGCAAAGGAAGTTAAAGTCCTCGACGCTTATGAAGAAAAACTGGGAATATCGCGGTTCGATCTTGCAATTGATTTTGGTTGGTTTTATTTCCTAACCAAGCCGATATTTTACGTTTTAATGTGGTTCGCTGATCACATTGGTAATTATGGTTTAGCAATTCTTTTGCTAACTATTTTGATTAAAATATTCTTCTTTCCGTTAGCAAATAAATCATACCGAGCCATGAGTAGGCTCAAACAACTGCAACCAAAAATGACAAAAATTCGCGACCGGCATAAAAATGACCGGGCGAAAATGAATGAAGCAATGATGCAATTGTATAAAACAGAGAAAGTAAATCCAGCAGCGGGTTGTTTTCCTATGTTGATACAAATCCCTGTATTTTTCGCACTCTACAAAGTTTTGTTTGTTTCTATAGAAATGAGACACGCTCCCTTTTATGGCTGGATTCAGGATCTCTCCGCACCAGATCCAACATCGATATTCAGCTTGTTTGGACTAATTCCATGGACACCGCCAGAATTCTTACTGATCGGAATTTGGCCTATTCTTATGGGTTTAACGATGTATCTGCAGCAAAAACTTAACCCAGCACCAGCGGATCCCATGCAGGCTAAAATCTTCATGTTCCTGCCTTTCATATTTACCATTATGCTGGCGCGCTTCCCGGCTGGACTCGTGATTTACTGGGCTTGGAACAATATTTTATCAATTGCCCAACAATGGGTAATTATGCGACGCATGGGAGTTAAGGTGAACCCTTAACCCAAACAGCGTCTCAAATTGGGACAAGCAGATGAAACAGAGATCAAAGGATAACTCTGAAGAGAAGCTGCACGAGTTTAGCCGTAAGCTCTTTGCAGGTGAATGCCAGTTTTTTGCCGCAGCAACCAATGTAGAAAATATACCATCGCCTGATTTACCTGAAATAGCCTTTGCGGGACGATCCAACGTTGGAAAGTCAAGCCTTATAAATGCCTTAACAGGCCGAAAATCATTAGCAAGAACTTCAAGAACACCGGGACGAACGCAGCAACTCAATTTTTTTAACTTAGGCGATCACGCAACCCTGGTGGACATGCCGGGTTATGGCTATGCACGAGCCTCGAAGTCAAGAATCCAATCTTGGACTGGCCTTATGCATGATTATTTAAAAGGAAGGGTGACGTTATGTCGTTTGTGCTTGTTGATTGACTCACGGCACGGTATCAAAGCCTCTGACGAGGCACTTATGAACGAGCTAGATGAAGCGGCAGTTGTATATCAAGTGGTTTTGACCAAAGCCGATAAGGTTTCGAAAACAGTTCTTTCTGATATTTCAAGGAACTTTGAACCAATGCGTAAAAAACACCCAGCGAGTCATCCGGAAATAATTGCCACGAGTTCCCGAACAGATCTTGGTATTAACGAACTTAGGACTTCACTCTCTATACTGGTAGTGCCCCACCAATTCAGATAAAGTGCCGCCCGTTTAACAAGTGATAAATCAATGACTGCAACAAAAGTAAAAAGAAATAGTGGGCAAGGACCCGCAAAAACCCAGCTTGAAAAAGCCAGAACTCTCTCTCAGGCTGTACCCTATATGCGCGCATATGCTGGCAAAACCTTCGTGGTCAAATATGGCGGGCATGTAATGGGTGATATTGAGCTCGCTAAGAATTTTGCCCAAGATATCGTTTTATTAAAACAAGTTGGTGTTAACCCTATTGTTGTTCATGGTGGAGGGCCCCAGATCGGGGCAATGCTTGAAAAACTAAAAATTAAAAGCTCTTTTATCGACGGCCTTCGAGTTACAGATACCGCCACAGTTGAAGTCGTTGAAATGGTACTTTCGGGTAATATTAATAAGCAAGTCGTTGGCTTAATTAATGAAGCCGGTGGCACCGCCATAGGGCTTTCGGGTAAGGATGGAAACCTGATTCGGGCCAAAAAATTAAAACGTAGCAAACGGGACCCTGACTCTAATATTGAGAAGATAGTGGATTTAGGATTTGTAGGAGAGCCTTCTTTCATCAATGCCAAGGTGTTGGAGGAGCTTACTTCATCAAATTTTATTCCCGTAATTGCCCCCTTGGGGAGCGGCCCAAAAGGAGAAACATTCAACATCAATGCGGACACGGCCGCTGGGGCCATCGCAGCCGCTGTCGGTGCATCACGTTTGTTAATGCTTACAGACGTTAAGGGTGTCTTGGATAAAACGGGCGTTCTGATACCAGAAATGTCATCGACTCAAGGACGAACGAATATCCGAAATGGGACAATAAAAGGAGGTATGATCCCTAAGATAGAGACATGTCTCCAGGCTGTGACGGGTGGCGTTGAAGCCGCTGTGATTTTAGATGGTCGCGTCCCTCATGCTCTAATTCTGGAAATTTTTACAGAACATGGTGTTGGAACACTTATTCGAAAAAAGTCTAACCGCTATAGAAAGCGCAAAGCAAAGACCTGAACCAAATGCCAGAAAATATATTACCTGGAACTGATCAAGCTGTGATCTTTGATCTCGATGGTACATTGGTCGATACTTTACCCGACCTCCAACATGCGCTGAACCGTGTATTAAAAGAGGAAGGACTAGAGGCTCTGCAAACCGAGGAAACCCGTTTATTAATCGGGGGTGGTGCGCGCAATCTTATAGATCTTGCATTTACCAAACGCGGTATTGAAGCAGATAAAAATGTTATCGATGAAGGCTTCAACCGCTTTGTTGAATATTACCGTAGGGAACTTACCGTTCGATCCAAAACCTTTCCCGGGGTTGTGGACAATTTGCTGAAGCTCTCCAAAAGTGGAGTCGGTTTGGGTGTTTGTACAAATAAACCCCAAGACCTTGCGGAGCAAGTTTTGGAGGAATTACAAATCAGGCACTTCTTTGGCAGTGCCATTATCGGTGGAGACGCACTGCCCGTAAAAAAACCTAGTTCCGCGCATTTACTTGCTGTCATAGAGAAGATCGGGAGGGTCCCAGAAAACTCATTTATGGTAGGTGATAGTGAGACAGACGTTGGAGTTGCCCGAAACGCTGGGATACCAATTATCGTCGTGGACTTCGGTTATACAAAACTAAAACCAGAAGAATTAAATGCTGACAGCGTAATTTCAAATTTTGATGAGTTATTGTCTACGCTTATTTCCTTAGGATTTCATTGAAAATTCATAACACCAAGCTATGCACGTAATCATAAAAAAGATAATAGAATTCCCGGATAAAAATTATAATTATAAAAAATCGGATAGAACGTTTTTCAATCAAGCTATTACGTGGGTACACTTCTCAAATTTTAAGAGATTATACTAAATGAACCATCCAGATATAATGCAACCACGACAGGTTCAAACGTGGATTTTTGACCTCGATAACACTCTTTATCCGGTTACAAAACGGCTATTAGCCCATATAGACCAACATTTGGGCAATTTCGTCGCAAAATATCTTGGAATCGGCAGAGAAGAGGCTCATAAAATACAAAAGTCATATTTTAAAAAATATGGCCTAACTCTTCGGGGACTTATGTTAAACGACGGTCTTGACCCGGCAAAATATTTCAAAGAAATGGCCCCAATGGACTTAAACGAAGTAAACCCGAATCCAGCTCTTGGTGCCAAAATAGCTGACCTTGAAGGTCGTAAGTTTATTTATACAAATGCTTCGACCCAACATGCAGAATTAGTGCTAAATCGAATGGAATTTGATCCAAATACTTTCGACGCAATTTTCGATATTGAGGCGGCAAATTATATTCCAAAGCCCGCTATTGAAAGCTACCAGTTACTTTGTGACAAATACACGATAGATCCGACTACAGCGGCCATGATTGATGATATCGCACAAAATTTAGTGCCTGCCGCAGAGATGGGAATGTTGACCATTTGGAAAAAATCTGGCGCTGAATGGGCAAAAAATATCGAGGGCGAAAGCCATATCAATTACGTCGTAGAAGATTTAGAAGAATGGTTCCAGTCGATTAAAGAACACCATTGAATTTAAAGTCTAATACTTACTAGAGTTGACAGAAAAATAGGTCCAACTATGGTGCTGGAACCCAAATTTTGGAAGTCTTCGGCGACGATTAGGTAACGAGAAAATGAATAATATTGAACTACAATCCATAATTGATGAAGCCTGGGAAGAACGGGAAACGGTTTCACCTAACACCAAAGGTGATGTACGGAACGCAATTGAAGCATCCTTGGATGGCCTTGATTCAGGCGAATACCGGGTTGCACATAAATCGGAAGGTAAATGGCTGGTCGAACAATGGCTAAAGAAGGCTGTGTTACTATCATTTCGATTGTTTGATAATGCACCAATGCCCGGTGGCCCAACTGATCCTAACCGCGGTGAATCACCATGGTTTGACAAGGTCGCTCCAAAATTTGCCGGGTGGGACGACAGCCGGTTTCGAGAGGCGGGGTTCCGGGCGGTTCCTAATTGTACGGTTCGTCGCGGATCATATATAGCTCCTGGTGTAGTCCTTATGCCGAGTTTTATAAATATTGGTGCTTATGTAGATTCTGGAACAATGGTAGATACCTGGGCAACTATTGGATCGTGTGCACAGATCGGTAAAAATTGCCATATTTCAGGTGGTGTTGGAATTGGCGGTGTCCTCGAACCACTGCAAGCTGAACCGGTAATTATTGGTGATGACTGTTTTATCGGAGCCCGCTCTGAAGTCGCTGAAGGTGTTATCGTTGAAGATGGGGCTGTACTTTCGATGGGTGTGTTTATAGGAGCTTCCACAAAGATTATCGATCGTGCTACCGGTGAAGTACATATGGGTACAGTCCCTTCATATTCTGTTGTTGTGCCTGGCTCGACTGGTGGTCGTGATTTACCAGACGGTACCCCTGGACCAAATTTATACTGTGCCGTAATTGTTAAGAGGGTAGATGAAAAAACCCGCTCACGTACATCGATCAACGAACTGTTACGCGATTGAGTAATATTGTAAACGCCTTAGGCCTGGCAAAAGAACTCATTCGTTGCCCGAGTGTAACTCCTGCTGACGAAGGAGCTTTAGATGTATTACAATCCTCGCTTGAACCTCTCGGTTTTACTTGTCACCGAATGACTTTCACTGAGGAGGGAACGCCGGATGTTAATAACCTTTATGCCCGGTTAGGTTCTGAACAGCCAAATTTTTGCTATGCCGGTCATACTGATGTCGTCCCCATCGGTAATGAAGCTAACTGGACCGTTGACCCCTTTGGTAGTGAAGTTATTGACGATGTTCTTTATGGGCGTGGTGCAACAGACATGAAAGGCGGAATAGCATGTTTTGTTGCTGGTATGTCCAAATTCTTAGAAAAACGGGCGGGGATTTTTAAAGGTTCAATCAGTCTTCTAATAACCGGAGACGAGGAAGGTCCTTCCATTAATGGAACGCGAAAGGTCCTAGAATGGATGGCTAATCGCGGTGAAACCATAGACGTTTGTATCGTTGGCGAACCAACAAATCCAACAAAATTAGGGGAAATGATAAAGATAGGGCGCCGTGGATCAATTTCGGGTTGGCTTACTGTCCGGGGCATGCAAGGACATACCGCTTACCCCCATTTGGCAGATAATCCACTACCACGTCTAATCTCTATGCTAAGCTCAATCACGTCGGAGCCCCTAGACAACGGTACGGATCATTTCCAAGCTTCGAACCTTCAACTTACTACTATTGATGTAGGTAATTCGGCCACAAATATTATTCCGGGAGAAGCACGCGCAGCATTTAATATTCGTTTCAACGACCTTCACACCAGTGACTCTCTTATTTCTTGGCTAAAGGAAAAATTTAACGCAGTTGGTGGTGATTATGATGTCGAATTTCAGATTACGGGTGAAGCCTTTCTAACACCTCCGGGCAAACTCAGCGATATACTCTCAAAGGCCATAGAAAAAGAAACAGGTATTAAACCGGAGCTTAGTACAACTGGCGGTACTTCTGATGCGCGTTTTATAAAAGATTTTTGTCCTATCGCAGAATTTGGTCTGATAAGCCAAACCATGCATAAAGTGGATGAATGCGTTCGTTTAGCAGATATGGAAAAGCTTACCGATATATACGATAGGGTATTAGATAGTTACTTTAACGAATGATAAGCCTTAGTGAAATTCGCCAATCGATCTCGGCTGCTTTTTTACTAGCCCGTTTCAACCCGCAGGGCCTTGCCCATTTCGAAAATAATGTAGCAGCTTTTTGGCGGTCGTATTGGTCAGCAATTTTTGCCCTTCCGCTCTATATAGCTCTTGTTCTAATGCGAACCCCGGATTCTGTGATCTTGGTGGGATACTTAAGTACAGTAATCATTTACGGGACAAGCTATGTTTTAGGATGGTTCACTATGCCATTCGTGATGTTTTATGTATGCCGCGTCATAGATCGTGAGGACAGGTTTTATCAATATTTCGTGGCCTATAATTGGGCCACACTATTGCAAATAGCATTTATGGTTGTAGTTACAATTTGTATCCAAACAGAAGTCTTTCCCAGAGGCTCAAGTGGAACTTTTATTTTCATAGCCATTTCTATAATTTTAATCTATCAGGGCTATATTGCTCGAACAGCTTTGATGATCAGCGGATTTGGGGCATTGGCTGTCATTTTATTAGACCTAACGATCGGGCTGATAATCGAAGGTTGGGCCACAAAATTATTGTTAGGTCAAAAGATATTAGGCGGGTAGGTTATTTGAGTTAAAAAGAGACCTTCAGGTGGTGCAGTTGGACCACCTTCTTTGCGGTCACAAGCTTCAAGAGCATTACTAACATCGTCAGCTGTCCATTTTCCTTCACCAACTAATCTTAAAGTCCCTACAAAGTTTCTGACTTGGTGATGCAAAAATGATGGGGCATTAGTGGCAATTTCTATCCTCTCACCAACACGGTTTACATTGATGGTAGTTAAGGTTTTTACTGGTGATTTCGCCTGACAATGGCTCGCACGAAAGGTGGAAAAATCATGCTTCCCAATTAACCTTTGTGCAGCTAATTGCATTGAATCTGTATCAAGATGGGCAGAAACATGCCAAGCCAAATGCCTTTTGGTAGTCAGTGGAGCTCTTCTATTTATAATACGATAACTGTATGATCGTGCTTGAGCGGAAAATCGAGCATGAAAGTGGTTAGAAACGGCTTGAGCTTCTAAAACCGAAATGGGATTAGGTCGTAAATGTGCATTAAGCGCGTCTCGCACTGTACTGCCGTCCGTTTCACGTATTATGTCAACATGCGCTACCTGCCCCAATGCATGGACACCAGCATCTGTGCGACCAGCACCCTGAACTAAGGTCCTTTCCCCACAAAATGCTTCGACGGCATTTTCTAATTCCTGTTGAATGGATGAGCCCGTCTTTTGGCGTTGCCATCCTACATAATCAGTACCCTCATATTCGATAGTTAATAAATAGCGGGTCATTGAAATCTTATTTGTTTAAGTTCAGGACCTGACCAACTGGAAGGTCGTATCCGCGGAGGAAGGATTGTGCATCTATTGCCAATTTTCCTGGTCTTTGCATCACCAGAGGACGAAGAGAACCTACCCCACAAGCTATTAATGGCGTTTTATCTAAAACTGTTCCTGCCTCACCGGATATTTTAGAAGTCTCTGCTGATAAAATCATAATACGTTCACCATTATGTTCAAACCAGGTTCCAGGCCAAGGGTTTAAAGCGCGGATCCGACGTATTATGTCGGTGGATGAATGGCGCCAATTTAGAAGCCCTTCGTCCCTCATTATTTTTTTAGCGTAACTGGCTCCTTCATCAGGCTGGGCAGTTGATTTGATATTTCCTGCCTCTATTTCTTTTAGAGTCGTACAAATCGTATGAGCCCCTAATTGTCCAAGTTTATCATGCAATATTTCTGCTGTGGTATCGGAATTGATCGGGATACGTTCTTTTTTAAAGATGGGGCCTGTATCTAAACCTTCATCCATCTGCATAACAGATACACCGGTTTCTGTATCACCAGCCATAATGGCCCGCTGGATAGGAGCCGCTCCGCGCCAACGGGGAAGTAATGATAAGTGTATATTAAGGCAGCCAAACCTAGGTCCAGCTAATATTGCCTTAGGTAATATAACTCCGTAGGCCATCACGACAGCAATATCGGAATTAAGGTTGGAAAATACATTTTTTGACTTCAAAGTATCGAAATTTTCCGGTGTTAGCACATCAATCCCGTTTTCCAATGCAAAGGAATGAATAGGCGACTGTTTCAGACGTTGGCCACGTCCCGAGGGTCTGGGCGGCTGACTATACACACAAACAATTTGATATCCGGCTTCAATGAGGGCAGCAAGTGAAGGTACAGCTATTTCTGGGGTCCCCATAAAAACAACACGTTTATTAGTCATGACGTTAAACTCAACGCTCCGCTTTTTTGAGTTTTTTCATTTTGCGCAAGATTATGTCTCGTTTTAGTAGTGAAATCCGGTCAACAAATAGCTTACCATCAAGGTGGTCTATCTCATGTTGGATGCAAGTGGACAAAAGGCCATCAGCATCAATCTCCTTTATTTCGTTATTGTAATCAAGATATCGGATACAGACCCTAGAAGGTCTTTCTACTTCTGCATATTGCTCCGGAAATGACAAACAGCCCTCATCAAATATAACTAAATCATCTGATTGCTGAATTATTTCGGGATTTGCTAAATGGAGAGGAGCCCTTTCAGAATTTTGGTCAGAAGCATCAACCACTATAACGCGTTTGTGAACAGAGACCTGTGGTGCAGCAAGACCAATACCAGGAGCATCGTACATAGTCTCCAGCATATCATCCATCAGGACCCTCACTTGATCGTCAACCTCACTAACAGGCAAACAACGCTTCCTAAGTATTGGATCAGGAGCTTTTATAATTGCAAGAATTGCCATCCCGCCAATCTCACCTCCATATAGCGCAAGAGAAGATTAGGTATGACGAACCACTCTCCAGGTCAAGAACAGAGCACCATATTCGACAATCAGTTGATTCGCATTTGCCGTGGTATATTTCTATCGTTTAGGCCTTTTATTCCCAGCGAGTAGCGGAAGGGTTTTATATGGACTTAATATCAATCCTAGTTATTGCAGTGGGCAGTATACTTGTAACAGGCTTGATCGTTTTATTATTACGTAAACCCCAGAATACGTCTAACCATCAGGTAGAATTAATTGGTCGTCTTGCGCAAATGGCTGATGCAAATGCATCACAACAAGCTCAGCTATCCGAGAGACTACAAGCGCAAGAACGTGCCTTAAGTAAAACTTTGGAGGATCGCCTAACGGCCCTGTCAAAACGTGTAAACGACAATTTACAGGAAAGTTCGACAAAAACCGGGGAAACTATGACAAAATTACAAGAACGTCTAGCCGTAATTGATGCAGCACAAAAAAACATAACTGAACTATCAAGCCAAGTCGTAGGCCTACAAGATATATTATCAAATAAACAGGCGCGAGGTGCTTTCGGTGAGATACAACTTCAAGACCTTGTAAGAAGTGCACTACCACCCTCTTCATTTGAATTTCAGTCCACATTGAAAAATAATAGACGCGCAGATTGTCTTATCCACCTACCTAACCCTCCAGGCGCAATCGTAATAGATGCAAAATTCCCGTTGGAAAGCTATCGAGCACTCCTTGAAGCAAAAGACGAACTAGGCCGTACTGTTGCGAGCCGCCGGTTCACCTTAGATGTAGGAAAACATATCAATGATATTGCCGAACGCTATATCATTCCCGGAGAGACAGCGGAATCCGCTCTTATGTTTCTGCCATCCGAAGCGGTTTATGCCGAGCTGCACGCTAATTTTACGAAGATAGTCGAATTATCATATTCGAAAAAAGTATGGATCGTTTCGCCAACAACCCTAATGGCAACACTTAATACTGTTCGGGCAATTCTCAAGGATGCTAAAATGCAGGAACAAGCAGGACTAATTCAGACTGAAGTGCTGAAAATGCTTAAGGATCTAGCAAGGCTTGATCAACGTGTAGACAACTTAGAAAAACATTTTGGGCAGGCAGAAAAAGATTTGAAAGAAATTCGCACCTCGACAGAAAAGGTTTCCAAGAGTGGAGAACGTATAACTGAGTTAGAATTCGGCGAAAATAGCTCTAATGAGGAGAATCTCGGGCAAAGAAATGAGGATGGTATTACCCTCATTGATCAGGCGTACAATTAAAATACTCAGCCCCACAGTTAATAAACGTTAGCCATCTAAATAACACGGCGAGCCTTCAATGCCGCCGAAAGAGTGCCATCATCAAGATAATCTAGTTCGCCTCCCACCGGTACCCCATGAGCTAATTTTGAGATTTTTACGCTACTACTCAATAACCGCTCGGCTACATAGTGGGCTGTCGTCTGTCCATCAACAGTTGCCGATGTAGCCAGAATAACTTCATCAACATCTTTAGAACTTGCGCGGCTCAACAAATTCGTAATAGATAAATCTTCGGGGCCAACCCCATCCAATGCCGATAATGTCCCCCCCAGTACATGATAGAGCCCCCTGAACGAAGATGTTCTTTCAAGGGCCCAAAGATCAGCGACATCTTCTACTACACATATGACAGAACCATCGCGTTTAGAGTTTGTGCAAATAGAGCAGGGATCAAGAACATCAATATTTGAACAAATATTACAGGTTTTGATTGCATTGGCGACGTCATGTAGCGACTTGGTTAAAGGAACCATCAAACTTTCCCGTCGCTTTATTAAAAATAATACAGCCCGTCTCGCAGATCTCGGGCCTAAGCCCGGCAGGCGTGCAATTAATTTAACAAGATCATCAATCCCACCAACAGCCATTAAAAAATACCCTCATAAAACACCTATTCAATGAAATCAGGTCGGTAAGCTAAAACCGGGGGGCAGGTTAAGACCACCAGTAATTTTAGACATCTCCTCAGATACACGGACTTCAACCTTTGCTTTAGCATCGGAAAATGCTGCGACGATAAGATCCTCAACAATTTCCGAATCATCGGCGTTAAATAAAGAAGCATCAATATTCAGACCAAGCATTTCACCCTTACCATTGAGCGTTACAGTCACCATTCCCGCGCCAGAAGTGCCGGAAACTTGGAGATCAACCATTTTTTCCTGCATCTCTTGCATTTTTGTCTGGACTTCCTGTGCCTGTTTCATCATTTGGCCGAGGTTTTTCATAACATTGCCTTTTTAAATTTTACGGTTTTATTACGTTAATCTTCAGGTTCTTTAGTACCACTTTCCAAATGGTCTTCCGTCCCTTGTTCGACAACCGCTTCAACGGTTGCCCCAGGGAACGTTTCCATGACCGCTTGAACTTGTGGGTGCTTAGTTGCCTTGTCTAGCTTCGCCGCTTTTGATATCTGAATTTGTTCTTGAAGGGTCGGGTCGCCTTGCTTATCTGACAAGCTCACCAGCCATTGATTACTGGTCCATTCGCTGAGGAGACTGCTCACCCGTGTTGCCAAATCAGGTGGGGCCTGTTGCTCCGTCCGTATGGCTATATGGCCAACTTCAAACCGCACCAAATGAACTTGATTAAATAGAATAGAGTGTAAAAACGCTTCTCTTCGTTCTTCAAACATTGCAACAATATCTTCAAAAGTTTGATCAGCAATCGGTACCGGCTTTTCTTTAGTGGGCACTGCTAACTCTAGCTTATCTGGCGCGTCTAAATCATTTTCATCTTCAACTTGTTGCGAAATTAAATCTGGCTGCGCAATATTTTTTACTTTCAGGACCCCAGATTTGTCAGATACTCCGAGACTTTGTGAGGGTGTATCGAGTACATTCCTATTTACTTCTAAAATTCGTGCGCTATCAGAATGTCCATTTGTATCATTATCTTCTAATTTCCGAATCAAATCGGCTGGCGTGGGTAAATCTGCCATATAAGTAAGTCTGATTAGAACCATTTCTACAGCCTGCGACGAATTGGATAGGCTCTGTACTTCATCAATTCCCTTTAACAAAAGTTGCCAAGTGCGGCCAAGTATTGGAACTGTTAGTAATTCGGAGAGTTTAAGTCCTCTATCACGATCTATCTGGGCAACACCCGCTCCTTTAGCTGCAGCAGGGGAGAGCTTGATGCGTGTCAACCAATGTGTAAGCTTTAATAGATCCTGAAGAACTACAATGGGATCAGCACCAGAGTCATACATGTTGTTGAAAATGGTTAAAGCCTTGTCGACAGCGCCTTTCATCACCGCCTCAAAAATGTCATAAATCAACCCCACATCAGCGAGACCAAGCATTTCACGGACTTCATCCTCTAAAACCTCTCCGTCCTCAGTAATACCCGCGTGAGCAATAGCTTGATCCAATAGGGATAAACCATCTCTTACGGATCCATCAGCCGCATTAGCAATCAACTCAATTGCCACCGGAGAGATTTTCACCTTCTCTTGTTTTGCAACCGAATTAAAATGATCAATCAACGTTTCGACATCCACTCTCCTTAGATCAAATCTTTGACAACGAGATAAAACTGTAACAGGGATTTTTCTTGTTTCCGTTGTGGCGAAAATAAATTTTACATGTTCCGGGGGCTCTTCCAAAGTCTTCAATAGCGCGTTAAAAGCGCTGGAGGACAACATGTGAACTTCGTCAATAATATAGATCTTAAATCGTGCATCGACAGGTCGATACCTGACCCCCTCTATAAGCTCTCTAATATCATTCACGCCAGTGCGGCTAGCCGCATCCATTTCAACAACGTCAACATGACGATCTTCCGTAATTGCTTTACAATGCGGACAAACGCCACATGATTTTGATGTAGGCCCACTATTTCCATCTACTCCAACGCAATTCAGTGCCCTTGCAATAATGCGCGCAGTGCTTGTTTTTCCAACTCCTCTGACACCGGTAAGTATGAAAGCATGGGGCAACCTATCAGCATGAATTGCATTTGTGAGTGTCCGCACCATTGATTCCTGGCCTATCAACTCTGAAAAGGTTCTAGGGCGATATTTTCGAGCAAGCACCCTATAAGGTTGCACGGGGGTATTTTCTTCAGCTGACACGATTACCAGTCTCCAATTTTTCCTTCTTTCAAATGCAATTTCTCAAACTTCAACACCATGGTGGGAGGCTGGACCGATGACCCGAGAAAAACTCGTTACGGCTGCTTCCTTCCGGACCTGACCGGGTTGGCGAGGATCCCGTCCATCGCCAACCTCCCAACCCTACTATATCAGGATTTTGTCTTTCTCCCCAAGACGGTAAACGTTTTTGATACAACATTGCGTCAATAGGTCCTCTATGCGAGGTTAGAATTATGAAATCACCAAACTTTTTTGCAGAAACTGGCCTAAATCGCATGGCTGAGCGCCGCACTGATTCGGTTTGGATAAGAAAACAGGAAGAAAAGGAAGACGCTGTCGTTCTACCAGTATGGCGAACCCGCAATCTTATCAACAACACATCTGGGATCCCACAGCTTGTCCGCCTGAAAATGAAAACAGTCAAAAAAATTGTAGACGAAAACACGCACCTTGTCTTTCTGGGCTATCGCGGCGATGTCCCATATTTTTCAGTAGATATTTCTTACATAGACGACCCGCAGGCAAACCCCGAACTCAGAGGTATTGGTGATTTTACCGATATTAGAGAGGTCAGCCTCGATTTACCGCGAGAAGATGGTGGCCTTCTCGCATATTCTCGGGCCATTGCTCAATGGCATAGAACGCACAAATTTTGCGGTCGTTGTGGCAGTCCCTCTGTGCCAAGGGATGGGGGACACATGCGCCAATGCACCAACGAAATTTGTAAGTCTCAGCATTTCCCAAGAACCGACATGGCCGTTATCATGCTTGTAAGTTCAGGTGATAAAATCATTTTAGGACGTAAAAAGGATTGGCCGGAAGATCGCTTCTCTATTCTGGCAGGATTTGTTGAACCAGGGGAAACCATAGAGAGTGCGGTGGCAAGAGAAGTAATGGAAGAAGTCGGTATACCCATTACAAACATCAAATATCACTCTTCACAGCCTTGGCCCTACCCTTCCAACCTGATGCTTGGTTTTTTTGCGGAAGCGCTTAGCAATGAAATTCGTATTACTGATGACGAACTTGCGGAGGCGCGTTGGTTTACCCGCGACGAGCTTATTGATGAAGCAAAGGCTTACAAAAAAAAACCGCATTCGATCTCAATTGCCAGACGCCTAATTGCCGAATGGGCATTAGGAATCGAATATTAGTCAGACAAGAAATATTTATACTAACCTTGTTGCCGATAAGCAGCCGCTGGATAAGTACCAAGGATCCGGATTTCATCAGAGAAAAATCTTAGCTCTTCCAACGCGAGTTTCAAATTTTTATCCTCAGGATGGCCTTCCACATCTGCGAAAAACTGCGTTGCATTAAAGGTACCATCAACCATGTAACTTTCCAGCTTAGTAATATTTACCCCATTGGTGGCAAAACCGCCTAATGACTTGAATAGTGCAGCAGGGACGTTCCTAACCCGAAACACAAAGCTGGTTACCAACTTCCCAGAACCGCGTCGTTGTTTTTCTGGCCTTCGGGCCAAAACAACAAAACGTGTTGTATTATGATCAGCATCTTCGATATTTGCTCTCAAAGACTTTAGACCATAAATCTCACCAGCAAGTTTTGAAGCGATCGCCGCCTCTTTTGGATCGCCACGTTCGGCAAGTTCTTTAGCAGCACCAGCGGTATCGGCATGGACAATCGCTTCAAGGTTTAGCTTCTGGATCATAGCACGACATTGCGCCAAAGCGTGTACATGACTTCGAACCAGACGTAGGGTCTTGATGTTTGCACCCCTGGGTACTAGCAAGTGATGGTTAACCCGCATAAAATACTCTCTTACAATGAACAAACCAGAATCAGGCATTAGGCGATGTATATCGGCCACTCGCCCCGCCACTGAATTTTCGATTGGCGTCATAGCAAATTTTGCTTTTCTGCTTTGTACAACGGCAAACATATCCTCAAAGGTTTGTGTCGGAAGTGCATGCATATCTGGATAAACCTCACGACAGGCGAGGTGTGAATAAGCACCAGGTAAACCCTGAAAAACAACAGTATTAGATGGTTTTTTTGGAGTTGCCATAATTTGCGTTGCCTATTTTTGGTCTATGTTTCCAGTTGCCTTCGGACCCGTTCCAAATCAGTTGGAGTATCGACACCGTCTGGGACAGTGTCAACGAGGCTAACGTCTATTCGCATTCCTGCCTCTAATGCTCTCAACTGTTCTAATTTTTCCCGTTTTTCGAGGATACTTTCGGGCAAAGCAACAAATTTTTCTAGCGCATCACGTCGATAAGCATATATACCAATGTGATGATAATGGGGTCCCTCCCCCGCAGGCACAATAACCCGGCTAAAGTAGATTGCGCGCCCTATCTCCTCGCCTGGAGCAAACCCTATAGCTACCTTAACGATGTTACGATCTTCTTTTTTGGAGTTATGACGAATTTTATTTGCAAGAGTACCAATATCTACCGATGGATTATTTAATGGTCTTAGTACGGTCCGTATAATTTTCGGATCAATTAATGGAAGGTCACCTTGTAAATTGACTATTACGTCGTATTTACCCTCAGGATCGAACTTTTGAAGTGCGCTGAAAACCCTATCGGACCCACTTGGTAGACCGGGATCGGTTAAAATTGCCTGCCCACCTGCCCTTTCAACGACCTCTGCAATATCTTGGTCTCCGCATGCTACGACAACCGGTCCAACACCGCTTTGTTCAGCGCGGTTTAGAACATGCAAAATCATTGGTTTATCAACAATTACTGCAAGCGGCTTATTTGGAAGACGCGTTGAATCTAAACGTGCAGGTATTATTATAACGGGGTTCAAGTAATTCACTTCCAAATTTATTTATGAGAGTTATCTGCCTATCCCTGGTTCAGAATTCATATGCGGCAACATGCCACGTCGCCAAGTGGCACAGATTGAAAGGAATATCAATCTATTAGCATGAGTGCTATAGTTTTCGACAACATTTTAATGTTAAAATTTGGTTTATTACGCACTGAGTACATAAAATGTCTTCTTTTGAAATTAATAAACTTGTCGGCGCTGTTTTGGCTGTCGCACTGGTTGTAGTGGTTATTGGAATGATTGGCGATGTGTTAGTAAAGCCAAAAAACCATGATAGCGCTACAATCGTCTCAGCTGCCCCGGTTGTAGTTGCCAAAAAAGAGAAAAAACAGCTCGACCCAATTGGCCCTATGCTTGCCAATTCGGATATTGCAAAAGGAAGAAAAATCGCCAATCAATGTGGAAGTTGCCATACCTTTAATAAGGGTGGAAAAAATAAAATTGGACCTGCCCTTTGGCAGGTAGTGGGCCGCGATATGGGTGGCGTTGCAAGTTATAAATATTCATCAGCTATGAAAGCAATGAAGAAAAATTGGGGATACGAGGAACTTAACGCCTTCCTCATCAAACCGAAGAAATTTATCAAAGGCACCAAAATGGCCTATATAGGACTCAAAAAAGCGACTGACCGCGCTAATTTGATCGGCTTCCTGCGGTCCCTGAGTGATTCACCTAAGCCATTACCTTAATCAAAATTAGTAAATTTGGTGTCTCTACGGCTGACAGTTATAATCGCGATTGATATGATTAGTTTTAGTATGCTTTTTAACTAGCTGTTATAAGGATGGGCTTTGAACGGCCCACCTTTCATCTTAATTTTCGGTAAGGCCCGGATTATGTCTATTTCGTGTCCCCAAGAATTGGTTAAGTTTTCTAACGTACTTGCTGATATAGCTAGACCTATCGTGCTTAGCCATTTTCGAAAAACTATCTCTGTTGACATAAAGTCTGATCAAACCCCCGTTAGTGCTGCCGACCGAGATGCCGAGGTGGCGATACGGCAATTAATTTCCGAAATGTATCCGGATCACGGCATTTTGGGAGAAGAACAGGGCGTAAAAAATCCAAAAGCGGAATATCTATGGGTAATAGATCCAATTGATGGAACAAAGTCTTACCTCGCTGGAAAACCTATGTTCGGGACACTTATAGGGCTCGCTCACCGAGGTCGCCCTATATTGGGTATTATCGATCAACCCTTTCTGAAGGAACGCTGGCAGGGAGCCATCGGCTATAAAACGATATATAATAACTCTGAGGTCACCACACGGACGTGCCCCGATCTTGCAAAGGCAGCCCTAAACGCTACATCGCCCAGTATGTTCAGCCAAAAAAAGGATAGAAAATTTTTCAAACTATCAGAGCAAGTCTTAATGACGATGTATGGCGGCGACTGCTATGCCTATGGTTTGTTAGCGAATGGTTATATTGATTTGGTCGTTGAAGCAGATTTAAAACCATACGACTTTTGTGCATTGGTTCCTATAATTATTGGTGCTGGGGGTGCCATTACAGACTGGCAGGGTAAAGCGATCGATATGAATTCAGATGGTCGTATCATCGCCTCAGGTGATCCGAAAATGATATCGCAAGTGACTAAGATATTGACCGGATAGGCCATAAATCATGAATAAAACACTAATCGCCTATTTAGTGACAAGTTTTTTAGCTCATGACTATAATTTTTCAAACGCTCATGCCAATAATCTCAAACCACGCCATGCCCTTACTCTAGGTGAACGCCCGAAGTACAATTTCAATTTCAAACATCTAGAATACGTGAACCCAAACGCGCCGAAAGGAGGGACTGCAAAACTATTCTCAATAGGTACCTTTGACAGCTTTAACCCATACATTATTAAGGGGAGCCCGGCGACAGGTACAGGGCTGTTGTTTGAAACCTTAATGAAGTCACCAGCAGATGATAGCTTGAGTGAATATGGCCTTATAGCAGCGTCGGTTGAGGTACCGGACGACTTATCCTACGTCATTTATAATCTGCGAAAAGACGCTAAGTTCCATGACGGAACATCAATTACGGCAGAGGATGTAGTTTTTAGCTTCAAATCTCTAAAATCAAAAGGTCAACCATTTTATCGATACTATTATGCGAACGTCACTAAAGCGGAAGCAATCACGAGTCATCGCGTCAAATTTAGCTTTTCAGGCCCACCGAACCGCGAGCTTCCACAAATAATTGGTCAATTGCCTGTATTATCGAAGGCCTGGTGGACGAATAATATTTTCTCTAAGACGACCCTGAAGCCGCCGCTAGGTAGCGGCCCGTACAAAATAAAATCCTTTGAACCCGGACGATTCATTGTTTACGAGCGAGTAAAAAATTACTGGGGTGAAAAGATTCCGCTGAGAATAGGACAAAATAATTTTGATATAGTTAGATACGACTATTACCGTGATCAGTCCGTAGCCCTAGAGGCCTTTAAGGCGGGATTATACGATTTTAGGTACGAAGGCTCATCTAAAGAATGGGCAACAGGTTACAACTTTCCAGCTAAAAAGCGTGGCGACGTAAAAATCGCAATGTTAAAGCATGCCAGACCTATGGGAATGCAAGCTTTCGTTTTTAATATTAGGAAAACTAAGTTTAAAAACAAAAAAGTCCGCCAGGCTTTAGCCTACGCCTTTGATTTTGAATGGTCCAACCGGCAACTTTTTTATAGTCAATACACTCGAACTTCTAGTTACTTTGAAAATTCCGACCTAGCGGCCGCTCAATTACCTACTTTGGAAGAATTAAAAATATTGACACCGCTGCGTGGGCAAATACCAAACGAGGTATTTAACAAAATTTATAGGCCTATCAAAAGTAGCGGTTCCGGAAACAATCGCACCAACCTACGCCAGGCTGCAAGGTTACTTAAAAATTCCGGATGGAAAATCATTAACAATCGGTTAGTGGACCCAAAATATGGTAGGCCCTTGGAAATCGAATTTCTCCTAGTAAGTCCTGCTTTTGAACGAGTGGTATCTCCCTTTGTACGGAGTCTCAAACGACTAGGAATAAATAGCAGAATTCGTACCGTTGACCCGGCTCAATACCAAAATAGAGTTCGTGACTTCGACTTCGATATAATCATTTCAACGTTTTCTCAATCTCTTTCTCCAGGAAATGAACAACGTAACTATTGGCATAGCTCCTCTGCTAATAGACCGGGAAGTCGGAACTTAATTGGCGTGAAAGATCCAAAGATAGACTACCTTGTAGAAAATTTAATATCTGCAAAAGATCGAAAATCACTGGTATTTGCTACACGAGCCCTAGATCGTGTCTTACAGTGGAATCACTTCGTCATACCACAATGGCATATCCGCTCCGATCGAATTGCGTGGTGGGATAAATTCGGAAGACCCAAAATTAGACCTAATTACGGGATAGGATTTTTCTCTTGGTGGATTGATGAAAGGAAGTCCCGGAATATACAATCCCAAGGTAAAAGGTCACTGTCTAAATGATCAATCGTGTTTTAACAGCTATTGCTATTGCCTCAATTATAAATGTTGGAGCACCTGTAAATGGACAATCTCTCAAAAGCCACGGTCTCTCCGCCTTTGGAGATCTAAAATATAGTCCTTCCTTCAAAAACTTTGACTACGTGAATCCTGATGCACCCCGTGGTGGCACAATACGACTATGGGGCCTTGATTCCTTTAATAGCGTGAACCCATTTATACTCAAAGGCGTTCCCGCAGATAGGATTGGTTTAATTCACGCCTCCCTCATGGAGCGCGCAATGGATGAACCGGATGCAGTATATGGGTTTATTGCTGAGAGGGCTTCATTCGGAGCTGATAGAAAAAGTATTACATTTTACTTACGTCAATCTGCTAAGTTCAGCGATGGCACAGCCATAACAGCTGATGATATTGTTTTCACTTTTAAAACACTTATCAAACATGGGCACCCTCAATATCGTTTCATCTTAGCTGACGTAATTACCGCAGAGGCAATCAACAAATTCGAAGTGAAATATAATTTTAAGTCGAATAACAGTCGGAATTTACCTCTCCAAATCGCCGCATTGCCTGTCTTATCAAAGAAATACTATGAAAATTTACCATTCGCCAAAACGACGATGAAACCACCGCCAGGGGCAGGACCCTACCAAGTGTACAAGATTGTTCCAGGGCGATCCATCACCTATCAGAGGATAAAAAACCATTGGGCACGGGATCTTCCGGTTATGCGGGGGCGCTACAACTTTGAAAAAATACGCGTCGATTATTATCGCGATCGTGATATTGCATTTCAGGCCTTCTTCGCAAATGAGTATGATTTTCGTGAAGAATTTACGTCTCGGAGTTGGGCAACACAGTATGATGATAAACCGGCAATTAAAGACCGTCGTGTAATAAGAGTTACTTTGCCGGATTCGACACCTTCAGGGGTTCAGGCTTTTTTTTTCAATATGCGGCGACAGAAATTTAAAGACCGACGTGTCAGGACAGCTATAGACCTGGCTTTTGACTTCGAGTGGACGAATAAAACATTGTTCTATGGACTTTACAAACGTACCAACAGCATGTTTGCCAATAGTAACCTTGCCGCAGATAAACCGCCGAACAACGATGAACGGAGATTACTAAAAAAAATACCCTACCAAATCCCAACTGAAGTCTTTACAAGACCCTACCAATCACCCAAAACCGATGGCTCCGGTCGCAATCGCATAAATTTGCGTGAAGCATCAAAATTACTACGTAATGCAGGCTGGAAAATTACTGATAATAAACTTATTAACCGGGATGGAAAACCTTTGACCATTGAGTTCCTTCTTTATGAAAGCTCATTCCGACGCATAATTAACCCTTATATTCGCAACCTTAAAAGAATTGGTATCAATGCTAGTATAAGAATTGTCGACGTCGCAAATTTTCAGCACCGAATGCAAAATTTTGACTTTGATGTTGTGATCCAGCGCTACGTTCAAAGGAATACGCCGGGAATGGAACTCAAAACCTATTTTAGCTCTAAAATGGCTAACGTAGCCGGCTCAAGAAACCTTGCCGGTATAACAAATCGGGCTGTCGACTACCTAATTTCAAAAATTATTTCGGCAAAATCTCGCGTCGAATTACAGACCAGGGTCCACGCTATCGACCGTGTGTTGATGTGGAACCGCTACATGATCCCACAGTGGTACAAAGGAGTGCATAATATTGCTTATTGGAATAAGTTTGATCAGCCAAAAATAAAACCAAAATTTGCCCTCGGAGTAATCGACACGTGGTGGTACAACGCCGAAAAGTCTGCGTTAATTAATGCTGGAAAAGCACCAATCACACTCAAATGATGGTTTGTTAAACAAATGCTCGCATACATCATCCGCAGACTACTTCTTATAATTCCAACCCTTCTCGGCATAATGGTTATCAATTTTGCCATCATACAATTTGCACCGGGTGGGCCAATCGAACAGATCATTGCACAACTCACTGGGGCCGACGTCGGGGCAACAGCACGTATTGGTGGTACTGGTGGAACAGAGGCCGGAACGAACTCGGCAGCAGCCCAACAGGCCTCATCAGGTGCTACTAGTGCTTTAAATAATACTTACCGCGGTGCACAAGGTCTCGACCCTGAGTTCATCAAACAGCTAGAAAAACAATTTGGGTTCGATAAACCAATTCACGAGCGTTTCCTGTTCATGATGTGGAATTATATCCGATTTGATTTTGGGACAAGTTACTTCCGCGATGAAGCCGTAATTGACTTGGTACTCTCTAAACTCCCAGTCTCCATATCGCTTGGGATTTGGACCACACTCCTAGTTTACTTAATATCAATTCCTCTTGGAATTCGAAAGGCGGTGAAAGATGGGGGTTCTTTCGATATTTGGACTAGTGCCGTCATAATCGTGGGTAATGCTATACCCGGCTTTTTATTTGCAGTCATGCTTATAGTTTTATTTGCAGGCGGAAGCTATTTCGATTGGTTTCCGTTACGGGGGCTTGTTTCAGAAAATTGGGACCAACTTAGCTGGCCTTTGCGTATTCTAGATTACCTTTGGCATATGGTATTGCCAATTACCGCGCTTGTTATTGGTGGATTTGCAGCTCTCACGTTTTTAACCAAAAATTCCTTTCTCGACCAGATCAACCAACAATATGTATTAACTGCTAAAGCAAAAGGTTTGACTGAACATCGCGTACTTTATGGCCATGTCTTTCGGAATGCGATGTTGATTGTTATTGCCGGATTCCCGGCTGCATTTGTCAGCATTCTCTTTACTGGTGCTTTGTTAATCGAAATTATTTTTTCTCTAGACGGTCTAGGACTTCTTGGTTTTGAAGCGGTTATTAAACGAGATTATCCTATAATGTTTGCGTCTCTATTTTTCTTCACTTTATTGGGTCTGATTATGAAGCTGGTTGGGGACCTTACCTATATGTTGATTGATCCACGAATTGATTTTGAGGGCCGGGATGTCTGAAGCTTTGGTGGCATCAAAACACAACGAGGCCAATAGACAACGAATGCAAACCATCCTTGGAATTGTAGTGACGCCATTAACAATAAGGCGTCTACAAAATTTTAAATCAAATAGGCGAGGTTATGTGTCATTTTGGATTTTTATGGGCTTATTTGTTTTTAGCGTGTTTGCTGAATTATTAGCAAACGACAAGCCCTTAATGATTGAATATCAGGGTTCCTATTACTTTCCAGTTGTAAAGATATATCCTGAAACTGTGTTTGGTGGTGATTTTGAGACGGAAGCCGAATATAGAGAAATAGATGTACAAAAACTGATTACAACCAAAGGCGGGAAAATTTACTGGCCTTTAATTCGCTATAGCTATAGCACCGTAAACCTAAATTTAAGTCAGCCTGCTCCTTCTCCTCCAACACTTGAAAACCTTTTGGGTACGGATGACCAAGCCCGGGACGTCTTAGCACGGGTAATTTATGGGTTCCGATTATCTGTTTTTTTTGGGTTGATTTTGACTATTTTATCGTCGTTTCTTGGCATTGCGGCAGGAGCAATACAAGGCTATTTCGGTGGTTGGACTGATCTTCTATTTCAGAGGTTTATTGAGATTTGGTCGGGTCTTCCACGTCTTTTCCTTCTAATAATATTAGCAAGTATTTTTCAACCGAGTTTTTGGTTACTCCTCGGCCTTCTTCTGCTTTTTGAATGGATGGCACTTGAAGGTGTTGTGAGAGCCGAATTCCTCCGTACCCGAAATTTCGATTACGTACGCGCGGCCCGAGCCCTGGGCGTCGGCAATAGTAAGATTATACATCGTCATGTTCTACCTAATGCCATGACAGCCGCTCTTACATTTTTGCCCTTCGTATTAATCGGCTCAATAACAGCCCTTACTTCACTAGACTTCCTAGGTTTTGGCTTACCGCCGGGCTCGCCCTCCCTGGGTGAATTATTAGCTCAGGGCAAAGCGAACCTGCAGGCCCCATGGCTGGGTATTACAGCATTTCTGGTTCTAGCTGGGATGTTGAGCCTGTTAGTTTTTATTGGCGAAGCGATTAGAGATGCTTTCGACCCACGAAAGACGATGTGAGAATGAATATTTCTCCTACCCAACTCCTCGAAATAGCAAACCTCTCAGTATCCTTTGGTCAAGACAGCGGAGTGGTTAAAGCCGTTCAGGGGATCAACTTTAATGTTAAGAAGGGAGAGACAGTCGCCTTAGTCGGTGAAAGTGGATCAGGTAAATCCGTAACGGCTTTATCTGTTATGCAGCTTTTGCCTTACCCCAGTGCACACCACCCTCAGGGGAGTATTAAATTTAATGGTCAGGAGCTCATTGGCACCAAGACGGAAATATTACAGAAAATTCGGGGAAATCGAATTGGTATCATTTTCCAAGAACCCATGACTTCTCTTAATCCATTGCATACGCTGGAAAAACAAATAGCAGAATCTCTTTTTTTACATGAGAAGCTCGATAGAATATCGGCGCAGAAAAAAGTGTTGGCGCTGTTAGATCAAGTGGGATTAAGCGATGCTGAAAATCGTTTGCAGTCATATCCACATCAACTATCAGGAGGACAACGCCAACGCGTGATGATTGCGATGGCCCTCGCTAACGACCCCGACTTATTGATTGCAGATGAGCCAACAACCGCACTCGATGTAACCATTCAGGCACAAATACTAACACTTTTGAAGGACCTGCAACAAAAGCATGGGATGTCAATGCTACTTATCACCCATGATTTGGGGATTGTCAGAAAGATAGCTGATCGAGTTTGCGTAATGACAGAAGGCAGAATTGTTGAACAGGGGATTACGGAAGATATATTTGGCAACCCAAAACACAAATATACACGACACCTTTTAGAATCGGAGCCTAAGGGCAAACCGAATATAGCCAGGAATCAATCACCAGTTATCATGGAAGCCATTGACCTCAAGGTTTGGTTTCCTATTAGGAGTGGTTTTCTTCGCCGAACCGTAGGTCATATAAAGGCTGTTGATGGTATATCCCTTCAAATAAGGGAAGGTCATACTCTCGGTATTGTCGGTGAAAGCGGCTCCGGAAAGACAACTTTAGCACTAGGTTTACTTAGACTGGAAAAAAGTGAAGGCGAAATTATTTTCTTAGGTGCAAAAGTTCAAGGTTGGAGTTGGAAGGAACTACGATCACTTCGCTGCAATATGCAAATTGTCTTCCAGGATCCCTATGGCTCCCTAAGTCCACGCATGTCAGTAGGACAAATTATAGAAGAAGGGATGGTTATTCATTTACCTGCTCTATCTCATGATGAGAGAAGTCAAATAATTTCAAACACCCTGGTTGAAGTCGGACTGGACCCCCAAACCCAGAATCGGTATCCCCACGAGTTTTCCGGTGGTCAGAGACAGAGAATAGCTATCGCAAGAGCATTAGTGCTTAAACCAAGTTTAATTGTTCTCGATGAGCCAACATCAGCGCTAGATGTGTCGGTACAAGCACAAATTGTTGATTTATTGCGTGACCTGCAGCAAAAACATAAACTATCTTACTTGTTTATCAGTCACGATCTCAAAGTAGTCCAAGCCCTTGCTGACCAGGTTATAGTGATGCGTAATGGAAGGATAGTCGAGCATGGATCGACAGAAAAAATCTTCCACAACCCGGTACAGAAATATACCAAGTCTCTTATAAAAGCTGCTTTCGATATAGAAACATTGGCAATCGATTAGGTGTTAATTGGATTAGAGCTTTAGTTCCATTATATGGTTAAAAGCCCTACCTATTGTAAATATCTCTCCTTCACAGGCCTTGAAGACGGTTTTTTTTATTCTTTTTAAAACGGGCTTCAATCACATTGTAAAGCGCACGCATCCCCATAGCGTCGCCGCCAACTGGCCTTCCTGGTCGGGAAGTACGATTCCATGCCATAATATCAAAATGCACCCACTGGGTGTTTTGTGACACAAACTCTTTTAAAAATAACGCGGCAGTAATTGCCCCAGCAAAGCCACCTTCAGAAACATTGTTAATATCTGCTACTGAACTTTTCAAAAGCCGACGGTAACCTGGAAATAAGGGTAGTCGCCAAACAGGGTCTTCTAACATTTCTCCCGATTCAAAAATCGCATTCGCTAGTTTATCATTATTACAGAACATAGCGGAAATATCAGTCCCAACAGCTACCCGCGCCGCTCCGGTAAGTGTAGAAAAATCGGCAATTAAGGCGGGTTTTTCTCGGTCCGCCTCGGCGAGAGCATCACACATTACCAGCCTGCCTTCTGCATCAGTATTACCAACTTCAACTGTTATACCTTTGCGTGTTCGAATGATATCAGAAGGACGATAGGCGTTGCCGGCAACTGAGTTTTCGACAGCACCGATTAATACACGTAAACGAACATCTAGCTTGGCATCCATAATCATATGTGCGAGGCCTAGAACATGTGCTGCTCCGCCCATATCCTTTTTCATACGCAGCATCCCCGCCGCACTTTTTAAATCGAGACCGCCGGTATCAAAACACACACCCTTACCTACTAATGTAACCTTGGGGGCATCACGCCTTCCCCATGTCAGATCAACTAATCGTGGAGCTTTGCTCGCCGCACGACCTACCGCGTGAATAGTGGGGTAATTTTTTTTAATCAGGGAGTTCCCAATCACTACGCTTAATTTTGCACTATGCCTTTTAGCAAGTTTGCGGGCTGCCGTAGCTAGTTCCGGTGGCCCCATATCCTCCGCCGGTATATTAATTAAATCGCGCACCAGTACCGTTGCATCTGCAGTTCGCCTTACTGTTGCCCGATCGCAATCTTTGGGCCAGACAAGGGTAGGTACTTTAACTGACGGGGGGTTGCTTTTGTATTGGTTAAATTGGTAGCACCCCAAAGCCCAGCCAAGTGCGGCTGCGGTTGCACCAGCTTTCCCCATTCGAGCATCAATTTGGTATTTACCCTCCGGCAGTTTTGAGGGAAGAGAAGCATAGCTCCACAAGGCTCGATGGTCTTCCACCCCCCACAAGATTTGGGACAACGACCCATCATCTTGGGAGACAAGACTTAATGAACCGGGGGTTGCTTTAAAACTCGTACTTTTTACCCAACGCTTCATAGTTTCATCTTGCTTTTTCAGCCAAGCCTGAAAGACATCCGTTTCTATTGGAATGATGGGTATGGTTCGACTATCCGCCGATATCACAAAACGATAGGTCATGGTGCTTCTATTGCTGCAGAAATATTAGTAATCATAGCCTCCATATCCACCGCCCCATTTACGCGGGAACCGATGGCTATATGCGGACTCATAACAACATTCTTGTAGGTAAGAAAAGGATCATCCTCATCCCCCGGTTCCATGTAGTGAACATCCATACCAACGCCACCTATTCTACCCGCATCGAGAGCCGAAAGCAGTGCGTCTTTCTGTATAATATCCGCGCGCGCAATATTAACGATGATAATCCCAGGTTTTGCGCCCTCTAATTGTTGTCCTCCAATCAGCCCCTTGGTGCTTTCATTTAAGGGAACGTGAATGCTCACAAAATCAGATTGTTTAAAGAGTTCGTTTAACGAGACGAATCTTGCCTTGAATTGCTCCTCTAGCTCCGAATCCAATTGGTTGCGCTGAGTATAAAGAACCTCCATATCGAAGGCATTAGCCCAGTTGGCCACGTACCGTCCCACAGATCCCAACCCGACAATACCCAAGGTGGAACCAAACATATTTTTGACACCCGAAATACGTGCCCAGTTTGAGTTAGCAGTGTGGCGACGATCATATTCTCGTGCTGGCCAACCTTCCGCCTTTAGAGCTTCAATAGTAAGAAGCTTATTAGTTTCCACAGTCTTTTTCGCTAACGCCATCATCAATGAAAAAGCATGCTCCCCGACAGCAACATTAACGGTGCGGTGAAAGGGTAATGCGGGAATATTTCTCGCAGTACACGCTATTTCATCAATATTTCTCATATCTGTCCGAAAGTTTTGGACAAATTTCAAATTTGGGGATAGCTCCAACTCTTCACTGCCGACAATAAAATCCTCTACCACCACCGCGTCAGCAGCTGGTAACGCTGCTCGAAATTCTTCTTGGCTATTGGTCAATATCACACGCGACGGTGCAATAGAAGGATATTTCCTTCGAATATTTTCACACCAGTCGGGAAATTCTGGCATATCAACAGAATAGTAATCAACAAAAGCTGAAATTCGTTCAGAGTCACAATCAGGATCTAGTATAACACTCAGCGCCCTAATAATATGGTCATTTTGAATCACAAGAATAGGCATATTTCCCGTATCTCCAAAAATTGGTATGCAACGATCATAATCGGCGGGCACCTTATCGTCCCTGCACCATACGAACAACTAGTGGAATAATATTAATTTGAATCAAATAATAAATTGGCAGCAGCTTCCGCCATTAGCCGGCCACTATGACCGACATCCGGTATTTCTTTTATTTGCCAAGAGAATGTTAAATTCAATCTTTTAGCAATGTTTTTTGCGCGATAAAAAAAGTTACGCCCTCTAGCTAATCGATGAGGCCCTTGCGCCATCGTTTCCCTTGTAATGCGCAAGCCAGGATGATTTTCGTCATCATCATCCTGACCTAACATGATAATAAGTTTCTGGGAAAACGAACGTCGAAATAGACTATCAGTTTCGAGCGTATTTCCCATACCATAGGGAAAGCCGATTTTTATATCTGGTTCGGTGTACCAGCCGGCATTTGCGGCCACTGCTGCCGTTAGTTTTTTCGAGGGAGAAAAAAGAATCAGTCGATGAACAAACTGGGAACCAGCTGAATGCCCAAAAAGTGAGTACTTTTTTTGTTTAAACCGAAGTTTATCTCTAGATTGATCAAAAACTCTATCGATAACAAGAAATGAGCGGACAGTATGCGACGAAAAATGACCAGCCCGATTTTTTAAATTCCCGAGATTAAACTGTCTAGAACCTCTATAATTTTGCCGGGAAAACTCTGGGGCTAAAACTAAAACTCCATATCGCTCAGCAGCGTCCATAAAATAGTCGCGATAACGATCCGCGTTACGACTTTGCCCATGTATAGCGATCAAAATCTGGCCATTAGTCTGAAAAGATTGGGGGCGATAAAAATAAACATTCATTGGTGCCGCCATTACACCGCGACCGTCACCCACAGTTATAACGCCTTGTGATGCCGAATTTGCTGTCCATCCCGGAGAATGAAACGAAGAGAAAATAATAGAAAGACAAAATCCTAATGTTAAGCGCATAACTCCGATCATAGATATTTTATATCTACTATTTGTATAGCTTATTTAAAAATTTTATAGCTCTTCGCAACCGGCGCGGCGACTAAGGTATTCCCAAATCCTCTCGTGTCCAATCGTAGAAGCTTTTGCTTTCCCCATTGCAGCCTCAATCTCTCCCTCCGACAAAAACTTTACGTTCCCCATTTGCATCGCCGCGGTCTGTACCCGTGCGTTAACCACAGCGTAAATAGCCGTTGTCACTGCAGTGTAAAGCGATTCCGTTGCGACGGTCAGTCCATGGCCACGCATGAGTACAAGTCGGTTATCACCTAACGTTTGAGCAAGGTCGCGCCCATGATCCATATTGACTACCAGCATGTCTGTATCGCCAAAACTATCGCAGATATCCCAAACCGGTACTTTCTTGCCAATTCTCGATGCATTATGGAAAACCGGCTTTAATGGTACGGGGGTTATACCAAAAGGAAGCAAGGCCTCTGCATGACTGTGCACACATCCTTTCATATCAGGTCGTAATTCATATATAGCAGCATGGATGAAACGCTCAAGATAGGCAGATGACCCATCCGGATCAATCATTTCACCAGCTAGATCAAATTCCTTAATATCGTCTAAAGTAACCAACTCCGGGCTGCGTGACCGTGATAGAAGAAATCTATCTGGATAGTCGGGATGGCGCACGCTTACGTGACCGAATCCGTCTACGACACCCTGATGCGCCAAAATTCGATTAGCTACAACGAGATCACGACGTAATTTATCTAAATCAGGCTGCTCTCGTATTTCCACTTAATCTTGCCCCTGTACAATATCAATCCAGGTACCATCGGGATCTGCAGTCTGGTAACTACCAAGAGCATTTCTTGCAAACAACGTTCGACGCACCTCCGATTCCTCGCTACCTCCCAACCTCCGAGAAGCTAGGAATGTATTTTTTTCGCCTATGCGTTTTTCCTCTGCCTTAAATGCATCCATGTCCTTTACCGTAAACCCAATATGGTCAGGCCCAGGGCGCTTGATAGACATTCCGGCAAATATATCAACGCTCCAGGGCATTATTGATAAGGTCATCTTACCATCTGTTAGATGGTAATTTGGATCGCTTTCCCCGCGATTTGCCAACCGCAATTCGAAAACCTCTGAATAAAACTCAGCACATTTTTCGGCATTGGGGGTCCGAATTGCAAATCTTGAGAACGTACAATTTTTTAAATTCTTTGTTTCTTCGGTATAAACATCCCGCAAATTCTTACTATCCTTCTCAGCCAGATCAAAAACATTACCGTCCGGATCATGGCCAGAATAGGCAGCAAAAGGCCTAATTGCTGGCCGTTTAACACAACCTGCACCATCATAGGCCCCCCTCATTCGGTCCTCCACAATATCTATACTATCCACTACCATCCCGAAGTGATCGAGACCGCCAACATAACCATCTCGCCTAGGAATAATATTCAGACCAAGGTTGCCGTCACTAACTACGGATGCACTTTCAAAGTCGTTTCTTCCAGAGGTAGTTAAGCCAAAAACTCCTTGGTAGTATTTTTGTAAAAACGGGTATTGGTTACTGATGATCGCCATATGATTAATTTTTGCAAACATAGACTGCCTCCCTCTTAGACCACGTTTATTCTGATGCACCAATATAAACGCCCTCAATATCAGTCAAATGATATGTGTTAAGCGGTACACTCTGAAATAATCCCAACCTGGCCTTTCCTTCCTCACCGTATCCTAAAGGCCTGGAACGCATGAGCGGATTTTGCCCTGTTAAATCTTCAAGATCATCCTTCAAAGACTCTATACTTTCCACCCTAAAGCCAATGTGATCCGGCCCAAGGCGTTGAGGGTCCATACCATGATAATCATCCATGCTCCATTGCAAAACGGCGAGGGTCATTCGACCATCGGACAAATAAAAATTAGGGTCGTCGGCCTTATTATTAATCAAATGAAGTTCAAAAACTTTCGAATAAAATTCGGCGCATCGCTCCGCATGGCGGGTCCGCAAAGCAAAATGACTAAACTTACGAAGTGTTTCCTCACGATCTTCCGAATATATATCCTTTTGCATTTTTTTTTCGGAAAGATCAAAAATATTCGTATCAGGATCGTGGGCACTATAGGCAGCAAACGGCCGGACTGGTGGCCGCTTCAATAGTTTGATCGTCGAATCAAACTTAGCAATTCGCGACCGTGCTTCTTCTAAATCTTCAACCTCTAAACCAAAATGATCTAGTCCACTGCAACGGCCCTCCCGACGCGGGATAATATTCATGCCAACATAACCGTCGCTCACCACAACGGCTCTGGCTGGCCGTGGCTTTTTGGCCGTCTTAAGTCCAAATAATGCTTCGTAAAATTTAGCGTTTATCGCGTAGTGGTCTGTACAAATTGCAATATGATTTAAACGAGCAAACATTGATACCTCCAAGGTAGGAATCTTTTATTTGAGAAAATAATACCATGCCACTCAAAGCTTCCCAATACGCCAAAGAAACGTATAAAACGCGAAATTTAAGCGGTTAATTTAAAGACCATACCCCAAAGTTCAGACGTGATTTCTATACCTAAATCAACACAAGGGCGTCCCCATCCTTGGAAAACGTCATAAACAATTAATATGGTCCACTCATGAAGTTTGAGGACTAAATGCGCGGGTAATCAACGAACCGATTAGACGTGATCTTCCAACCAATCCATTAACATTGGCATTTGATGAGCCCAACAGTCGTGAGCACAGTGAACGGTGCCGCCAATTTTTGGATCATCAAATATATGCAGTGTTTTATCCTCTGCACCAATTTCATTGAAGAGCTTCTTGGCTCCCTCAACATCCATCAATTTATCCATTGACCCATGTGTCATAATGGTCGGGACCTTAATATTCTGAGCTAACCCTTCCATCGAAAACTCTTTGAGCCGAACTTTAGCCTCTTCATCTGTAACACCACCCAAAAGCCGCTGGCAGGTTGGCTGAAGATGCTCATAATGGAGGTAGAGGTCATCTAAAATGGAATAACAACCACACCAAGCAATCAGTGCCTTGATCCGGTCCTCGAAGGCAGCCACCCGCGGCGCATAATATCCCGCCATTGATATCCCCATAAGGGCGACCCTATCTGGATCGATTTCTGGCCGAGAAAAGAGATAGTCAAAACAGGCTTTCCCCGGCACCTCATAATCTGGTCGGGTAGGAATATCCTTCACGTACATTGAGGAGCCTCGTCCAGGGGTATCCACAAGCATCATTGCATAACCGCGCTCACACAATTCACTACCACCAAAGTAAATCTCTTCCGCAAACGCGTCAGCGCCACCTAAAAATAGCACCGCTGGCCATTTTTCCGTTTTGGGGTTCCGGGGGTGACAAAAATAACCCTCATAAACCTCGTCACCGCATGGCACCTCAATGATTTCAATTTTAGGATCATTATACTTGGCGCCTGCTTGGAAGCATTCTTGCGACTTTATAAAGCGTTGGCGTTTATCATCGTTACGCTCGATAGTCAGCAAAACGTCGGACATACGCCAATACTGGTTAGCAGCATAATAATAATTCATGGCCGTGCGGGTGTGACCAGCAGCCTCCGCTTTTTTTGCTCGCTCTTCAGTTTCCTCGGCCTTATTTATCCAAGCCCGTTCAAATCCATCCTTATCACCAACTTCGATCTCGCGGCATACACGGGAGATCTCAAATACATCTCCACCTCCATAGGCAGCCTCGGCAACTGTCCTAAGGGTTTGTGAGCCCATACCTTCGGTAGGAAAAAGAAAGTCAATCATAACGCCTCCACGGTGAGAATAATAACTCTACCCATTTCTATCGTGGAAGTGACACTACGTCGAGATAGTATTAGGGGAAGGTTGACTGGCCGCGTACCAAAGCGTCGCACCAACAGCAATGACTAGGAAAGGCAGTGCTCCCAAGTTAACGACATTCCAACCAAAAAAGTGAACTAATGCACCAGAGGATAATGACAGAACGGATACAAAACCATAGATCAAGAAATTCATTGTGCCCTGTGTTTTTGCTCGCTCCGATACAGTATACGCTCTGGTCATCAAGGACGTACCAGCCGTAAAGGCGAAATTCCACCCGACACCCAACAACAGCATTGATAACCAGAAGTGAGCTACTTCCACGCCTACCAAAGCCACACCAACGCATACAAATTGTAATGCCAAGCCGATGATAATCATTTTTACCTCGCCAAATTTATTAATGAGGTGTCCGGTGACAAAGCCAGGAGCAAACATTCCAAATATATGCCATTCGATCACAAGAGCCGTGTCCGCAAATTGATGTTGTGCGTTGCACATAGCAATAGGCGTCGCCGTCATTAAGAAATTCATGACACCTTGTGAAATCATTGCAGCAGTTGTCGCAACTAAAAAAACCGGCTGTTTCATTATTTGAATTATCGGGCGACGTGGCCCCGCCCGCTCTTCGGGCGTCATCATTGGGATATCGAGAAAAAAAAGCACAAATATTGCGAGTATTGTGACCCCGGTAAGAATTAGATACGCACCTACGAAGGGAACAGAGGTTACAAGGTTCTGTCCAATTTTAGCTGACTCTGGTCCAAGAAACCCAGATACTACACCACCCGCAAGAACAAGCGATATGGCCTTACTCTTAAAGTCCTCGCTTGCAACATCTGCCGCAGCGAAACGATACAACTGTGCGAAGCCAGCAAATAAACCAAATAGGAATGTTCCGAAGGCAAACAGCCAAAAGTTAGAATGCAACACAGAAAAAGCACAAACCAAACCACTGACTACTCCAATGATGGACCCCACAACAAATCCAACCTGGCGTCCAACACGCCTCATGAAAAGGGACGCCGGGATTGTCATTACAGCTGTCCCAACAATGACCAATGACGTTGGCAAAGTTGCCAACCCTTTATGACTAGCAATACCATAAGCAATTAGTGGTGCCGTCGCGATGAGCAGAGAACGGCCAGTCCCAAATAAGACCTGGCAGGTTGCTAGGACTAATACATTTTGTTTATCTCTGGTCACGATGCACTAACTGGAAAACGATATAATTTGGCCGGATTATCAACCAAAATTTTCTTGGCTAATTCGGGGGAAGCCGCCCAATCGATTATCTGTTGAAGCAGGTCCGCGTCATTGGGCATTGTTCCTTTGAAATTTGGATGGGGCCAATTACTCCCCCAGATCAAACGATCCGGACGAGCCTCCATCAGTGCCTCAATAAAAGGACGCATATCATCATAGGGTAACCCGATTTGAGATTGCCTATACCAACTACTTAGTTTCACCCAACAGTTTTCGGTATGTTTCACAATATTTAGAAGCGATTGAAAGCCCTTGGAAGAGGTGCTCCCCCCTCCAAGTGGCCTACCCTGATGATCAATAACAAAATCGCATGGGAGTGACTCCAGGGTCGCGGTCAAATTGATAACCTCGTTAACATTACCAAAATGAAGTAGAACCATCCAATCCAGGTCGCGAGCTCGCGCCGCCATTTTGACAAGGTGTTCCGTACCATAACCTGCTTTGGAAATTGTTGAGAGACGCAAACCACTAATACCGTTATTTTTAAATGCAATTAGCTCATCGTCTGAAATATCTGGAGATACCAATACGATGCCTCTTCCATTTATGCCGAGTTTTCTGACAGCATCTAGGGTGACACGATTATCGTTACCATGTGCACTTCCCTGAACAATTACCGCACGATCAATTCCAAGAATTGCCATTAAACCTTGAAATGTTTCAATGGTACATTCCTCGGGGGTATACCCACGCCTTTCAGAAAGAGAAAATTTTTTATATGGCCCCATAATGTGGACATGACAATCTGTAGTAGCAGTCGGTGGCGGTGGCGCAAGAGGGCGCCAGTCGGGGTCAGGAGGTTGGCAGCGAGAATTCATTGATCTTCTTAAAAGTTAATGGGGCCGCTTGTAGAACATCCGATCACGATGTTACCTCTTAACAAACTATAATTATAGATGCGAAATCACGCCGTGTAGAGGTCAATCCCATATGTAGTGCTGGGATTTCAGACCGAGTTATCAAAACAGCCTATGGACAAGAAACTACAGTCCGGTGAGCGAAGGAAGCGCTTGGTTTTAAAAGGGGCCAAATTCGTCGACTCAAAGGAGAAATTAGTGAAAAGCGGGGTGGTCTTTATAGAAATGATTAAATTGTTATATTTATCCCATGAAAATTACCAATATTAAACTCGAAACATGCATCCTTCGCAAAGAAGATCCGACCTGGCGTTTTGCACTTGGTGCTAACCCAACCACTGAAGGGGTTATTGTTTCGATTGAAACAGACAAGGAAATTACCGGTTTTGGATATGGGTCTGCGACCGCCCATATGGGTGCCAGTATTGAAGGATTAACCGGCACCCTTAAACGACTAGTTCCTTATGTTAAAGAACACGATCCTCTATCAATGTCTAAAATTCGTTTAACAATGGATCGCGTCTTATCTGGTAATAACCAAGCCAAGGCCGCAATCGATAACGCATTATTTGATCTTGCAGCGAAATTTATGAATGTCCCCTTACATCAACTTTTTGGTGGTGCCGTTAGGACCGAGTTTCCAGTGCTTCGAATTTTAGCCATCAAGGAACCTGAGGAAATGGCCGCTCAGGCCCAAATTCTTTATAATGAGGGATATCGTTATTTTAAAATAAAGGTTCAGGGAGAGGTAGCCTTAGACATCAAGCGTGTAGCGGCAATTCGAAATCAGCTTGGCGAGGACGCCAATTTAACTGTGGATGCAAATCAAGCCTATTCTCCAAAAGACGCAATTACAGCACTCAACGGAATGTCAGAATACCGTCTCGATCTTGTCGAACAACCGGTAGCCCTAAACGACTATAGTGGCCTTAAGCTGGTTACAGAGACCGTTCCTGTTCCCGTTGAAGGAGATGAGAGTGCCGGCTCACTGCAGGAGGTTGCCTACCTAGTTAATAACCGAATCGTTGATGCCGTTAGTTTAAAGGTTCCAAAACTGGGTGGCTTATGGAACACACTCACAGCAGCACAAATATGTAAGAACGGTAATATTCAATATAGATTTGGGGCACATGTTGGCTCGCGCTTGCTCAACGCGCACGCCATGCATCTTGCGTCCACAATGCCCGACGTTTGGTATGCAAATGAATTAGGGGAGTTTGCCAGACTTTTGGATGATCCATTCGATGGTATTGATATCGAAGATGGTGTGGCGCGTTTGCCAAACGGAATTGGGGTGGGGGTTAGGCGCGTTCAAGGCTGAGGCGGTACCCTAAAGAACAAATAATATAAAAATCAAATTAAAGGCCATAAAAAGCTCTCGCGTTATCATTGAGTATCTTGTCAGCTACACTCGGTGACACCTTGCCATCATATTTAAGTTTCCTTAATGCTTCAATTTCAGCGGAAGTGTCAGCGTGCCCATAGTCGGTTCCAACTAACAAAGTGTCCTCACCGGAGTATTTAAGGACCCATTCAAGGTCATCTGTAACCTGGCAAGCCACGTATATATTATTATCAGCCATAATAGACTCAGGAAAATCGCGCCCGCGACGACCAAACCTAATTTCCATATCATTCAAGGCATAGGGAATCCATTGGGAACTTACCTCGACAAAGCCCCAGCGTACGGTTGGCCATTTTCTTGGAATATCATCCATCAATAAGTTATGAAAAGCTGATACGACAGGCAGTTTAGAACGGCCAAATCCGCATTCCTTTGCATAAATGTCTCGGACGTTAAAGCTGTTATTACCAGAATGAAAACAAATTGCCAGGTCTAGCTCTGCTGCCATATCGAAAAGGGGGTGAAAATAGGGTGTCGCCACTCTACGTTCACACTCGAGCCCACGCAAAAATATCCCGCACGCACCATTTTCCTTGGCAAATATGAGTTCTTGACGGACTTTATCCATCTGTAACAAGGGCGGCATTACAACCCATCGAAGACGATCGGGCGCTCTTGACCATATATCTGCTAACCAACGATTATACGAGCGACACAGAGCGAGTTCTATCTCAGGATTCTGTGTCCATGCCCTTAAAAAAACTGTGGGGTATAATACCTGGACGTCGATCTCTAATTCATCCATATGATCAATACGTGCCCGCACATCTATCATTTCCCGCGATTCTTTCGACGTATTGGATCCAATATTACCTTCCTTGGGTTGAAGCTTACCATCTATAATCCAATATTCGGTCTGGGTTCGTCCCTCCAGGTCAATTTCCGCCGCGCCCGTCTTCTGAACCACAACCATTGGTCGGAGATGATCGAACTCGGGGTCCATATAATTAAATGTAGCTTCACATTCGATGACGTGCGCGTCAGAATCAATCGACCCCATTAGCTAATCTCCTAACTGGTTTATTTGGGAATAAATTAAACTCTATTCCTTTAGGTTATAACATCCCCATTGTTTAATATTAAATATCCAACTTGATGACCTTGTATGCTCTCTAACAGAAAGATAGGATTTTTTTTAATTGGCATCACAAAGACAAAGATTAAGCCTTGCGAAAGGAATATCATGGCATCCGCCTTGGGAGGGATAACGGTTCTAGAATTTGCATCCTATGTCTCGGGTCCATACGCCGGAATGATGCTAGGTGACCTTGGGGCGGAAGTGATCAAAGTGGAGGACGATAAAACTGGAGACCCCTTCCGTGGTTGGGGTGCCACCGACTATTCTGCAACATTCGGGTCCGTAAACCGCAATAAGAAAAGCATCATACTTAATTTAAAGTCTGATGATGGTGTCGAAAAAGCAATTGCATTAGCATCACAGGCCGACATATTGATCGAAAATTTTCGCCCGGGCACCATGGATCGCCTTGGGCTCGGTTTTGAAAAGCTATCTACACTTAACCCACAACTCATCTATTGTTCCGTAACAGGCTTTGGCGGCACCGGGCCCTATGTAGCAAGACCAGGGTATGACACCATTGGCCAGGCAATGGGGGGGTTACTATCTGTACTTACCGATTTGGAAGCACCCATGGGTATGGGTATCTCTTTATCCGATCACCTTACAGGTATGATGGCAGCATATGGTTGCCTTGGAGCGTTATTTTCTCGTGATAAAACGGGGAAAGGCCAACGCGTAGAAACCTCTTTGCTAACAGCAACCCTTTCATTTCTTGGTGAAAATGCGGCGCGATATTTTGAGGAAGGAACTGTGCCAACGCGTAAGACGCGCACACAAACTGCACAGGTCTATGCCTTTGTCGCGGGAGATGGAAGACCTTTTGTCGTACACCTGTCTTCACCGCCAAAGTTCTGGAAAGGTCTTTGTAAAGTAGCGGGTCACGAAGAATGGTTCGACGATGCGAGGTTTGTAGATAAAGCAAATCGGCGCGAGAACTATGACGAGCTAGAAAATTTACTTACTAAAGTCTTTGAAACCAAACCCCGTGGACATTGGCTCTCCCGATTACTGGAAGAAGATGTTCCTTCGGCGCCAATTTATACATTGGATGAAACATTAGCTGACCCTCAAATACAGCATCTCGGTATGGTACGCGAGGTACCCCATCCCAAGGTCGGATCTGTTAAGCTTATCGAGAGCGGTGTAAGAATGTCAGATACACCGCCAGAAATTGTTACTGCGGCGCCGATGCACGGCGAACATACAGAAGAAATACTAAATCGTATAACCGATAAGAAAACACGGATAGAAAAATGATCGAACCATCTACTCATTTACGAGATAGGTGTGCCTTAGTTGGAGCAGGTCACAGCAGACTTGGTAAAGTACCGGGTGTATCTGCACAGGGGTTGCTCGAAGAAGCGATGCTAAATGCGCTTCTCGACGCAGGGTTAACCATCAATGATATCGATGGTCTGATTTGTCGGGGCCCTGATGAAATTTATACATTCCATCAAGTGATGGGAGAAAGAATGGGGATCAATACGACCTTTTCAACAACCCTTACTAACGGTGGAGCCAGCCAGGTTTTAGGTGTTGCCCTCGCCGTCATGGCTATTGATGCGGGTTTGGCAAGCTGTGTGTTAGTCGGATACGGACGTGATAATTGGTCAAGGGTTCATGCCAATAAAGAAAATCATATGCGGAGTTCGAGTAGACCTCAACAAATGTATGGTATGGAATTTGGGCCTGAATTTGGCTATTACGGCGCAATTGCCGCACACGGCTTCGGCGCGCAACGTCACATGCATGATTATGGGACGACCCGAGAACAATTTGGTGAAATTTCGCTGGCTTTTCGCAATTATGCCCTCAATAACCCCGATGCCGTCATGAAAAAACCTTTAACGATGGGGGACTATCTTGACGGTCGAATGATTGTTGAGCCATTCAGCCTATTTGACTGTTCGCTGCAAACAGATGGAGCAGGAGCCGTAGTGGTAACGTCCACAGAACGGGCCAAAGACCTGCGGCAAAAACCGGTACTAATCAAAGGGTTTGGTACTGGCAATAACATCAGTGGTTGGTTCAATGGAGACAACATGACCCATACAGGGGCAATCCAATCCGGCAAAACCGCCTATACAATGGCAGGCCTAGGACCCAAAGATATTGACTTTGGACAAATTTATGACTGCTTTACATACATGGTTTTGGTGCAGCTCGAAGACTATGGCTTTTGTAAAAAGGGAGAAGGGGGAGAATTTGTTGCATCTGGTGCTCTAACTCTCGACGGAGCGTTGCCGACGAATACCTCTGGTGGCCAACTCTCGGAAGCCCACGTCGAGGGCATGTTACAAGTCGTCGAAGGCGTTCGCCAACTGCAAGGTATTTATGGCCCGAAACGCCAAGTGCCAAATGCCGAAATAGGTTTAGTATCGGGACATGGCGGAAACACGGTATGTGAATCAACCCTCATCCTCGGGACAGCATGATGTCTGATGAATATACAAAGGCGATACCTGTCCCTGGCCCGGAATCTATTCCTTTTTGGGAAGGAGCAAGAAACCATGAATTGCTAGTCCAACGATGTAAAACTTGTGGCCACCACTGGTTCCCTCCATCAACGGTCTGCACAGGGTGCGGCAGCGACAATATAGAATGGGTGGAAACGACGGGAAAAGGAAGAATCTTCAGTTTTGTAATTTTTCACCGACTTTATCATAAGGGATGGGACGGTGAAATACCGTATGTCGTTGCAATTATTGAACTTGACGAAGGTGCAAGAATGCTGAGCAATGTTATTGGCATACCGGTTCAAGACGTAAATTGTGACATGCAAGTAAAAGTTGTATTTGATGATGTGACAGAAGAATTAACGTTGCCTAAATTTAGTCCGATTTAGAGGAATCGTTGAGTGGGTCACCGGTTAGGAACCAGAATGCCGCGGCACTCCCGATAACACAGCAAGCTATAATATAAGCCATCGGTAGCGCTGTGCCATCATGGAAATAACCTACTAGGGCACCGACAAGAGCGCCTGTACCGAAACGTATAAACCCTAACATCGCAGAAGCGGTCCCCGCTATATGCGGGAAATATTCCATCGCACCAGCGGTTGCATTAGCATTGACCATATTATGCGGGGTCATGAAAATGATGACGGGAATAACGATTCCAAATAACCCAAAAGCACCATAATTAGCACTAATCGCCAGACCTATACCGCCAACTAGAGCAATTGTTGTTCCGACAGCCAACATTCGTCGAACTCCAAATCGAATGACAAGCCGACTATTAAGGTATGACCCACCCATAATCGCAAAAACACTTAGAGAGAATAAAAGCCCAAAATTCTCAGGTGCAACGCCAAATAATTCGATATAGATAAAAGGCGTACCGGAAAGCTGTGCAAACATGGTGGCAAAAGAAAGACCGCCGCAGATCATATATCCTGCTGCACGTCGATGACATACTACGCTGATGTAATCTTTTAAAATTTTAGAAAAACTCGATGAGGTTCGCTTTTCAGGAGGATGAGTTTCGGGCAACCTTAGGACACCAAGAATAAAAGCGATAACCCCAAAACATGTCAGCACCCAAAATATCAGCCGCCAGTCGCCAAAAAATTTCAAAATATAACCACCTACAAAAGGAGAGATTAAAGCCGCCAGGGACGGGACTAATAACATCAGAGATAGCGCACGAGCACCCTCGAGTTTATTAAAAAGATCTCGAATGATTGCCCGCGATAATACTATTCCTGCTGCTCCACCTAACGCTTGGAAAAATCTTGCTATGATCAGTTCATCAATAGAGGTTGTAAGGACGCAAAGGACACTGGCAACCGCATAAATAGCAATCCCGGCAAGTAAAACATACCGGCGGCCCATCCTGTCCGAAATAGGACCGTATATAAGCTGTCCAATCCCAAAAGCGATGGTGAACGCGCTCAGGGTAAGCTGAGCCTTGCTTGGTGTAGTCTTAAAATAATGAACAAGCTCTGGAAATGCTGGAAGGTACATATCCATCGACATCGGCCCAAAGGCTGTCAGGATACCGAGGATAATTAGGACGGCAGCACCGGTCGCGGAACTTGGCATGATATACCGTTTTAAAGAACAAAAATATTATGGGAAATCTTACTAAAATTGTTTGAGGTATAATTATTCAGCGAGGTCGGCCTTTTTCGAATTTATCAGTAAAGTCCAAGGGAGGTGTATAAGGCAGAGACTTTGAAGTATAGACCTCGATTTGTGGTCTGATTTCACCAACATTGTCGATAGTGCCTATTTTAACATTCTTGATACCGGGGCTTCCTGACCCAGAACCAAAAAGCTGGGAACCACAAGTTGCGCAAAACTCTTTTGTCATCATGCTACCGCTGTCCGCTGTATGCTGGTAGCTGGTCGTCGAACCCTGAAGAACATTTAGATTATTTTCCTCTACAAAAACATTTGTAGCAAATGCTGAGCCCGTCGCCCGCCGGCAATCGTCACAATGGCATTGAGCCACTCGAACTGGCTCTCCTGTCACTTCATACCTCACTGCACCGCAAAGGCAGCTCCCTGTGAATCCGGCCATTGAATTATCCTTCCTTTAAAACTATTAGCCTATCGCACCACATGCAATCTGCTGTAAAAACAATAGGAACAAATTTATTGAGGTCAGATTATGCCAAATGATAGCGATAAAGACGATTTAATTTTTGAATCAATGATAACAGCCTCGAAAGTTCCGGTATCAGAAGAAGAAAAGCGAGCTCTGCGCAATGCTTATACTTCATTGATGGATCTTGCTTCAAAAACACGCAAACCTGGTCGTGCTTGGGATGTAAGGATGCTCCCTATTTTTGCTCCAGACGCTCCAAAGGGAATTAACGATGACTGTTGATCGTAACATTCCAACGATCGCTGAAGCTGCACGCCAAATTAAGGCCGGCTTGTTATCTCCCACTTCCTTAGTAGAATCTTGCCTCCACCGGATCGAGAAGCATGACCCTGTTATCAATGCATTCCATACCGTTTTCGCTGACCAAGCCATAATAGATGCTCAACTTGCAGAAAAAGAAATTAAAGAAGGAAATTATCTTGGCCCATTACACGGTATCCCCATCGGACTAAAAGATGTCTTCTATCTGAAAGGCCACAAGACCACCGCCAATTCTCGTGTGATGGCAGATTTTGAAGCTGACGAAGATGCGACAGTAATTACCCGATTACGAGAAGCTGGCGCTATTTTTATCGGTCAGCTCAATACGTATGAGTTTACATTTGGCGGTAGACCAACTTTTGACGCCCTCTATCCACCCGCTCGTAACCCTTGGGATATTACCCGCTCTACAGGAGGCTCTAGCAGTGGCTCGGGAGCTGCCGTTGCCGCCGGGTTTTGTCTTGGTGCTCTTGGTAGCGATGCCGGCGGATCTATACGGACACCTTCCGCATTTTGTGGTATCGCCGGAATGAAAGCCACTTTCGGTAGAGTAAGTACATTTGGGGACCTACCTCTTTCCTTTTCCTTTGATTGTGTTGGGCCGATGACATGGAATAGCGAAGACAGCGCTCTGATGCTACAAGTGCTGGCGGGCTATGATGAGCGTGACGCAGGGAGTGTCGATACCCCCGTCGGAGACTACGTCGGGCGCCTGAACGAAAGTATCCACGGGCTAAAAATTGGCATGATTCGCCATTTCTACACTGATGATTTTGATTCCCCAGTGGAGATTGCCAAATCTATCGATGGTGTAGGCTCTACACTGCAAGAAATGGGAGCAACAGTTGACGAAATTCATGTGTCCCCTCTGATCGATTGGCATGCGGTGGGACGTATTATTCTCCCAGCAGAAGCTTTTGCCATTCATGAGGAAAATTTACAAAAAAGATGGGAAGAATTTGGTCCACTAGCTCGAAACCGGATGATGCTCGGAAGTCTGGTGAGGGCGGCTGACTATATTCAGGCACAACGACGGCGTACCGAATTGCTTGAAGAGATTGAGACCGCATTTCGTGACTATGACATCATAATCACTACGGCCATGTTAACACCGCAGCCCCCCCTAGACGACAAGGCGCCATTTCCATTTCTTGATGTTCCAATGATTGCTGTACCCTTTAACTTAACCCTTCACCCTGTCCAAACGGTACGGGCCGGATTTTTTGATGATGGCATGCCAATCGGAGCCCAGATCATCGGAGGCCATTGGGATGAATCTACAGTTCTCAAAGTGGCCCATGCCTTTGAGAAAAAGGCTGGCCTTTTAAATCGTTTTCCTAACTTGATGTAAGGAAATTTGTACGGGGTCTTGATCCGATCTAATTACCTCGTCAGGATAAAGGAATAATAACCGTACTCTATACAGGGAGAAAAATGGGACAATTCGCATTAGGCCAATCGGTTCCGCGCACCGAAGACCCTCGCCTTTTACGTGGGGATGGTCGCTATGTCGATGATATTAAGCTATTAAACGAGTGCCACGCGTACATGCTGCGCTCACCACATGCCCACGCAAAGATCATAGGTTTAGATTGTAAAGCGGCACGAGGAATGCCTGGTGTTATCGCTATTTTTACGGGTGAGGACTGGGTAGCTGATGGTCACGGCCAGCATCCGGCCGGACATAATCGTATACGCCGCGATGGTGCACCTCTCTATGTTCCAACCAGACACGCAATAGCCCACAAAGAAGTTAAAGTAAGCGGCGATATCGTCGCGATGGTCGTTGCTGAAACTGTCAACCAGGGTAAAGACGCCGCCGAAGCAATCATCGTGGACTACGAACTTTTACCAGCTATCACGGAGGGCACACAGGCGGCTGCAGATGGAGCACCGATACTCCATAAAGGCTGTGAAAAGAACGAAAGCTATTTTTATACAGCAGGCAATAAAGAGGCTGTGGACTCTGCGATAAAGGGCGCCCACCACGTTACAAGACTTCAAACGAAAATAAACCGAATTACAGCGAACACAATGGAGCCCCGCTCTTGTATCGGTGATTACGATCACAGGTTTAATCGATATATCTTGATGGGTGGTACACAGCGCCCCCACCTTTTGCGTAAAACACTTGCAATTGACGTCTTTGGTGTACCGGAAACAGCTGTGAAGATGGTCACCCCGGATGTTGGCGGTAGTTTTGGTATGAAAGGTGGGCATGCACCGGAAAATCATGCCTGTATGTGGGCTGCCAAAAAAATTGGGCGACCCGTACGGTGGGTGTGTGAACGTAGTGACGGTCATGTCACCGATTACCATGATCGCGACCAGCTCACCGATGCACATCTCGCATTAAATAAAGACGGTGAGTTCTTGGCACTTAAGGTCAGCAACATTTGTAATATTGGTGCCTGGCTTGATCCCGGTGGAACAATTTCCCCGGCCGGACACCTTGGCGGGCTGGCCGCAACCTATAAGACACCATTAATTTATGCAGAATCTTCAGCAGTTTTCACCAACACCAGTGCCAATGGACCTTTTCGAGGCTCTGGCCGCCCTGAAGCATCCTACGTCATCGAGCGCCTAATTGATAATGCCGCCCGTGAAATGCATTTAGATCGCGCAGAAATACGGTTGCGAAATATCGTCCCTCCGGAGGCCATGCCATTCAAGACCGGTTTGATATATACGCTTGATTGCGGTGAATTCGGTAAAAATATGGAAAATACCCTAAAAATGGGCGACTACCAAGGGTTTGAAGGCCGCCGAGAGAACGCCCGTAAGGATGGCAGACTCCGGGGCCTAGGGATCGCCAATTTCATCGAACAAACGGCACAACTTGATGGAGAGACTGTCAGCATACAGTTTGACCAGTCCGGAACTGTTACAGTTATACCAGGCTCTGTCGATCACGGTCAGGGACATGATACGATGTATAAAATTGTTGTCTCTGACGCGCTAGGCATTGATGAAAATGATATTCGTGTCTCCTACGGAGATACCGATTCTCTTCCTTATGGCGGCGGCACATATGCATCAAGAACAGCTATTCTTGGCAGCTCGGCAGCGGTACGAGCGATCGACAAGATTCTTGAAAAGGGTAAGAAAATAGCTGCACATATTTTAGAAGCAGCTGATGCCGATATCGAATTCAAGGATGGCTCATTCCAAGTAGTCGGCACAGACAGAGAGGTGACAATCCAGGACGTCGCCAAGGCCTCCTATCGCAGTGATCAGCTCCCGGATGGTATGGAACGGGGACTATTTGATACCGATACCTTCACTCCAGGGACACCCACCTTTCCCAATGGATGTCACGTTGTTGAGATCGAAATTGAGCCGGAAACGGGTGTAACGGAAATTCTAAAATACTCGGTTACAGACGACGTTGGCACAGTGATCAATGCATTGACTTTGGAGGGCCAAATCCATGGCGGTATCGGACAGGGAGTAGGCCAAGCCTTTACAGAGGGGATACAGTATAGCGCTGATGGCCAACTTTTAACCGGCTCCTTTCTTGATTATGGAATGCCGCGTGCTGACGACATGTGCAGCTTTGACCTGTCGAATAACCCCGTTCCAACCAAATTAAATCCGGTGGGAGCAAAAGGGGCTGGTGAAGCAGGAAATGTTGGAGCATTAGCAGCAATCATGAATGCCGTTGTTGATGCGCTGACACCTCTCGGTATCGAGAACCTCGACATGCCCGCAACACCGGAGAAAATTTGGCGGGCTATCCAAGATGCGAGTGTCTAGGATTATTCGGCCAAAATAGACGCGGATATTTTTTCGCCTATCATAATTGTAGAGATATTGGTATTCGCGCATGGCACCATAGGCATGATCGAAGCGTCACAAACTCTTAAGCCCGAGACACCATAAACCCGACCAGATGGATCCGTTACTGCACCGGGGTCTTCTTCTCCGCCCATTCGGCAGGTACAGGAAGCATGCCAATGACCCAATACCGTTTTTCGAATCCACTGCTCAATCGTGGATTCATCTTCCATTAAATCTTTTATCGATGGGCCATCGGCAATCATATTCTCAATAATCCACCGTCGCATAAAGGATGAAGCATCCATCGCTTGCGCCCCTATCCAAGTCTGTAAACGATTCCAGTTACTATAAACACCTACTTTTCGTGCGCGTGTCCCATAACTCACCGGAAATACGTCCAGCACAGACTCCTGAAGTTCAGACCTTTCACAGAGTTTAGCCATTACTCTTACTCCAGAAATCATGCGGTCCATATCACGCCGATCAGAGCACATATTGAAGTCAACGTTGGGCTCACCAAAGATATTTTCAGCGTCCAAAGTCACTTCGCCTGTCGAATAGGACTTATTCACCCAGAGCTGCATTATACCCATACGGTCACCAATAGGGTGCCAGGCAGCGCGATTCGTAGGAACGATGTACATGTCTCCTTTCGGGACACCCTTCAACCCAGAGGACCAGCGAACGGCCGCTATCATATGGGTGGGTAATCCAGGTGTCAGTCTGGCTTCTTTCCTGAGATAGGCCCCGAAATTTACTCCAGGATGCTCCATAAGATTTTTTCCAACACCGGCTCGATCGACGACTACGTCGACCCCTAATGCTGTCAACTCATCACCCGGCCCTATTCCTGAACGCATCAAGAGGGGAGGTGTATGCAAAGCACCCGTACAAACCACAACCTCTTGAGCTTGAATATTAAAAGTTTTGCCAGGCCGATTTACCCTGACCCCCTTAAACTGCTTTCCTTCAAAGATCAGCCTTTCAACATCAGCAAGGTCCAGCATATCAAAATTTGGTCTTGAACGGACTTCATTCGTTAGATACGCGGATGACGCGGAGATACGCTTCCCATCGATGTTATTCATCGGAATTGGAAAATACCCATCCTCAAATACTGCATTTTGATCCTTCAGGTTTTTCCAACCATCCTTTTCAGCAGCGTTGATCGCAGCGGCTGTGAAGCCAGGCCACTGATCTTCAAAAAGCCGTCTTAAACCGATTGGGCCATCGTCCCCATGCAAAGGGCCATCAAAATCGTGGTCTTTTTCAAGCTTTTTAAAATAGGGCAAAACATCATCCCACCCCCACCCTTTTGCACCAAGATCCTGCCACCCATCATAATCGCTTGGAAGACCCCGATTAGCACACATCCCATTTACAGAAGATCCACCGCCAATGACCTTACCCTGATTATATCGTCGCTTTGGTCTTTCATCCGGAGCATTGCTGGGGCGAGGCAGGAAAGAGGCGCTAAGTCCTGGCCAGGTAAACCGGGGGGCACCTTTAGCCGTTGCAACAAAATTATTATTCAGCTCTTCGGGTTCGCTACCTGGCGGGTAATCTTTGCCGGCTTCAAGCAGCAGAACATTATTCGTTGACCGTTCCGTCAGTCGACTGGCAAGAACACTGCCGGCTGATCCCCCCCCGATTATAATATAATCTAGTTTCTTGCCCTCAAACTCTGACACCGCTCATTCCCCCTAATCCAAAAAAATATTGGAGAGGATACACCTATATTCAATACCTGTAACGGGTTGCCTGGTTGGTTTATTCCGCCGCTTCATCAAAGAACGGTGCAGCGCCCTCAAAAACAGGCTTAGTATCCTGTATGGTCAGACGCCTCAACATACGCCGCTCTTCGCGTGGAAAATCTGTACGAGCATGGATAGTACAGCGATTATCCCACATTATCAGGTCACCAACCTGCCACGGGTGCTCATAGACAAATTCGGGGCTTTTTTGGTGTTCAAATAATTGAGCTAAAATGGTATCGCTCTCTACCTTATCAAGGCCAACGATTTCCTCTGTCATCAATTCACTGACAAATAGGGCTGACCTACCGGTCTCCGGGTGCTTGCGAAAAACCGGGTGAGCGTAATGCGGAAAATTGTTCCGGTCATACTTTTCCTTCATCTTCAGCGTCGTGCCATACTCGTATACCTGCATAGCTTTCTTCCCGTTAAGACGACGTTTGAGTTCTACCGGCAACTGTTCTGCAGCCGTATAGCAGTTTGAGAATAATGTATTGCCGCCCCACGAGGTGAGTTCCATTGCGTAGAGCATCGTCGCTTTTGATGGAAACTCAAAGTAAGCCGTATCGGCATGAAAGGTCATTTCGCCATCAGGTAAGGAACCTATAGGCTTGCCATTTTCGCGAACGTTGGTAACCAACATAACATGTTCGCCATACTCATCCAGCTCATTTGGTTTTGTGCCCGGCCTGTTTCGGCTTCCAAGTTCTCCGAAGTTAAGAGCGAACATTTTTTGTTGTTCCAATGTTATATCCTGATCACGCAAGCAGATGAGACCATAGTTATGGAAAGCCTCTTCGATTTGCCTTAGTTTTCCAGGTTCTAGGGCTTGTTGGAGATCGACACCCGTGATTTCTGCACCAACAGCATCTGAGAGGGGCATGATTTTCATACGCTCTTTCCTTTAATTGCCAGCCGGTTTGTTCACGTATTATACAGATTTTTCAGCAGACTTGAAGACTTGCCGTAACGATTAAGGCACTCTAAATAGGAAACATGGCGCCACCACTTTTAATTCTGAGAGATATCAACCTATCTTTTGGCGGAACCCCGCTCTTTGAGGGCGCCGAATTGAGTGTTTCAGAGAATGATCGCGTGTGTCTGGTAGGGCGGAACGGATCGGGAAAATCAACATTATTGAAAATCGTTGCCGGTCTTGTTGAGCCCGATGACGGCGAGGTATTCCTTCAGCCTGGCACAACGGTGCGCTACCTACAGCAAGAACCTGATATGGCAGAATTTAAGGACGCCCTTACATATGTCAAAGGAGGGTTGGCCCCAGGCGATGACCACCATAGAGCCCAATATATACTTAACCGGCTGGATTTATCAGGCGAAGAAAACCTATCAACTCTTTCCGGAGGCGAGAAACGACGCTGCGCTCTAGCCCGCGTATTAGCCCCCAACCCTGATATTCTTTTATTGGATGAACCGACCAACCATCTCGATCTACCCGCGATTGAATGGCTTGAAAGTGAATTACAATCAATGCGTACCGCACTGGTCGTGGTTAGCCACGATCGGCGGTTTCTTGAAAATTTATCACGATCAACGATATGGCTTGCGCAAGGTACTACACGTGCACTTGACCAAAACTTTGGCAAATTTGAGGGCTGGAGAGATACCATCTTAGAACAAGAGGAGGTTGAACGTCACAAGCTGGATCGTAAGCTCGCCACCGAAATGGAATGGCTACGAAAAGGTGTAACTGCCCGCCGAAAACGAAACCAGGGGCGCCTGCGGGCTCTAATCGCTCTTCGAAAGGAACGCAGGGAACAACGTGGGCCTATTGGACAGGTTACCTTTACCAACACAGAGACTGCTCAATCAGGAAAACTGGTGTTAAAGGCTAAGTCAATAAGTAAGAGTTTTGGCAAGACACCGATTGTTAAAGAATTTTCAATACGGATTCAAAGAGGTGATCGTGTCGGGATCGTAGGACCGAACGGTGCAGGAAAAACAACATTGATTAATCTGCTGACGGGGATCTTGACTCCTGATGAAGGTAGAGTGCGGCTGGGAACCAACCTTGAAATGGTTACGCTGGATCAGAATAGGGAAAATCTGAACCCAGTTTCTACTCTTTCAGATGCACTTACCGGGGGCAGTGAATTTGTTTCGGTAAATGACAAAAACAAACATGTTATTGGCTATATGAAAGAATTTTTATTTTCTCCAGAACAGGCTCGTACACCGATTGGTGTATTATCCGGAGGTGAACGAGGGAGGTTGATGCTCGCCCGCGCTCTTGCGAAGCCTTCAAATTTATTAATCCTCGATGAACCTACCAACGACCTCGATATCGAAACGTTAGACCTGTTACAGGAAATGATTTCTGACTACAGTGGTACGGTCATCCTTGTAAGCCATGATCGAGATTTTCTTGATAGAACAGCAACATCAATTATCTGCTCTGAGGGGAATGGTGAATGGATTGAATACGCGGGTGGTTATAGAGACATGTTATCGCAGAGAGTTAGCAACGTCAGTAAGAGAAAAAAAATAACTACGGCCAAAAGACCTTCAGCCACCTCAAAATCACTGGCAAAGACTGCCGCGAATAACAAAAGAAAGATGTCATACAAAGATAAACATACACTTGAGACCTTGCCTGCGCAGATGGAGGAAATGCAGAAGGTAATTGAAAGACACCAGTCAACGTTATCAGATCCAAACCTTTTTCAGTTGGACCCCGACGCCTATGCGAAATCAGCCAACATAATTAAAACTACCCAGTTAGAATTAAAAAAGGCCGAAGAAAAGTGGCTTGAACTCGAGATACTCCGTGAACAAATTGAACGAAGGTAAGACCCTAACGCATGGCTGAAAGTCTTATAGACTCTGGTGTAAATGGCATTCTCCTTAACCTTAGGCCAACCGCATTATAAATCGCGTTAGCAATTGCCCCCGCCGTTGGTCCTGAAACGCACTCTCCGGCACCCAGAAACCTCTCTTTCGGCCGATCGATTAGGATTGTTTCGATTTCCGGAATATTATCAAACCGAAGGATAGGATATGTTTCCCAATCACGACTTGTAATACCACCACGATCGTAAGTAACGGCTTCATAGAGTGTCCAACTTGCTGCTTGAAGAAATCCCCCTTCATATTGGGCAATCAGTCCAGCACGGTCGATAACTTGTCCTGCATCACCGGCTATTGCCGCCCGAAGCATCTTTACTTCCGCTAGATCATTTACTTCAACCTCAACCGCGACAGCCGCATAAGCTTGAATATTTTTATACTGTGCGAAGGCAATCCCTATACCCCTGTTCTCTGGAACTTCTGAACCCCAGCCAATTTTAGTAGCGGCCGTCTGAATAACATCTATAGCCCTTTGATCCGAAAGGTGCTTCAGACGAAATTGTACCGGATCAATGTTTGCCCTCTCTGCCAGCTCATCGATAAAGGACTCAATGGCAAAGATATTAGCGAAAGCACCCAATGTTCTCAGAGCGGAAGTTCGGAGGGGCAACCCCTTTACCAAGTTTTTTACAAGCCTCTTATTTTCAAATTCATAAAGCGGATCAAGGTTCCGATGCAATCCTGCATGACGAGACATATTTGGTTTCGGAACTAACGGTTCTATGCCAGCTTCAAGATATTTGAGGGGCAACAATCTTGCTGGACCAGCTCCACCAGGTTCTGGTCTTGGGCGCATGCCATAAGTATCGCTAAATGTCTCCTGTGACCATGCAATAACTTTACCATTTACATCAAGGCTCGCCGTAACATCCATTGCCATACAAGAACCGTATGGCTCCCACGCGTGTTCATCCGCCCGTGTCCATTTTAACAAAACCGGTTTTCCTGGCAGGGCCAATGCAACAAGAGCCACATCAACGGCGGCGTCGTCTGCCCCGTTATGACCGTAACAACCAGATCCAGGAACATGTATGACCGTCAAATTTTTCAAGTCCCAAGAGAGAGCCTCGGCTAGGCTATCCCGCAGGACATAAACACCTTGGCTATGCGTCCAAATCGTTATTTTTTTACCTTCCGCCAAGGCCATGGCGGCTGACGGCCCTATAGACCCATGCATTAGATAGGGCTTTTCATAACGCGCGGAGTGGGTTGAAATAGCGTTTTCCGGCGGGGGTACGAGTGGTTCAACCTCCGCATTTTGCGGTATTCCCTCCAAAACTGGTAAACTTATTTTGTCATTTGAACTTAACCGCTCGTAGATATCCTGTGGTTCAAGTCCCTTCCCGTAATCCCAATCCGACGTGTCGAATAACTTCTCGGCTGCCTTCACCGTCGTGTATTCATCAGGATGTGCAATGGCTAGAAAAGAGCCATCCCGAACCAGATCACAACCACCCTTTTTAAGACTTACCGAAACATCTTGGTCAACTGACCTTAAACGCGCTTCGTAATGAGGGGGGCGAACAACACGAGCGTGTACCATATTGGGCATCTTCATATCCTGAATGAAATATGGCTGTCCGCTGACAATCTCCTTCAAACCACGAGTGATTACCGGTTTGCCAATTACCCTATAGGCATTTGGGTCCTTAGTTGTGGCGCTTGGATCTACATCAATATCGAAGGGCCGTCCTGCGGCGAGTTCTGCATAGGTAATCGAGCCATTGGTGTCCCGGGATTGGATAAGTCCGTTAAAAACCTCCAGCGTAGATTTTTCTACCTCTAATACATCAGCAGCTAATGAAAGCAAGTGTCTGCGCGCAGTCGCCGAGGCCGCCCGAACCGCGTTTCCAGCCTCCTCCATGGAGTTACTGCCAGATGTAATCCCTTCATCAGGATCTACACCGGTTTCAGTGCGGGAAATATTGATCTGATCAATATCTACATCCAGTTCTTCTGATGCTATCAGTGCCAAGGCTGTAGAAATCCGTTGTCCAATATCAACTTTACCTGTGTGAACCGAAATGCGCCCGTCATCGTTGATAGTAATCCACTTATCAAGGCGTGGACTTTTCTTGAGACTATTACTATCAGGCATTACCACCCGCCTGAACAGCACGATCGATGGCTTTTAAAACTCTAAGTTGAGATCCGCAACGACAGAGATGATCAGAAAGGGCCTCAATAATCTCTTCCCTGCTCGGTTGAGGGTTTTTTTTAATCAGCGCCGTAGCTCCAATCACCAAGCCGGCGGTACAATATCCACACTGAGCGGCCCCCTCTTCTATAAAGGCCTGTTGGATGATAGTGGGCTTACCTTCCACAGCCAGACCTTCGACAGTAGTAATTTCTGCGCCAACAAACTCTGAAGCAGCACGCACACACGATAATACCTGCTCACCATTGACTAAAACCGCACAGGAGCCACACTGCTCCAACCCACATCCTAATTTTGTACCTACTAAATCGAGCTGATTACGAAGAACATAAATTAACGGTGTTTCCGCTAAACAATTAACCTCAAATGTTTCACCATTCACCTTTAAAGAAAACTTTGCCATCCCTTATAACCCTTTAACGACTTTTTCGCCTGCTCAAAAGACTACCCGGAATGATCGCTACAAAAAACATTAGGGCCGAAAAAAGAAAACCTTCACGAAAACCCAGCATCATTGCCTGACTATAAATCGTTGTTCCAAGCTGCTGCAATGCAGCAGATATTTGCAAGGGCTCGGACATACCTGCCTGACCCAGATAGGTTTGGAAGGTCCTCAAGAATTCCATCGTCGCTGAATTTCCTGATGTTTGAGTGGCTATATATGACTGGGCATAATGCATAGAACGAAAATCGACGAATGTTGCCAAGAGACTGACACCAAATGCACCGCCCAGCTGTCGTGAAAAACTCATCATTCCCGCACCTTGGCTCACTTGTTCCGCAGGCAACGCCCTCATTGACCCAGTTGTTAATGGAGGAAAAACGAAGCCCAGACCAACACGACCTAAAATTAACCACCAGCCAAAAACCCAAAAAGCTGTATTAGTATCTGCGCCCGCCATTAAATAACATGAGTACGACGTCATAATCAGACCAACGGTTATTGGAATCCGAGGGCTGATCCAATCGCTTATACGTCCTGTTAGGGGAAAAACCAATGCGAGCAAAAGCCCCGCAGGCATTAGAAGGAACCCTGCCTTTGTTGGCGTATAACCCTGCACCAATTGAACAAACAGGGGAATCATGTACCATAACCCAAAATTACCCGCACCCCACACAAAGGATAAAAGACACCCAGACGTAAACTTCAGATTGCTAAATAATTTTAAATTAAGCATTGGCTGGCGGGCAATTGACTCCCAAAAGACAAAGCCAATCAATGCCGAAATGGTGACCGTAAAATAAAGCACAATCGTATCAGAACCCCAGCCTTCTCGTGAACCACTGGAAAGAGCGGACAGCAATGCGAATATAAATACCGAGACGAGGACCAATCCCGGCCAATCCATGTCAGTTCCCTTTGTCTCCTTATCACGCGGTGGCATAAAGATCGCAGCCATAACGCTACCTATTCCGCAGAAAGGGAGAACCAGCCAAAATACCGCCCGCCAGTCAAAAGCATCAACGAGGATCCCACCACATGCAGGTCCAAGCGCTGGAGCCAATACAATACCAAAACCAAAGAATCCCATTGCACGACCACGCTGTTCGGGGGGAAAGGCCTGATAAATCACTTGCAATGCTAAAGGATGAATAAATCCCGCACCCAAGCCCTGTAACAACCGGGCAGTTACCAACATATCAAAACTAGTACAAGCAACGCCTAGGATTGATCCGGCGACGAAAATGACCATTGAAACGTAATAGGTATTTCGCTTTCCTATTGCTGCAGTCATCCAAGCATTGAGAAGCATGGCCACAGTCATCGTTGCTAGAAATCCAGCGGATAGCCATTGGGCCTTATCCTGACCAACACCAAATGCACCCATGATATTTGGAATGGCTACGTTAACAATTGTCGATGACAGGATTAAAGAAATATTGCCAGTCATTGCCGTCAGGGTTATCAGCCACCGATAGCTTGATCCGTAGCGCAGAGCTAAAGCATCAGCGGTCGACGATGCCAACGTTTATCTCCACCATCATTCCAGGACGAAGTAGTTCACTCTTATTATCGAGATCTACACGGATGCGAATACGCTGAACAATCTTTGTAAAGTTGCCGCTCGGATTAGGTGTGGGGAGCAGTGCAAATTCGCTCGTTGCTGCGTTGCCTATCTTAGAAATTTTTCCACTGAAAACTCTATCGGGGTAGGCATCAACATGCACTTTTACCGAACTATCATTCTTTATAAAACGAAGATCGGTTTCCTTAATATTCGCGGACACCCAAATCCTTGCAGGGTCGTGAAGCATGAGTAACCGTTGACCGGCAGAGACAAACTCGCTTGGATTGACAAAAGTCTTGTCGACGACCCCAGCAAATGGACTGGTTATAAGCCGGTCACGAAGGTTGAGTAAGTGTCTTTGTCGTTGGGCTGACACCTCGGTTTTACGATGCGTTAACATATTCAGCTGACGATCAAGAACCAATAGTTGTTCGCGATCCGCCGAAGCTTGGATTAATGCGGCCGTTGCGGCTGCCACCTGCGCCTGAGCCTGTTGAAATGCCTGTTCCGCCTTACGAAACGCATTGCGGCGTTCCTCCCAACGCTGACGAGAGACAACCTTACGGCTTAAAAGGGTTTTTGTACGCTCAAATTCTGCCATCGCCAGATCTAAATCAGATTTCCTTCCGGCCAATGCGGCTTTTACCGCGGCTACCTGCGAACGTCTCACCGCCTCAGCACTATTCGTCTGACGATCAATCATTTTCTTTTCTGTCAAGACACGTGACCGCTCCGCTTCAATTGACTTTAATCGAGAGTCTAATTCACTCAATCTCAGCTTTGCTTCACGTGCGTCAATAGATACGAGTATCTGGCGTGCCTTAACTTTGTCGCCCTCGCTAACATGAAGCTTAGTGACCCATCCGGATACTCGACTGCTCACTGAAACAACATCGGCGGTTATCCGGGCATCATCGATATAAACGTTGGCGTAACGATCATAACCCCAGTCAGCAAGGAGGAATAAACCACCAACGGCGGCCAGCCCTAGGAAACAATTCCTCACTCCTCGCCAACCACGGTGTATAGGTGATGCACCAGCTTGATAATCTATTTTCTTTACATTCTCAGTGGGACTACCGTCCAAAATAAAACTCCATAAAAAGCAACCATTCAAAAATAGTGAATAAAGTGTATTATCGGTCTATCAATTCTAACGCAACAGAAGCAAACAAACACCTGTCTACGCTATTAATTAAAAATAGGGAGAAATGATTATGGCTACCAAAGATGGATCACAGGTTATCGCTATCGAAGAGCATTACCTGGATATTGATGTCGATGCTAAAGTCAATAAGAAGGCTGGTGGGGGTGAAGAAACACGCAAACGCCTCCTTGACTTGGGAGAGATCCGTGTCAAAGAGATGGATGAGGCAGGAATTGATATCCAGGTACTATCGCACTGCCCGCCCGGAGCGCAAGCATTTGAGCCAGACGAAGCTGAAATTCGTGCCGCAGGTGTAAATAATCGCCTTCACGAATTTATCCAGACCAAACCAAATCGTTTTGGCGCCTTTGCTACATTACCGACCCGCGCTCCAGAGTTAGCTGCGGATGAATTAGAACGTTGCCACCGTGAACTTGGCTTCTACGGGGCTATTGTCCATGGCCTCACCGAGGGTGAGTTTATCGATATGCCAAAATTTTGGCCTATCTTTGAGCGTGCGGAGGCCCTCGATCTCCCAATTTATCTTCACCCTGGCCGCCCGCACCCAGCCGTAATCGACGCCTACTACAAGGAATATGTAGAACAATACCGTTCCATTTTATCGGCAGGGTGGGGATTCACGGTAGAAACCGCTACAGCTGGCTTAAGGATGGTTTTAAGCGGTGTCTTTGATAAATACCCAAATCTTAAAATTATCCTTGGCCATATGGGTGAAGGACTTCCATTTTTAATGTGGAGAATAAACCATTCTTTTGGTGAGATAATCCCTAATCAGGGGGCTATGACCGGCTTCAGTGATATTTTCACCAAACATTTTCATATTACCACCAGCGGTAATTTCTCCGACTCGGCGCTATTATGCACCATCATGGAAATGGGGGCGGATCGCATCATTTTCTCGGTTGATTGGCCTTATGTTGAAAACAAACCTGGTACGGATTGGCTTGAAACAATTTCAGTAAGCCCTGAAGATAAAAAAAAGATCCTGAATGGAAATGCAAAAAAACTTCTCAGAATGTAAATACTAATAAAATAATTATGTTGATTTTGGTCTGGTCAGCCGTATCAAAAAAAACATCATTAAAGTCGCTACCGCTAAAGGAATTAAGGCAAAACTGTATGAAGCTGTTACAGCAGGCCCAACCTCTTCGGCGGTAGTCGCACCGCCAAGACCCGCAAGATTAGTAACCAATCCGGCAGTAGCGGCGCCGAATGCCGTACCAAGTGATCGGATTGATGTCATGGCCGCAGAAGTTATTCTCTCTTCACCTTTCGCTGCTGCAGACATTGTTCTTGCAATAAGATGTACATTTTGCATACCCATGCCAAAGCCCATAACAAAAGCCGCTAACGTGAGTACTGATAGCAGTGGCATGGTTGACGTTATGGTTACACCTAGCAAACCGGCCATCATCAATAATGGACCAATAGACAGGGCTACAAACTCATTTCGACCCGACCAACCGGACACCAAAAATGTACCAGCGGTCCACCCACCAGAAATTACCAAGCTAACAAGACTGACATAAATTGGATCAACCCCGTGTACCACCTGCAAAAGTAATGGCAATAACAGGGGCACCGTCGTGTGAACCATACCAACAAATAAAATAATCCAGAGAGCCAATCCCACCGGGGAAAAAATCGATAGTGCACCGGTTGGGTAAAGCTTATGCTTTGAGTGTCGATCAAGTTGAAATGCCAACCACGTTAGAAACAGTGCGCTGGCAATCATTAAAACAATGAAAGGGACTTCCTTGTCACGCCCAGCCAAAGCAATACAGAAAACACCGCCACTCAGAATTAATAACCGAATTAAGGGGATCTGATTCTTTTTATCGGTTTGTTCTTCATTAGGAAGTTGATTTGGAAGAAAGCGGAGTGCCAGAAAAGCGAAAAGAAGTATTATAGGCACCATGCTCCAAAAAGACCCCCTCCACCAACCTATTTGAGCAAATAATCCGCCCATAACAGGGCCTAAAAGCTGAGCCACCATCCACATGGCCTGATAAGCTGCTAAGACTTTTTTTCGGAGATTTTCTGCGAATAAGCCGCTGATAAGAGCCATTCCTCCCCCCACGACTAAACCACTGGCTAATCCTTGAACACCCCTGAAAAAATTTAATGTCAACATATCAGGAGACAGCGCACAACCAATGGTACCCGCCAAGAAAGCAATTGCACTCGCCCCATAGCCATGCTTCACACCCAACCAATTCCAGAGTGGCCCAACACAAGCCGCGCCGATAATTGACCCTATTGTATAAAGCATTGCCGGCCACGTGTAATAATCTGCACCCCCAACATCTGCTACAACCGTCGGCATAATAATTGCGATTACAAGTATCTGGAGAGCATGTAGGCAAACACCGAGAACCACCAAAGTTGTATAAATTCCTCGTCCATCGCGAAACAAATCGGCCCAAACTGTCTTTGGTTTCTCGACTTCAGAGTTTATCGTATTCTCGTTATCCATAAGGGATGAAGCCCTTGATAATTTTTCCTGTCATGATGCCTGCGATTGAGTGATCGGGAAAGAGTATATCACCAATAGGAGGGTGCGATGTTTTATGATACAGAAAAAAATGATCATGGCTTGGAGTATAACCCATTCAAATCACTCGTTGTCCCTAGGGCCATTGGTTGGCTTTCCACCCTCAGCCCAGAAGGCATCGTTAACCTGGCACCATTTAGCCAGTGGACAATGCTGAATTTTGACCCACCTCACGTGATGATCTCTGCTGGTGCCCATCCTGATCGTAATCGCTTGAAAGATACAGTTTGGAATATTGAACAAACGGGCGAGTTTGTTTTCAATATGGCAACCTACGCGCTTCGCGATGAAGTTAACCTCTCCTCAAATTTCGTCGGACCGGATATAGACGAATTGGAAATGGCAGGACTTACATCTACTCCTGCGCAAATGGTCAAGCCACCAAGAGTGGCAGAATCCCCGGTACATATGGAATGTCGCTGGTTTACAACCTTAACCTTACCTGCCAACTCTCCGGGCCATAATAGCAGCCTGGTCATTGGTAAAGTGGTAGGCATCCATATTGATGACCAATACCTAACTGATGAGGGTAAAGTCGATGTCGTAAAAATCAGGCCATTAGCGAGAATGGGTTATTATGACTACACATCGGTCGACTCTATTTTCACAATGCCTCCGTTAGACGAGGGCGAGCTGGCCAAGCGGCGTCGCGTTGGTTTAGTTGGTGAAGCCAGTGCTAAGAAAGACTAGAGGAACTATTTATTTCACATCCGGACGTTTATATTTTAGGTTTGGTCCCCCTTTCTGAGACTCAAGATAAGCTTCTACGTCTCCCAAAGGGTCCATCGCTCTTCTCAACCTTTGTCCAACAAGTTGATCAAGTTGAATAGCCTGAGACATGGAGAGGTCACGACCCATCTGTACAGTGATCTTCGAATGTTCCAAAGGTGCTAAATGCCGGGATCCAATATTGGTAGCAATTTCAGTGACCGTCTCTTCAAGGTCAGCTGCCGGCAATGATTGAGAAATAATTCCCCAGCGATCTGCTTCCTCACCGGAAATATTTTTTCCTACAAGTTGCATAAGGGATACCTTTTTAAGGGGTATAGCGCCATGGACTAAAGTGCTGGTAACTAATTGTCCAAAACTGCCCCTTAAAATTTCCGGCATTCCAAACTGCGCATCATCGGCAGCAAAAACCAAGTCGTGGCAATTCATGATTCCGAGTGCACCACCCAAACAATAACCGTGGACCTGGGCAATCATAATCCTGGGAAACTCGCGCAAGGCTTCCGCAAGCCGAACCGTAGGCGTAGGCCTGTCCCAATCGAGTAATCCTGAATTACTAACCGAACGCAAAAAATGTAAGTCCAGTCCAGCACTGTAGACTGAACCCGCACCACGAGTAATTACTACTTTGATCTCTCGATCAGCTCTAATAATTTCAAGTGATTCAAAAAACGTTGCTACTAGGGCTTCATTTATTGCGTTACGCTTTTCTGGCCGGTTGAGGGTAATCCGAGAAACACCTTCGTTTTCGAGCCGTTCCAAAACAAGCTCTGGCCACGCCTGCAGGGTAATCCAATTGTTTTCCATAAATTCAACCTTCAAGATTTATTTCTTATTGATTGGTTTTCCATCTGGGGTTGTTCGGCGACCAACCAGTTTTTCCCCAGTCTCGAAATATTTTCCAGTAACTGCAAAATCTGCCTCTTGCTGATTTTCATCTGTCCATTGGGTAAGCGGATAACCAAACCAGGGAGACTGTAGATTCAACTCAGGAAGACCGAGGGTAGCCCACCGCTGCTTAGCAGCTTTCATAAAATCTTCCCGCGGCAAAGATACGGGCAAGTAAGAATGCTCCCTACATGCATTAATCATCATCGTAGACGTTCCCTGCCCATCAGGGTACCCAAACTGCATAGGATCTTCTGATGGAGTAACTGACGGATCCAGCCTTGGCACTTTTCCTCTAACAATTTCGATATCGCGGTGTGGTTGCATGCTATATGACAGTGCCCACAAAACAGCATCCATAGAATCTGGATCAACATCTGCATCGACGGCTACAAAGATTTTACCTAAAGACGCATCAAACGCAGCGGCTGCTCGCAAAGCCTGCCAAGGTTGGCCTAACTCCGGGTGATCAAGTTGTATAACAAACAGCATATTACAACTCGCCATCTCGTGGCAGGACACCTTAATAACTGACGGTATATTGCACGCATTACGCAAATGATTTGTGTAAATCCCGTCGAAGGCGGCCTTACGCATAACAGTACTTTCACTTGGTGGAAACTCGCTAACGATTCCCTGATAAATTGGTTTTTTTCGGTGAGTAATCGCTTTTATTTCAAAAACTTTTTCCATCTTACGTGGACCGAGATAGCCGCTGGCCTCACCAAATGGGGCTTCGGGCTCCAAAATATCGGTTCTAATTATGCCTTCCATGACAATTTCAGCGTTTGCTGGAACCACACAATCAAAAGTCTCGGCCTGCACAACTTCGATGGGTGCTCCGTTTAACGCCCCTGCAATACCAAACTCATTTACACCATAGGGCACCTTAGCCGCCGCAGCCATCAGCAAAGCGGGCGGGCCCCCTATAAAAACCGCTACTTCCAACGGCTTACCCATCCTCCGCGCCTTTTCCCATTGAATAGCCAGATGTTGGGTGGACACATCGGTTGCACAGCCGATCCGGTCAGGCGCCTTGATCATGCCACGATAAATACCCGTGTTGTAACCACCGTTTTCCGGATCACGGCTTACCCAAACGCCAGCAGTCAAAAACGGGGCAGGGTCAAATCCCGGGGTGGAGATTAAATGAGGAAACTTATCTGCGCCTTCTTGTAGGTCGGGAGCTTTCACAACAACTTCTTTTACAAGTGCATCCTTGGCATCAACCAGAATAGGCGCCAAATGATTACCATGCACCGAAGCCCATTTTTTGGCTATTTCATCAGGGGCAACCCCGAGTGCAGCACCATAAATTACCCGAGAGCTACCGAGCGAACCTAAAAGGACAGTGGAATCGAATTTTATACCCCGTGCATCAGTGACATTCTTAAACCAGAACGCCTTGCGCTCTGGTTCAGGCAACCCTCTGAACTGTAAACGCACGAGGGGTACGAGTTCCGTATCCTTACTAATTTCTTCTTCAATCACATAGAGTAAATCGCGACGAGTAAGTTCTTTAATATAGTCGCGAACATCACGATAGGGCATTTGGCCAACCTGTTTAAAAATATTTAAATTAGAAGTACCAATCTTAATGCTGCAAAGAGGGTATGTCACACCATAGGTTTCTCCAGGTTAAAGGATAGACACGGGCTAAGTTCATTTTTACTATACCACTATATATTTTAGGGTCGTCATTGCTTTATGGTCTAAATTTCCAGGCCAGCGAGCCTAAAATTATAGCTCGAGCAAAACATGTATAAAATTATTATCGGCTTATAACAGGTTTGGAGGTGTTACGGTGTCCATAATTGATGCAGATACCCATGTAGACGAGTGCGAAAGCACATGGTCTAAGTTGGAAGGTACGGAATATGAAAAATATATTCCAATAACCGTTAGCATGCCCTCAGAGGTCAATCAACATGCCGGCTACCAAGGGTTAGATACGCGTATGTGGCTGGTTGAAAACCATATGCAAAATCGAGCTATTCGGGATGATATTAACCATCCCCTTCGCGTTTATCGAGAGCTTGAGGACGTGCCCGGGCGCCTTACCCACATGGACGAGATGGGTGTCGAAGTGCAAGTGATTTTTCCAACCTTCTTCATTCGCTATACGACCGAGAATGCCGAGGCAGAATGGGTACTGACGACCACTTATAATCGTTGGCTCGCTGAAAAATGTAGCAATACCAATGGGAGACTGCGCTGGGCCGCGATGCTACCCTTTTTACGCCCAGAAGCCGCCGCCGAGGAACTACGATGGGCTAAAGAAAATGGGGCTTGTGGCTTCTTCAAGCGCGGCTTTGACCTCCATCGGGCAGTCACAGACGCTCACTTCTTTCCCGTGTACGAGGAAGCAAGTGAGCTAGATCTTCCAATGTGTATTCATACTGGGCACCCAATATCAGACGATGAGTGGGATCGGGGGTTTCCCATCATGCACTCATTTACCGAGGTTATCAGTTCCAAACTACCCGAAAAATTCCCCGATCTACGTTTTGGATTCATCGAAGCAGGAGCGTCATGGATACCCTATATGGTGTCACAAGTTGGTGCCCGTACTCGTCAAGCAGAACGAGGACAGGAAAAAATTCTACCTGAACTTTACGATCTTGCTCCCGAACTTTTCCGTGAAAACCGGGCCTTCATTACCGTCGATTTAATTGATGATATTGAAAACATCCTTAAGTTCGGTACCGAAGATCATTTGATGATTGGAACGGACTATAGCCACACAGATATCTCCGCCAATCTCGACGCCTTTGGTGGGGTACAAAACTGGGTCAGCGATGGTAAAATCACTGATAAACAGGCGGAAAAACTTTTAATACATAATGCTAAAGCATTCTACGGGCTTTAGGAGAAAACAAAAAAGCCTTTGAAAATTGAAACTCAACGAGAAAATGGCAGGCGGAGGGAACGTAATCGCAAGGAATTTGTTATAACGAAGACGCTGGAGATACTCATCGCGGCAGCTGCTAACATAGGATTGAGCAACCAACCAAATAGCGGAAAGAAAACCCCGGCCGCGACAGGAATTAAGGCGATGTTATATCCGTATGCCCACAAAAAATTATAGCGGATCGTTCGTAAAGTAGCCCGGGCAAGAGTGACAGCTTTGGCGACACTGCGAACATCCTCTGACATTAAAACGATTTCAGCAGCTTCGACGGCAACGTCCGTACCAGTACCTATAGCAACACCAGTATTCGCTGTGACCAATGCCGGGGCATCGTTTATACCGTCCCCCACAAAAACTACTTTTTGCCCGGCCCTTTGTAACTTTTGAATTTCGTTAGCCTTTTCACCTGGTAAAGTTTCAGCAAATACATCATCAATACCCAGATCTGAAGCTATAACATTTGCGGTGACGGCATTGTCACCCGTAATCATGCCAACATTTAAACCAAGCTCCTTTAATGCCGCAACAGTACTCTTGCTTTCAGGCCTCACCGCATCCCCTATACCTAAAATTGAGACGGCAACACCTCCTATAGCAGCAAAAACAGGAGTTTTAGCCTGATTTGCCAGACCCTCAATGAATTTTTTTGAACCAACTAAATCGACACCCGCCCCCTCTAGGAATTTATTGGTGCCAACCAAAACCAGGCTGCTATCAACAATTGCTGACACCCCTTTCCCAGGCACCGCCATGAATTCTGATGCCAAAGGAAGATCGCTATTCTCAGCTCTTGCTGCGTTGACTATCGCACGCGATAAGGGATGCTCACTATACTGCTCAACAGCAGCGATTGTAGCCAAATGCGCCCGATCGGCGTCTATACTTTCCCCCGTATTAGGATCTAATAAATCAACCAGCGTGGGTTCACCAATTGTCAAAGTACCGGTTTTATCAAAAATGATGGTGTCTGCTTGGCCGAGGCTTTCGAGTGCACTACCACTTCTTATTAAAACCCCATCTTCTACCCCACGATACGTCCCAACCATTATCGCGGTGGGCGTTGCGAGGCCCATCGCGCAAGGACAAGCAATTAATAAAACGGAGATTGCCGCCATGAAAGCAAATCCTAATGCTGGCGTGCCACTGAGTAACATCCAAAGGATAAAAGTGATTGCGCTCGTCAATATGACCAGCGGAACAAAGATCGATGCAATTTTGTCCGCAAAACGTTGGACTTTGGTCTTATCATTTTGCGCTTGTTCAACCAGATCCATAATCCGGCGTAAAACAGTATTATTACCTACGCCTGTGGCGCGATAGGTAAAGGCACCCGTCAGGTTAACGGTACCGGCTATGACCTCGGATCCCTCCTTTTTACTAACCGGGACTGACTCCCCGGTAACCATAGCCTCATTTATCTGGCTTTCCCCTTCAACTATAACGCCGTCAGCTGCCAACCTTTCTCCAGGCCGAATGACTAATACATCACCGACCCGAAGTTCATGAATTGGTGTTTCATTTTCCGTACCATTCTTAACAGTACGCGCGAATTGGGGTTCAAGCTGCAGCAACCCATCAATTGACCTAGAAATTCGCCCACGTGCTAACTCTTCAAGGTAGCGTCCTATCAAGATAAAGGTAATTATTACAGCTGATGCAACAAAATAAGATTGCGCCGCACCACTCGGGAGTAATTTTGGCCAGAACAGGCCCACAATTGAATAAAAATAAGCGGCACCAGCACCAATCATCACCAGGCTATTCATGCCCGGATTAAAGTGCCTCAGCTCTACCCACCCTGCTCTTATGAAACGCCTGCCAGCACCGAGAACGACTGGCGTAACTAAAGATAATTCAATGAAAGACCATATTTCCTTGGGAAATAGCCCATACATCACATCTGCCAAAGCAGGTATTAAAGGTAGTTTGGCAATACCTAACAAGGGCAAGGTCAGACAGACTGAAAAAACCACATCTCGTAACAACCCTGCGATTTGTTTCGAATGCTTTGTCTCAGGGCCTTCAAAATCAGAAACACCATATCCTGCGGCAGAGATTGCCTGTCGAAAGTCCGCATCAGAAGAAACACCTTCTATATAACTTATTGCAGCCCTGCCGGTTGCCAAATTAACATTGGCCGTTTCAACACCGGGAACGTTATCGATAACGGACTCGACGCGTGCTACACAACCCGCGCAGGTCATTCCCTCAACTCGTAATACTGTTTGTACTGTCATAGTGGTATAATATTGATAGTAATTGTAAAAACGGCAATAAAATTAGTGTTAAAAAATAACAAACAACGAAATATTTCCATTGTCGGCTGCGGCTTCGCTGCAATCGCCCTGGGCATATCCCTCAAAAGGTCCGGCTTCAACAACTTCACAATTCTTGAACGTTCGAATGAAATCGGCGGGGTTTGGCGGGAAAATACCTACCCAGGCGCTGCTTGCGATGTCCCGTCTCGATTGTATTCGTTTTCCTTTGAGCAAGACTATCCTTGGTCTCTACGCTACGCATCACAAAAAGAGATATTTGATTACCTGCAACACTGTTTAGACAAATATAAACTGAGATCGCATATCCGCACAAAAACCGAAGTTTCTCAGGGTTCATATAATGACCAGACAAACAGGTGGCACCTGACTTTGTCTGGTGGTGGTGGGATTACCACCGATATATTGATTTCCGCCGTTGGAATTTTCAATAACCCCTTGGTGCCCGAAATCCCTGGGCAGGACCAATTTGACGGACCACAATTTCACTCCGCCCGATGGGATCCTGATGCCGATTTCAACGGAATGAAGGTTGCCTCAATAGGAACCGGTGCCAGCGCCATACAATATGTCCCTGAAATAGCGAAGACAGTGGATCAGCTCTATGTATTTCAACGGACACCCCAGCACATCTTTCCAAAGGGTGACCGTGCCAACAAACCACAAGGCCCTAGCACCTCTTTAATCCAAAAGCTCTTCAACCGCGAGGAACGTCTTAGACTATTTTATACCTTTGAAAAGAACAGCAGACGACGGAGTTCAACAAAAAAAACTCGGCAGAGTGCCATCGCTTTTGAAAAATACATACGAGGGATTATTAAGGACCCGGGAATGCTGCATAAAGTTTTGCCGGACTACCCACCAGGCTGCAAGCGGGGCCTTCGGTCAGACGATTGGTACCCTACCCTACTTCAATCTCATGTGGATCTTATTGACACCCCCGTCGCTAACCTCACAGAGGAAGGAATTCAAACGACAGATGGGAAAGCCTATCCTGCAGATATAATCATCTATGGCACTGGCTTTACCCCAACAAAGTTTTTAACGCCGATGAAAATAAGCGGCACTAAAGGACGACACCTCAATGAAGAATGGAAAGACGGCGCCGAAGCCTATCTAGGAACGACCGTGACTGGCTTTCCTAATTTTTTCATGATGTATGGCCCAAATACCAACTTATCAGGAAGTATCATATATATGCTTGAAAACCAGGCGCGCTACATTACCCAGTGCATTAAGACCTTAGATCAAAAAAATGCACGAACGATGTCCGTAAAACAATCAATTCAAAAACGTTATAATGAAATGATAATGGATCAATTATCCAAATCGGTTTTGGTCCATGAAAAATGCCGAAGTTACTTTCAAACGGAAAATGGCCGGATCACGACCAACTGGCCAGGTCTTATGCTCAACTACCGGTGGCAAACTCGACGCGTAAAAGAATCAGATTACGTATTTAACTAAATAAAAGGGGAGCCGACCAACTTAGCGGCCAGCCCCCTCAATATTATGAAAGTCGGTTGAGGTCAGCCAACACCTCGTTTGGATGTTCAGCCTTGTCGACGACTTCATAGGAAGCCGCAACTTTGCCGTCCGGACTGATTAAAACCGACACCCGGCTGGGCCGGGCAGAATCAGAATCTGCCGCACCGTAAGCGATAGACATTGATTTTTGTGCATCAGTCAAAAGATCATATGGAAAATCATACTTTTCTTTAAATGCACGGTTGTCGTTCTCTGTGTCGAAACTAACACCCAGAATGACAGCATTTTTAGCCTCGAAGTCTTGGATTCTATCACGGAACCCTTGGCCCTCGACCGTTCAGCCAGGCGTATCAGCTCTTGGATACCACCAAAGAAGAACATACTTTCCTGCATAAGAAGACAGGGAAACAATGTTTCCATCCTGGTTAGCAAGCTCAAACGCCGGGGCTTCATTACCTACGTCAATTACCGACATATTAGCCCTCTCCATAGATTTCTGTCACAAGTGACACCTTAATTTTATCACCAACGTCACGGGTGTCACCCCGCGTGGGAAAATAAAAATACAGTCTATCTTTCTTTCTTGAAATTTTGCTGCAAAATTAATCAATAATTGAAAGGGAGGCAGGCTTGCACTCTGCAAAATTCTTTTGCTGGCACTTTATGGCGTACCCATATCTGCCAGATGACTTTGACAAAAAATATGAGTCTGCATGGGTAACGGTCCCCAACTCACTCTGGGATAGTGAAAAAGCTGATGGCTTATACCAGGAATATATCGACCAGCTAGTATATGGTGAGGAGTTGGGTTTTGATGGCTTGGTGCTCAACGAGCATCACCAAAATGTATACGGTTTAATGGCATCACCAAACTTAATAGCGGCAGCGCTGAGCCAGCGAACGGAAAGAGCTAAAATTGTCGTTTTAGGCAGCTTGTTGCCACTCCGGAAAAATCCACTCCGTATCGCTGAAGAGTATGCAATGATAGACATGATGACACACGGCCGCCTGATTGCCGGCTTCGTCGTCGGCGGAGGATCAGAAGCATTTAATTATAATATCACATCAGTTAAAGCACGTAGCCAATTTTGGGAGGGTTGTGACCTTATCACTCGTGCTTGGACAGAAGATGGCCCCTTTGAGCATGAGGGCGAACATTATCCGCTGCGTTATGCTAATATATGGCCCAAACCACGCCAAAGCCCCCATCCCCCAGTTTGGATTCCCGGTTCACTCAGCATTGAAACTATGGAGGAATGCGCCAAACGTGGATACAACTATTTTTTATCATCGAGGGTCCACGGCTCAGCTACCAAGGCAGCTGTATCACGCTTCACTCAAATTGTTGAGGACCATGGCAGCTCGTATCATCCCTACCGGATGGGTGTTTTGCTATCAGTTTATGTAGCGGAAACAGACGAGCAAGCACGTGAAGAAGCAGCAGAAGGCGTTTGGTACTTTTTGAGAAATTGTCTAAAGGGACATTTGCGGCGCGAGGGACGTACGCAAACTTTTGGGCCTGGTATTCCCTCACAAAGCGTGCGGTCATGGGAAAATTACTTGAAAAATTCTGAACCCGGTCGAGATCTATTGGGGGATGCTAAAGACTGGGATACATTAGATGCTGGTGGCTCTATCATAGCTGGAAGTCCGGAAACGGTGCGTCGCAGACTATTGGAGCTTATAGAACTTGCCGCTGTCGGTAATTTCTTGATCCAGTTTCATTTTGGTAACATGGCGCCAAAATTAGCACGCAAAAGTATGCACCTTTTTGCGACAGAAGTTATGCCAGCACTGCGCAGAGAATCTGCAGAACTGTTCGCTAAAAACTTTCCCAATCTAGACGACATTCTAGGGGAAGAACAATGAGCAGAAAGACGATTAAGGTTCTTGATCATAACGTGAACGTCTTCGACGAAGGTGAAGGTGAACCTATAATTTATCTTCATGGGATTGCCGATATTCATGGTCTCAGAGACGACCTCCCATCCCTAAGGTCAGAATTAGCCAAACGCCACCGGGTTATTTCGCCTGCTCACCCCGCCTGTTCTGGATCAGACGAGCGCGATGATCTCGATTCTATGGAAGATCTAGTACTTCATTACCTCGATTTATTTGAAACCCTCGACATCGAAAAGTTTCACTTGGTGGGATCCTGCATGGGTGGCTGGGTATCGGCTGAGCTGGCCGTACGGTATCCAAAAAAAATTAAGTCCTTGAGCCTCATCGGAGCGAGCGGTTTATTTATAAAAGGACATTCAATCGCAGACTTATTTTGGGTAGCGCAGCCCGAGGATGGCCTCTATTACAACGACTTAAGACATATGCTTTTTTCAAGCTCAGAATCAAAAATAGGTAAAGAGCTATTTCCGGATGGACGCGGTGACCTAGATAAGGAGTTATTGCGGTATGGTATGTTTCGGTTCGCTTCACGCTTTGGGTTTTCACCGCCTTATATGCATAATAGAAAACTAAAAAGCAGGTTAAGGCGTTACAAGGGACCGGCATTGATAGTTTGGGGTGAAAATGATCACCTGGTCCCAAGAGAACATGCCATTGCTTACTCAGAAGGCCTCGGCAATGCTCCTATAGAAATTATTGCAGAATGTGGCCATAGCGTTCAGGTCGAAGCACCGGCCGAAATAGCAGAGTTACTGAATAATATTTTGGAAAAAAATCCTAGTTAGCCTGTTATTTATTACTAATTGTTTACAGTTTTGGGTCCGGACTACCATGACCCAACCTGACATTGCCATAGAGGCCGGTCTGTACATCCCACACCAACCCTATATGTTGTGCAACAGCATGAACATCACGCCAAGCGCGCTGCATCGGATGAGTATCTTCCAACCCCCGTCCCCCGGTAAGGGGTAGAAGCGTATCAACGGCATCACAGCACGACTGCGCAATATGCCCGAGATTTAAACGGTAGCGTGCCCGTTCTTCGATCGTAAACTCATCGCCCGTCCGACCCTTCTCAACGACTACCATCCTCACTTTCTCTACCACCGCATCAGCCGCATCTATCAACGCCGTGGCATGGCTAATACGGGTATGGGCTGTAGCCGTTTTAGATAGATCAGCTCCCGTAACTGACTTGCGGCTAGTCAAGTCGCCAATAACATCATCTAGCGCGCCGCGCGCCGCGCCAAGTGCCGGACCAATTATATTAAAGGGAAATACCGCAAAGACCGGTAGCCGGTATAAATAACTGCCATTAGCTTTTGATCCGGCAGTCTCTTCACCTCGCAATTCCAGCACTCTCATCATTCTATAAGGCGGAACATAAGCGCCATCGACAACGATATCGTTACTCCCTGTTCCGGCAAGGCCTACACTGTTCCAAGTTGCCTCGATCGAACATTCTCTCAAGTCAATCAGCACAAATACAGGGTCTGGTGCTCCTTTATCATTTTCAGTCGGAACCATGGCTAAAACAATTGCCCAACGGCAATGATCAACGCCACTTGAGAACCGCCAACGACCAGAAATATTTAGACCGTCCCCTTTGCGCTCTATCTCTCCCCCTATTGGCAGGAAGGATGTTGAGATGGCAACGTCGGGATCCTCTTCCCAAATTTCTGATTGTGCCTCATCAGGTAACATGCCCGCCATCCATCCATGGCAGGCCAAAATCCCACCAACCCAGGCTGACGATGCGCAAGCACGACCGAGCTCACGCGCAAACATTGTCTGAGCTCCGTAATCAAGCTCTAGACCACCATAACGTGCGGGCTGGAGAGCGCGGTAAAAGCCTGCTTCACGAAACTCTAAATGGGTATCTTTTGGCATACATCGATCACGCTCGGCCTGATGGGCCCTTTCCTTTAAAATGGGAATAAAATTCGTTGCCTTTTCAATTAATGCCGCTTCTGATGTCTGGTTTTCTATCATTAAATTTTTATACCTAAGAACTTTGCCGCGTTAGCCCCCAAAATAGCATCTTGGGTGGATTTAGAAATCTTTTTCGCCTTTCGAATGAACTTTAGAGGGGTTTTCTCTCCAAATGGATAGTCGGTACCCATCATAATATTTTTGTTTGGAACCCGGGTCGCCAAGTATTCTAACATATCAGGGTTAAACAAAACTGTTTCATAATTAAATCTCTTCAAATAGGAACTAAAACTACCCTTAAGCTGCTCACCAATGTGACCCATACGCTGAACATGATCGTGCCGACCAGTATAAAAAGGTAAATAGCCGCCGCCATGTGCAATAGCAACCTTGAGGTTAGGAAACGCATCCATTACCCCATCATAGACAAGAGATCCCTGTGCTAAAGCTTCCTCAAGTGGTTGGCCTACCGTGATCAATTGATAGTGTGGACGCATCCGGGGATCGGTACTGCCTGTCGGATGAATAAATATTACTGCACCCAGTCTCTCGGCTTTCCTCCAGAAAGGCTTAAACTTTTTATGGCCAAGCTCATCCCCATTAACATTGGAACCAATAATCACACCCTTTAGCCCGTTTTTGTTGACGGCGCGTTCAAGCTCTTTTACCGCCAACCTCACATCCTGCAGCGGTACGGAGCCTATACCAACAAGCCGGTCTGGATATTTTGAAACAGCCTCTGCCACCCGATCGTTACTTTGCCGTTCCATCCTGAGGCCCTCTTCCGGGCTTGCCCAATACGTGCACTGCTGGAGGATGCTCGGGCTGATAATCTGTATGTCGACCCCCATCCTATCCATCTCTTTGAAACGCAAATTCATATCAGACATTCGATCAAGGGCTTGCTTGGGTATCCCAATACCCTTACTGCCTGGCCGTGCCTTCGTAATCGCACGGGCGAATTGGGAATGTCCAAAAGTCACTTCAAGCACTTCTGGCACTGCAATGTGAGCATGGAAATCGATGACGACAGGTTTCTTAGTCATATAAATTCCTTTCAAGGGTGAAAAAGAATAACCCTGACATGACTTGTATTAAAAGAAATAAGAGTGTGGGAATCAGTCTGGGCGGACTAATTTTCTGAACTCGTGGTTACGCTTAAGGTACCATTCCCGGCTCATGGCCCCAGACCGCGTTGCATAACGCTCGGCATATAGCAAAACCCATTTCCGTCCCCGGGTAGAGCGCGCGCCCTTTCCGGTATTATGGGCCGTTAGCCGACGTTCAAGGTTATTCGTCCAACCAACATAGGTTTGCCACCCACGAGAGGTTTTAGTGCCTAGAATGTAAACAAAGTTGTTCATGGAATAGCAGCATATTTCAAAACGTGCGAGCTCTGTCAAATTTTGCTAGTATAACTACGTTACAGTTAAAAGGTGCATCCAATGGCTTTAAAAGGTGAAAAATTCATCGACGTTGAAGGGGTCCGCACACGCTATGTTGATCGCGGTACCGGTGAAACAGTCGTCCTTATCCATGGGGGTAACTTTGGCTCCACCGGGAGTGCGGATGCTATAGATGATTGGGGTGACACAATTGACGATATTGCAAAATGGGCCCGCGTTGTTGCAATCGACAAGCTCGGCCAAGGCTATACAGGGAATCCCAGATCGGATGACGATTATACCATGGCTGCTGTAGTGGACCATGTCCATCACACGTTAAAGACGCTCGGTATTGAAAAAGCCCACCTCGTCGGGCACTCTCGCGGTGGGTATTTGACTTGTCGGCTAACAGTTGATTGCCCAGAAATTGCAAAATCCTGTGTTATAGTCAGCAGCAATACCTGTGCACCCGGTACTGGCGGTAATGAGAAGGTCTTTGCAAATAAACCAACACCATCATTGACGGCAGAAAGCCAAAGATGGGTATTGGAACGCTATTCCTACGATGACCAGTGCGTATCCGACGATTGGGTAAACGCTTTAGCCGCCATTGCACAACAGCAAAGCTACGCCGAATCTGTAGACAAAATGAACGAAGAAGGATTCTTGTGGACCAAGTTTTTACCGGGCCTGCAAACCGATAAAGAAGAGATGTTCCGGATAATTGAAAGTCGAGGCCTTCAACGACCAGTCCTGCAGATTTGGGGCTATAATGACCCGACAGTCTCTCATGCTCAGGCCCATGAGCTTTATAAAATTATCGCAGAGAAAGAAAGTCGCGCCCGTTGGCAAATTTTTAATGAGGCGGGTCATTTCTGTTTTCGAGAACAACGACAACGTTTCGATGAAGTCCTCCGCAGCTTCATAACCAACGCCTGATATCTGGAGATCAATAATGAATTTTGATGAGGCAAAATTTATCGATGTTGACGGAATAAATACCCGTTATTTCGACCAAGGTAAGGGTGAGACAGTTGTCTTATTCCACGGAGGAAATTTTGGATCCCCTCACGGCGCTGATTGTGCTGCAGATTGGAATTTAAATTTCGAGGGCCTCGCAAAAGAATGTCGCGTGATAGCGGTCGATAAAATAGGGCAAGGCTACACTGACAACCCAGAAACCGATGATGCTTACACTATGGCTCGCGTTGTCCAACACGCACTGCGATTTTTAGAGGTGTTAAACCTTGAGAATTGTAACATTGTTGGGCATTCGAGAGGCGCCTATTTAACCTGTCGAATGACCTTAGAAGACCCTACACGGATCAAGTCCAACATAATGGTTGATACTTCTACTTTAGGACCAGGACAAGGCCGCAATCATATAGTCTTTCAGGATACTCCCCAGCCTTTTTTAACAAGGGAAAGCCAGCGATGGGTCATGGAGCATTATTCCTACAACAGAAGGTGTGTAACCGAAGAATGGTTGGATGAGCTCATGCGCGTAGCCGCATTACCGAAATATCGAGAATCCTGTGATAAAATGGAAGCTGAAGGCTTAAATAAATCAGTGTTTCTGCCCAGCCATGGGCGGCAGAAGTCCGAAACTTTTGACTGGCTGATGGAACGAGGTACAGGGCGACCAAACTTGTTAATCTGGGGTAACAACGATCCAACTGCAACAATTGACCAGGGATTTGCGTTATTTGATATATTAATAAACAAGGAGCCACGGACCGAAATGCACATCTTTAATGAATCAGGCCATTTTACATACCGAGAGCACCCTGAGGCATTTAATCGATTAGTAATAGATTACATTACCAATATTTCTTAGACGATACGAAACCCTATTACTAAAACTGGGCAGGACCCGGTGGTAGCCCCAGTTGGGAGCGACCATAGAGCGTCGCTACAGCATCCCAATTCATGCTAATATGCTTGGAAGCCGCATGAATATCCCGCCATGCGCGCTGGACACGGTTTTGGTTATTCAACCCCTGACCGCCGACGGATTCAAATAACAGATCAACAGCCTTAACACACAGTTTTACTGCGAAGGCAACATTACCCTTATTTCTTACCCGTTGTGCCTCCGTTAGCTCTTGTCCCGCCTCCATGATGTCCATAATCTCTTTTGTATCCCTTAGCACTAATGTTTCTGCAGCATTGATACTTGAAGACGCCTCAGCGATACGAAGCTGAATACTTTGAAAGTCGGCCACATTCTTAGCCGCCCCCATTGCAGCACCGCGTGTCACCCGTTCACGCATACTTTCTAAATAGTTTTCCAAGGCCCCCCGGGCCATGCCAAGAATGGCTGAGCATAGACAATATCCGATAGCCGCAAAAAAAGGAATTTTGAATAAACCAGCTTCGTTCATCTCTGTGCCAGGCGAGTTACCGGATTGTGCCTGTTCATGTGTTAGGATTCGATGAGTGGGTAAAAATGCGTCTTCAATAATTAAATCATGGCTACCTGTACCAATCAGCCCAAGTACGTTCCAATTTTCATCTTTCTGGTAATCAGACATCGGGACGAGCGCAAATCCTATTTTATCGGGCCCTGTGCCCTCGTCCGGAGGAATCCTTATACCTAGAAGCATCCACTGACAAATATCTACGCCGCTACAAAATGACCACTTCCCATTCAATCGATAGCCGTCACCATCCACCATAGCGGAGCCAGTCGGCGCATAGGAGGAAGCAGCCAGTGCTAGGGGATTTTGTCCCCATACCTCTTCTTGTGCCTCGGGTGCAAACATGCCTATTTGCCATTGATGCTGAGCCCCTGTTGAAAATACCCAGCCAGTAGAACCACAACCGGACGCAATGGTCATAGCAACCTGGACAAACGTATCGAGGCCAAATTCATAACCACCATACTTCCTTGGCTGAACAACCCGATAAAGACCTGCATCATGGAAGGACTGAATAGCTTCCGGCAAAACTGATCCCAACTTCTCAGTTTCTAATTGCCGGTCACGCAATTCAGGTACCAGTTTCCTTGCACGAGAAACTAAATCTTCAGGGGTTTCCATTTTTATTGGATTTATATTATTTGTAAGGGGCTGCATTATGATCCAAACTATATTAAAATCGATAATGTAAGCATAGCGGCCAAAATCAACAAGAAACAGACCCAATATCGGTGCATCACAATACTTTTTCGGATAGTCTACGAATCGAGGATGCGCCTTCGCATGCCCAGACACGTTACATAATAGGGATAGAGATACATGAAACTACTACATTTTGATGATTTTAAACTTGGTGTCCTCAACGGCGAAACAGTTGTTGACGTAAGCGATATAGCCAATGAAGTTCCCCATATTGGACCACACGACCGGATAAATGGGCTCATCGAGAATTTTGATTCATATCGCAATAGGCTGGAAGCCGCGTCCTCAAATGGCAGCGGTGTCCCACTCGACAGTATCCGGATCCGACCGCCTTTACCCAAACCGGGCAATATTGACTGTATGGCTGTAAATTATATGGAAGATGGAACGCGTGATGCACCAGCGCCGATCAATGCTTTTCACAAATCACCGAACGCCGTCATTGGTAATGGCGACACCATGATCCTTCCCGACGTACCAGCTTCAGTATTTGAGGGTGAGGCCGAAATCGCTTTAATTATTGGCAAACGCGCGAGTAACGTTTCAGAGTCAGAGGCCATGGATTATGTCTTTGGTTATACGAACTTTATTGATGGATCAGCGCGCGGCTTGCCACCCGCTGGCAATACATTTTACCAGGCGAAGAGCCGTGAAACTTTTGCGCCAATGGGGCCTTACATCGTAACTAAAGACGAAATTGCAAATCCCCAGAACTTGAAAGTACAGCTGAGAAATAATGGCGTAGTTATGCAAAATTTTAATTCCGATGACATGGCACACAAAATTCCGCGTTGTGTTTCTTGGGTCAGTTCTACTCATACGTTAGAACCAGGAGACGTGCTGGCGACGGGAACTAACCACCGCGGGCTCCATCCCTTCATGGATGGCGACAAGATCGAATTGGAGATCGAATCTCTAGGCTGTCTGAGCATTAACGTTAGAGACGATCAAAAAAGAACCTGGGATAGGATCACCCGTCTGGAACATGCGGAGAGTAAAAAGGAGGGAGTACATACCCCACAAACTGGCGGGAAATATGCACAGGGGGGTTAGAAAATCAACCTGAACTAATTAGTTCAAATAAGCTTTTACCGGATTAATGTTTCTAATCACTAACTGGTGCAAAGGGTTTGAGCGAACCATATAAATCAGTGGCAACCTCAAACCCTTTCGATATCTTTAATTTCATAAAGTTTTGGAACAGGGTAGGGTCAAAACCCAGAGCGCTATCGATTTAATCTCTTTTCACTGCGCCCAACCCCGGTCTATAACTTTTTTGATCCAGAAATTCTGACATTCCTTTTTGACGGGTTCCTTCTTTATCAGCAGCCCGCAGAGCACCCTGTTTTGCTGCAAGATATTCGTAAGCCATATTCATATCCATACCCTGAACTGCCTTCACAGCCTGTTTGGTAAATGCCAAAACAGCGGGATTTTTCTCCATCAATTCACGGGCAATACTTACAGTTTCATCCCGCAACCGATTAGATGGCACTGCAAGATTAACGATACCCATTTCGACAGCCTTGATGCCGTCAAATGTACGGCCGGTCATAGCATAAAAGAGTGAATCCCGGTGTGAGGCCAGGTCCCGAAAAACTTTACTGACATTACCTCCTGGTAGGATACCCCAATTGACCTCTGAGAGCCCAAAAGTTGCATCTTCAGAGGCTATAGCAATGTCGCATGCTGCCAAGGGCGTGAAAGCTCCCCCAAAACAATAACCGTTAACCATGGCAATTGTTGGTTTAGCTGAAACCATTAGATATTGGGCCCAGTGACGGTGGGCCCACTGAGATTTAAATCTTGCCTTCGGATTGTTATCTGTTTCCCGAAAATATTCCTTGAGGTCCATGCCGGCACTCCAACTGACCCCTTCCCCAGTTAGAATTATTACTTTAGCTAAATCGTCTGTTTCAAGCTCGGCAATAACTTCCTCCATCTCAAAATGTAGAGTGGGGCTCATGGCGTTGCGTTTTTCGGGACGATTAAAGGCCACCCAAGCAATGCCTTCCTGATCAATTTCAACTTTTACACTGCTATACTCTTTACTCTCACCCATCCGTCTCTCCCTTTCAAATTGGACCGCCCTAAGCTTTAAGGTTGAATAAATCTTGACCATAAGCCATTGCATTACGTTCCCAAACCATCGCGTGATGTGAAGCTGATGCAACTAAATTACGATATTGCCTTTCAAGGGCATTCCCCTTGGACAAAGCCCTACCTCCAGCCGCCTTAAATAATCGCGTGCCGGCATTCAGGGCCAGTTTAGCTGAAAAACCCACGTTACGCCTTGCTGTTGACAGATCAAAATCTGAGAGATTATCTCCTGCCTCTAACCTCTTTTGTGCATCACAAATAGTCCCAAAATACAGCGCTTCCGCCGCAGCTATTTCAGCAGACGATCTTGCAGCAACGAGGTGCGTTCCCGGCTCATCAGCAATCGGTATTCCACGCGATTGTCTTGGCTTAGTAAAGTTTACCCATTCCTCAAGTACTCCTTGTGCAGTGCCAACCGTTAGTGCTGCAAATCCTGTCGACGTCACCCCCCCGCGCGGAGTTCGGTATACTGCCGCCTTGTTAATTTCTGTTCCTGGGCCCTTACCTACTCGTGCCAAAGCCCCATCAAGAAAACGATGTTCCGGGATAAATGCATCCTGGATAACGAAACTCTTAGACCCAGTTCCCTCTAAACCTACGGTATCCCAGTCATCCAAAATTACAGCGTCCTCACGTTTTGCTAAGAAAAAATGTGGACCATCACGGTTGTCTCCATCGACAATAAAACCACCACAAATCAACCAGTCGGCATAATCGACACCACTCGAAAATCCATGCTGGCCGGAAAATCGAAATCCCCCTTCAACCCGCGTTGCCGTCCCCACCGGGTCGAAGGCAGCACAAATTATACTGTCAAAATTTTCTGCCCAGACCTCTTCCTGAGCCTCAACCGGAAAGGTAGCCACCATTTGGGCATGGTCAGCTAGGATTCGTTGTACCCAAGCTTGAGAGCAATCAGCTGCAGCAAGAAATTGACTGATCTCACAAAGGACATCCCAACCCATTTCATATCCTCCGAATCGACGCGGCTGCGACATACGCAACAG